>JAIPIE010000036.1 GCA_021734825.1 Patescibacteria group bacterium
CCACTTAAGCTAGCTAAATTTTCTTGAACATTACCCTGAGCCATTGTTAAAGCTAATAAGGCCTCCAAGCTTTCTGGACGTTCTTTAATAACGAGGGCCATCACATCCTCAGCGAAAGCTTGAAACTTCTCGTTACGAGAAACAAAGTCGGTTTCAGAAGTTAATTCAAAAGCATAAGCCTCATCGCCAGCCGGACTAATTGCTAACTTCACTAAACCTTCGGTGGTTTCACGATCACCGCGCTTGGCAGCTTTAGAAATTCCCTTTTTACGTAAAATATCAACTGCTTTTTGTAAATCATTATTTGCTTCAAGCAGTGCCTTTTTACAATCAACAATACCAGCACCGGTCATTTCTCTTAACTGTTTAATTAATTCCATATAATTATTAATGTTGGGAAATAGCTCGAGCTAAACCTAACAAATTTAATTTTTCAAATCTTTTTTGGCGTCAATGATGGCCGACTGAATAATTTCCATTAGTAATTTAACGGTTTTAGTGGCGTCATCATTGGCTGGAATTGGATAATTAGCCAACTCGGGATTAACATTAGTGTCGCAAACAGCAATAACTGGAATATTCTTCTTACGCGCTTCGGCTACGGCTGTTTCTTCTTCTTTAATATCCCAAACGAATAAAGCGTCAGGCATCTTATTTAAAGCAGTTAATCCGCCAACGCGCTCATTGAGACGCTTAATGTCACGATCAAAATCTAAACGTTCTTTTTTAGTATATTTATCTAATTTACCAGCATCTCTCTTTTCCACTAAATCAGTGTATTTTTTAACAGATTTTTTTACAACGCTGAAATTAGTTAGATAACCGCCCAACCACTTACCAACGATATATGGTTGCCCAGTCATCTCAGCCATCTTTTTCATCGGAGCTTTCACTTGACTCTTAGTACCAACAAACAAAACGAGCTTACCCTCCTTAACTAATTGAGACATAAACTCTAACGCCTTTTCTAACATCTGACGACTCTTTTCTAAATCAATAATGTAGATGCCATTTTTAGCACCAAAGATATATGGCTTCATTTTTGGATGCCAACGATGAGTACGGTGTCCAAAGTGCATGCCCGCTTTTAACATTTCTTCTAAACTTGGTAGCTTAATCATAAATTTTCTTTGTCTCCTGTATAAAAACAGGACTTCCGCCTGTAATCAATCTATATTTCAATTAATATAAATCAAGAAAATGTGCAGGCGTGACGTTTTTAAATTATAAAAAGAGGTAAATTCAAAGGAAAAACCTCAACAGCTCTAATAATAGCCGATATTTAGGGCTATGTCAAGTAAAGTATAAATTATTAATTACCTAATATAAGTAAAATTATTGCTGATAAAAACTACTATAACTGTGATTAAATTGTTGAGCGAGGAGATTGTAAGCAAGAACAGCGGCGCTGTAGGTATCAGCCTGAGCCGTATAGGCGGCCACTGCTTCGTTATAGGCCGGCACCAAGGAATTATAAGTTGCAATATCACCACTATTTTTATAGCTCATTAATTCTGCCTCTTGTATTTTTAAAGCCTCATAACTTGCTGTGACCGTCGTTTGTTGCTGATCTAATTCAGGTTTAGCCTGATCAAGCTCTTGGCGTAAAGATAAAATACTAGCTGCTTCAAGCTTAATTGCACCCATGCCCTGAAAAAGTTTACCGTTACTTTCTTGCTTAATATACATTTGCCCCAATCTATCAGCCTTGAACAATGAGTCAAGCTGATCCTTGTTAACAACGGCCTGCCCGTCACTGATATTAGGAGGCACCACTCCGATAGGAAAATAGTTAGTGGTCTCAATGTAGCAGTAGCCAGAAGCTGCCAAAGAGTCAGCCAGCGGACAAGCAATGCCGGCTGCCGAATGATTACTCTCCGGAAAGTCTAAAATAGCAGCGCCATAACCAAGACTACGTAGCCATAATACCGCCAAAAAAGTTTTATCGGCACAAACTCCTTTATCTAAATACAGAGTCTCAAAAGGATAATAAGGATTATTGTTGCCGGCCACTAATTTTTCATGATCATAAGGAATATATTGGATAAAAGCCATAATAAAAGCCATAGCTTTATCACCATTCAGGCCAATACTTTGAGCCAGTAAATTTAATTTATTTAAAACAGCCATTGTCTCTTGATCGTCGCTCCTTAGTTGAAGAAACATGCCATAAAAAGCCGCTCGAGGATCGGCTGGTTCAGAGCCAACAAAATATGTATACACTTTTGGACTCTCAGTATAACTTTTAAATAATTCGGGGCTTAATTTGACATCCAGATAATACGGTTGATTATTATAAGACCAAGTATAGTGATGGCTGAGACCGCTGTTTAAAACTTGATTATTAGGAGCTAAGGCGGACTCAGTAGCAATACTGATAAGGTCTAAATTAGTGTTACTGATACCGAGACCGAGACGACGCATTAAGGCAAAGGCGTCAGCTGGCCTCCCTAAATAATTTAAACGATTGTCGAGCGGGTTAACATAATAAGCTTCCCCCTTTGCTTGAACCCTCAATAATATTCTTCCCTTCAATTTACTCGCCCCAGATGACTGAAATTGCGCATAATTTAACTCACTAATGCCTAGACCTAAGCTGCGCATAATTGCAAAGGCGTCATCTGGTCGACCCAAATAATAGCGCTGCTGATTTAATGGATTTACATACCAAGCCTCACCATTGGTCTCAACTTGTAATAATATTCTGCCAGATAAATCAGTGGCTGCTTGCACTGTTAAAAACGGCCAAGCCAAATAGATCAGCCCAACCATAATTATTAATAGGAATCTGGGACTAAATAAATTAGTCATACATTTAATCAGCAAGAGTAATAAATAAATCTTCTTTCGTTTTCTCAGGTAAATGACTAATATCATTGATGCCTGCTATTTTTACATAGGCATCTCGATCAATCACCAATTGACTAATTGAAGCTTGGTAAATTTCTAAAGACAAAAAACCTAAAACATCCGCGTCTAAAATACCAGTTAAAAAAGCTTTAATAATATTGCCATGGCAGAAAACGGCAACATTTTTACCGCGGTTATCAGTAAAAATATCGTACAATAGCCGCCTAGTTTGTGTTTGCATTTTATCCAATTGCTTGTCCAGCAAATGATAACTGCTCAATGCCTGCTTGCGTCTCTCTTCGGAAGTACGAAAATATTTCACTCTATGCCAAGCCTTCCAATCAATCTCATCTAAACGTTCGTCAACTCTAATATCTAGGTGATGACGGTTGCTAAAATAAGCAGCGGTTTGTTGAGCTCTAGCGAAAGAACTGGCATAGACACAAGTAATTTCTAGCTTTGTCAAAGCCTTAGCCAATGCTTGTGCCTGTCTTCTCCCTGCAGGAGACAGGGGCATTAAGCGATCTCCTAGTTTTTTTTCTAGATCATAACTAGGATGAGCGTGACGAATTAAATATATTGTCGTATAAGGCTCACGAGTTTTGGGCTGTAATCGAGAATAAGGGTTTTTCTTCATAAAAAATTATAAGCCAGCATTTTTAGCAGCAAAATCCCAGTTAAGCAAATTGGTAAAAACAGCATCAATGAAATCAGCGCGACGATTTTGATAATCTAAATAGTATGAATGTTCCCATATATCAAGGGCTAACAGAGGAGTAACGCCATAGAGAATAGCCGTATCAGCGTTGGCGGTTTTTATAATTTTTAATTTATCTCCTTCTTTTACCAGCCAAGCCCAGCCACTACCAAAATGAGTCATTGCCGCTAGTTTAAATTCAGCTAACATTTTTTCCAAAGAGCCAAAATCGCGATTAATTAAGGTTAATAGAGCCGCTGGCACTTCCATGTTTGTATTTGCTGGACGCAAACAATCCCAAAAAATATTATGATTATAAACTTGAGCGGCATTATTAAAAATTGCTTTTTTATCTTCTTGTTTATTGCTTAACTTAATAATGTCTTCAAGTGACATATCGGCCATCTCAGTGCCATCAATTAACTTGTTCAGATTATCAACATAGGCCTGATGGTGCTTGCCATAATGAAATTCTAGGGTCTTAGCTGACATATGTGGCTCCAAGGCTTCTAAAGCGTAGGGCAAAGTTCTAAGTGTAAACATATATTTATTATTTAATTTATTAAAGTCTAGTTATTATAGCAAATATTAGACAAGAGGTCTAATAAGCTAATATTTCAATAAAAATATAAAAAGCGCCCTAAATATTAATAAAAAATTGACATAAAGAAGACATTATGATAATTTAGACTCATAAGTAATAATTTTAATTTGTACATTACATCTAAAAAATAAAGAATCATGGAAAAAGCAAAAAACAAAAGTATTTTCCTGTACCAAGCAACAGATCCGAGCGTGGTGTTTATCATCGCCGCCTGCAAATATTTAAAAAGAGATGTTCAACCACTAGTAAGCATGCCCAAACTGTGGGAATTGTGGGAATCATGGAGACAAAAGAAAGACTTGGTCTTTATTCACTCTCAAATGGATGTTGATATTTTTTATGACTGGCAGTCTTTCTTAAATATAGCTACCGATGCGATTGGTAGTTATATCAATCCTAGAGACATACAAGCTACCGACTCTCATCCAGAAACACACAAAGTCTTAGATTTTATGGCGGAAAGCGGTTTATTAAAAGATGCCAAAGATAGCTTACGTCCAGAGCGTTGGGAAAAAAATAAACTAGCCGAACGCTATGGTAAAGCTTTAAGCGCCGCCAAGATTTTTTTGGAAAATCAGAAGAAGAGGGATAATTTATTGCAATTATTTGAAAATGCCGCTACAGAGATTTTATCAGGTAAAGAAAATTTTGAAGTCACCAAGTTTGCTGAATCTTTTGTCCGTTGCGTAAAGGCCTTAAACGAAGCTAGCGCCAAACTAAGCGTGAACGAAAAGCCCTTTATTGTGGCCGGACGTAAAGTAGCTTACGCCTATCTCGATAATTTATCTCCATGGTTAGATCTTGAGGAATTTAAAAAAAGGTCACTCAACACGTATCCTTTTCTCACAATCTTGCAGTACAGAGAAGATAACAAAGAGTACACATGGATGGGGTCCAAGGGTATTATCAATATTAATCAAATATTTGATATAAAATCAAACAACCCATACAGAGCCCTAATTCAAGGCTCTTATACACATACAATCGCCAGACTAAAAAAAGAGGCTGAGCAATTTTGTTAAGATAAAGCCGACACTAAACAGTGTCGGCCTTTTTTTACTAAAATGTAATTATACTATTTCTTCTTGCCGGCTAATTGCCCGCAAGCAGCGCCAATGCCCTGCCCCTGACTACGACGTTGAGTGACGGCCACGCCCATTGATTCCAGCTTTTCTTGAAACGTATTAATACGTGCTGGTGAAGAAGCTTGGAAACGGCCAGTAGTATTATATGGGATTAAATTCACTAAGTATAAAGGCTTGCGCATCAAATTGGCTAACGCCCTGGCATCATCATCATCATCGTTGGTGTTTTTCATCATAATATATTCAAACATTACACGACGTCCTGTTTTAGCAATATATTCATCAACCGTCTTCAAAACCTTAGCAATTGGATATTTCTTGCCGATCGGCATTAACTGCTCCCGTAAAGAATCAACGGGGGCATGCAAAGAAATGGCTAAATTAATTTGCAGTTTCTCCGAAGATAATTTTTTAATACCTTCAGTGATGCCAGCCGTAGAAACCGACATGCGACGTGAGCCAAGATTGAATCTTTCTGGATCATGTAAAATTTTAACCGCCTTGATAAATTCATCGTAATTTAAAAAAGGCTCGCCCATGCCCATAAAAACAACATTATCAATCTTTTCTACATCCTGATTATGTCGCAATCTACGTGCCCAGAAAAAGAACTGTTCAACAATTTCCTCAGCACTTAGATTACGGGTAAAGCCAGAGGCGCCGGTTGCGCAAAAAGCACAACCCAAAGGACAGCCAGCCTGTGAGGACAAACAAACGGTATAACGGCGATCACGTTGACGAATTAAAACTGTTTCAACTGCGACCTTGTCTGTAAAATATATCATCGCCTTTTCACTACGCTTGTCTGACGCATCTTTTTGTAATTCAGCTTGAATAGTTAAAGGACATTCAATATTTAAGCGCTCACGCAAAGCTAATGGTAAAACACTGGCTTGTTGCCAGTCGTCAATTAAATCAAGATAAAGGGCTTGATAAACCTGCTTAAAACGAAATTTTGGCTCCGCCTGCAGTATTTCCGATAATTTAGATAAATTCATAGCTGTCACATTAATTTTTAATCTTGAATCTTGAATCTTGAATCTTTGAATTTTGAATCTTGAATCTTTGAATCTTGAATCTTTGAATTTTTAATCTTGAATCTTGAATTAATATCTATGTCTTTAATAAGGTAATTAATACTATCTCTGAATGACTGCCAAGACGCAAGGGTGGTCCCCAAGTACCGGCACCAGATGTAACCGATAAATTAAAATTTTTAAATCTATATAAACCGCTGGCAAAGCCACCATATAATAGATGTGCGAGAAGATTAAAAGGAAACATCTGTCCTCCGTGAGTATGCCCCGATAATTGCACATTAATACCAGCCTTCCGAAAAGCTTTAATATCCTTGGGCTCATGATACATGAGAATACTGGGTTTAGTCCGATCGTAAGCGCTAAATTCATCAATCTTTTTCGCTATATCTAAGCGCCCCTTATAATAACAGCTTATCCCCATAATTTGCAAGCCCTCGATTTCTTTCATCTTGTCAGCTAATATTTCAATATTTGAGCTTGCTAATAGCTTGCTAATCTTCTTCTCACCTAAAATTAAGTCATGATTGCCATAGGCATAAAAAACACCTTGAGTTGATGAAAATTGACGGTTATGAAACCAAGAAAAATTTGCATCCATGCCGTCAAATAAATCGCCAGTGATAAAAATTAAATCCGCCGCCTGTTTGTTAACTAGATTGATAATATCATCAAAGAACTTCTGACGCCAAACCGGACCAAGATGAACATCGGATAAGTGAATAATTTTCTTGCCCTGCCAAAAGTCTGGTAAATTAGGAATTCTAATGCTACGTCTTTTGACTCGAATAACACGGGCACAATAAAATTCAAAAACAAGCATGAGGGCTGGTATCAGGCTGATATAGAGATATTTATAATTTATATTATCTGCAAACACCGTCACTAAGCCGAAATATTTAAGGCCAACATATAAAGAAGCCACCAAAAAACTATTTAACATGACGCCAGCCCATAATCCAGCCACAACATACAGAGCACGACTAAAAATATTGTCCCGCCAATGAATAAATAAGGGGGCAATAACTACAAGCATTAATCCACAAAATAATAAAAAAGCTAGAGCTAATTGTAAATATATATCACTTAGGTTAAAAAAATGACGCCAAATTAAAAAAATCAGAAAATGTCCTAACAAAGCCACAAATATATTGAGACTAAAAAATATATATTTCATAAGCTGATTTTAAATAATATTTATTGAG
>JAIPIE010000037.1 GCA_021734825.1 Patescibacteria group bacterium
CGGCAGAGTCGGGAGTTAATAATGAAGTACTTGGATTAGTTGTATCCCAAATAAACAAAACATCTGAGGTACTAGTGTTACCAGCATTGTCAGTCACTGTGACACGGACGGTATAACTATCATCAGTACTAGCAGAGAACGTAGGATTAGTGCTTGTCGCATTGGGGCTAAAAGTCACCGTGCCAGAACCAGAAATTTTCGTCCAAGCATAAGATGCAACCCCATTAGCATCAGTTGCCGAAACTCCAGCGGCAGTTGCGCTGTTAATCGCCCCTAAATTAGGAGAGGTTACGGTAATTGCAGGGGGGGTGGAATCAATAATAAAAGTATTAGTGGAGACATCACTAGCGCTATTACCGGCATCATCGGTAGCAGTTATCCTCACTAAAACTAAACTGCTATTAGCTCCAGGAACAGTCCATAGGTAAGTGTCGTCATTTACAGTGTTAGTGATAGTAGTCCAACTAGAACCATTATTAAGAGAATACTCTAGTAAAATACTATTACCACTAATATTAGCATCAGTCACATGCCAAGTAATGTCATAAATTTCTCCTCCTCTTAAAAGTATACCGGCAGCATCAGGAGTAAATAAGTCAGTGCTTGGATTAGTTGTATCAACAATAAAAGAAGTAAAATTAGCAGAACTAGAAGAAACATTACCAATGGAGTCAGTAGCTCTAACATAAACTGTGTGATTACCTTCAGATAAAGTAGAAGTTGCGCAAGAGAAAGTAACTGACAAACCTGAACCGATGATAGTACAAGCTCCCCATGTGCCTGCATCAATTTTACTCTCAATAGAAGTTACGTCATTGCTCGCATCAACAACTGAACCGGTAACAGTTGGGCTTGTATTGTTAGTCGGACTTGATACTGGTGTAACGCTCACAACCGGCGGATAAGGATCGCCAATAACAAATAAATTATCAGACTCATCAAAGTTAGTGTTGCCATCTATATCTTCAGCTACCACCCTAATTAAAGCCCTCTCCGTATTATCATTAGGGACTGTCCAGGTGTAACTACCATCATTAGCAGTATAAGCAACAACTAATACCGAGTCTCCAAAATCCCCTGTAGCCGAATAATAAATACTAATTGGATTAGCTAGCAAATCAGTATCTGTGGGCGGAGTCCAAGTAATATTATAAGTACCCCCCTGCAAAGAAATTCCGGGCGCAGACGGGGTCAGTACTGTTGGTCTTTCTGGATCCCCATACCAAGTGAAATTAACCGTATCAGTAGCAACCTTCCCTGCCTGATCAGTTACTTCCAACTGAGCGACGTAATCCCCTGAAACTTGTCCAGATAGTTCTGGATTAAGGACGGAGTTATTAGACACAACTAAACTACCGCCACTAGGAGCGGTGACTTGCATCCAGCTATAAGTTAAATTTTCTGGACTACTAATATTATCACTTGCGCTTGCCCCTGGAGCCGCGGGACTACTGATGACGCCAACATAAGAACCAGCATCAACTGTTGGCGCCAAATTATCCAAAGTAAAAGTAAAATTAGAAATATCTGAAGAAAAATTACCAGCTAAATCAGTAGATGTTATTCTGATTCTAGTAGTAGTGCTAGTTACATTTGGGGTTACCCAAGTAATATTGGCCGGAGTTGCGTCATAGCCACCTATTAAAAGGGCGTCACTGAAATTACCAAGCAAGGAATATTCAATACTAATTGGCTTGTCTTTGAAAATTACATTATCAGTAGACGTCGCCCAACTAATACTGGTCGTGCTAAAACTACCAGCTGGAATATAGATACCGGCAGCACTGGGGTACAAAACCGTAGGAACGCTTGGAGCGGTATCATCGATACCTAGAGATGATAGCTCTGAATCGTTAGCGCCGCCAACTATCGCAACTACAACTGTATAAAGATCCTCCGTCCAAGCTCCTATATTTAAAACTGTTGAATATTCAAAAGTGCCCACGGGAAAAGCCCCAATATCACAGACCTGATTATATTGTTCCACCGACTTTTTATCAAACAAGCGCACATAACACTGATAACCTAAATACTGATCCAAAGTTACGGTATAAGTAATGGTGGTGGTGGAATTAGTATTTACAGACACTGGATTAGCGTTAGTTGGGCTTAATATATTGATATTTGTAACCGTTGCCTGAGCTGTTCTAGGCATCAAAACAAAGAATGCAAGTAAAAAAAATACTGGTAATAATAAAATGGTTAGTTTTCTCATATAGCAAAGAAAAACAAATAATCTAAAATTATTTATTTGGTTAATATAACATTTGTATGAATATATCATAACATTTATTCTTTAAAAATAAAAGCTTATTTTTAATTAAATTTTGAGAATTATAGGATTATTTTTGAGATAAGAAGTGTTGACTTTTTCCAACAGATATCATATTATCAAATTAGCACTCTTAATATTAGACTGCTAAATAATAAACATTAAAAAATTTACCATATGTTTAATAAATTTACAGAAAAATCACAAGAAGTCATCATTAATGCCCAAGCAATTGCTGCTAATTTTGGTCAACCAAATATTGAAGCTTTGCATATATTTCTTTCCCTTCTCCAACAAGCGGATGGCCTAGTAAAGCCAGTCCTGGAAAAAATGAAAGTGGATCCTGACATTTTAGAGGATTTTACCGTTAACGAAATAAAAAAACTACCAAAAAGCAAAGTTGATTTACAAAACGGACCAATACAGGCAGTTTCTGGCACCAACGAAACGGCTCTCATTTTAGAAAGAGCCAAAAAAGAGGCTGACGGCATGGACGATGAATTTATTTCCACCGAACACATCTTCTTAGCTTTAATAGGTGTTTCTTCTCCAGTCCAAGCAATTTTATTTAATTTTAAAATTGATTATGAAAAAGTAGCAACAATTCTTAAAGAGCTACGTGGAGACACAAAAATTACTGATCCTAGTCCTGAGGGTAAATTTAAAGTTTTAGAAAAATACACCACTAATCTCACTGAGCTGGCTCGTCAAGAAAAGCTTGACCCCGTAATTGGTCGAGACATTGAGGTAAGACGAGTAATGCAAGTTCTCTTGCGTCGCACCAAGAATAATCCAGTCCTTATCGGTGAAGCCGGCACCGGTAAAACCGCTATTGTTGAGGGTCTGGCTCAAAGAATTATTGCTGGTGATGTGCCTGAAAATTTAAAAAACAAAGAAATAATTACTCTTGATTTAGGTTCACTGGTTGCCGGAGCTAAATTTAGAGGTGAATTTGAAGATCGCTTAAAAGCCGTCTTAAAAGAAGTACAAAATCAAAACGGACGTATTATTCTTTTCATTGATGAATTGCACACTCTTATTGGCGCTGGTTCATCTGAAGGCTCAATGGACGCCTCTAATATGCTTAAACCAGCCTTAGCTCGTGGCGAACTAAGAACAATCGGTGCTACTACAACCAAGGAATATCAAAAATATATTGAAAAAGACACCGCCCTTGAAAGACGATTTCAACCAATTATTGTGAATGAGCCAAGCGTTGAAGACACTATTAGCATGCTTCGTGGCCTAAAAGAAAAATATGAAGTTCACCATGGTGTTCGCATCACCGATGATGCCCTTACTGCCGCAGCTAAACTATCCGACCGCTATATCAGTGATCGTTTTTTACCTGACAAGGCCGTAGATCTTATTGACGAGGCAACCTCATCTTTGCGTATGGAAATAGATTCTATGCCCGACGAACTAGATCAATTAAAACGCACTATTAAACAACTGGAAATCAATAAAGCAGCTATTCTATCTAATGGTAAAAAAACTCCGAAACTACGCTCTATTAACCAAGAGTTAAGTGCCTTAAAAGAAAAATCGACTCAATTAGAACTGCACTGGAATAATGAAAAAAATATTATCTCTAAAATCAGAGAACATAAAAAAGAAATAGATGAATTAAAAATAAAAGCAGAAATTAGCCAGCGCCAAGGATCCGATTTAACCGAAGTAGCCAAGATTAAATACAGTCTTATTCCTGAACTTGAAACTAAGATTCAAATATTACAAGAAGAATTAATAAAAATTCAAAAAAAAGGACAACGGATTCTTAAAGAAGAAGTTGATGAAGAAGATGTCGCTAAAGTTGTAGCTCGTTGGACCGGCATACCTGTCAATAAAATGCTAGCCGATGACCTGCAAAAGCTGGCTGATGCCGAAAATGAATTAAACCAAGAGGTGATTGGGCAAGAAGACGCTATCAATTCTGTCGCTAAAGCCATTCGTCGCTCCCGCGCTGGTATTAATGAAGAACAAAAACCAATTGGCTCATTCTTATTTATCGGACCAACTGGCGTTGGTAAAACTGAACTCGCCAAAGCTCTGGCTCGTTTCTTGTTTAATGATGAAAACTCTTTAATCAGACTTGATATGAGCGAATACATGGAGAAACATTCCGCCGCCAAGCTTATTGGCTCCCCTCCCGGCTATATTGGACATGAAGAAGGTGGGCAACTAACCGAAAAAGTGCGAAGACATCCCTACAGTGTGCTTTTATTTGATGAAATTGAAAAAGCTCATCCTGACATGTTTAATATGCTCCTGCAAATTTTAGACGACGGGCGCTTAACCGACTCAAAGGGGAGAGTAGTTAACTTTAAAAACACTGTGATTATAATGACCTCAAATTTGGGCAATGAAGTTATTAAACAGTATTCTATCGGCTTTGATAATGAAAACGAAACCCTCAAAAAAGACCTGGCTCGTGGCAAGGAGATGAAAGAAAAAATTGATAAAATTCTTAAAGAACACTTTAAATTGGAATTTCTTAATCGCATTGATGAAATAGTTCTCTTCAAAGGCCTACAAATTCAAGATTTAGAAAAAATTGTTTCTCTGGAATTAAAGAAAGTCGAAAATAGATTAAACGCCAAGAATATTGTGATGCGCATCGGACCGAAAGTAAAAAAGTTTCTAGCCGCTCAGGGCTATGATACCACCTACGGCGCCCGTCCTCTTAAACGAGTAATCCAGAGCCTTATTCTCGATGAATTATCCATGCAGATTATTGAAAATAAAGTCCAGGAAGGTGATATAGTTAAAATAAATACCAGCGATAAAGATACTATTTTAATTACTAAACTAGAAGTAAAAACAAAAAAATAATTCCCACAAAAACACGTCAAAAGCATGCCGCTGGCGTGTTTTTTGTATTCTATGTTGATTGTTTGGCGTTAAGTGAAAAATATACTATAATGGTATTACCTTAATTCCTATTTTATGAATAAATTATTATCACTCGCCGGTATTTGCGCTTTCAGTCTTGTTATTAATGTGCATATAGTCAAGGCCCAAACGGTGGATTCAAGTTTTAATCCAAACTTAATCATTACTGATGCAGAATTAATGAATTATAGCAGTTTGAATCTAACACAAATTCAAGAATTTTTGCAGAAATATAATAGCTATCTTGCGAACTATAAAACACTTAATGCGCACGGCACACTAAAAACTGCCGCCGAAATTATCTTTGATGCTGCTAATAAAAATTATGATTGCAGTGGCGTTACTTTAACAGAAAATCCAGTCGAAATAGAAAAGGAAATAAAATGTCGTCGCATTACCACTGTTAGCCCTAAGTTCCTTTTAGTCTTACTTCAAAAAGAAGCGAGCTTAATTGAAGATCCTAGCCCTGCTCAAGCCCGCTTAGATTGGGCAACGGGTTATGGTTGTCCCGATAATTGGACTTGCAATCCTTACTATAAAGGTTTTGGCAAGCAAGTTAATAGTGCTGCCTTACAGTTTTTGGCCTATGTTAACGAACAAGACAGATACACCTACAAGGCGGGACAAACTTATACCTTCAGTAATCCCTACGGCACTATTTCTAATCAAAGCATGACCGTAACCCCGGCGAATAAGGCAACAGCAGCTCTATACAACTACACCCCCCACGTCTTTAATGGCAACTATAATGTATATAAACTCTACGAAAGATATTTTCCCTCTCAAGCTCCTCGTTATCCAGATGGATCCCTTCTACAAGCCAAGGGGCAGATTGGCGTCTGGTTAATTCAACACGGATTAAAAAGACCATTCCTTAGTAAAAGCGCTCTAGTTTCTCGTTATAGTTTAGATAAAATTATTAGTGTCAACGAAGCGGAGTTAGATAGTTATGAAAAGGGCTCTCCTATTAGCCTGCCCAACTACTCCATTGTCCGATCCTCTACTGACCAAAATATTTATTTAATTGTTGATGACAATAAACGTAAGTTTGACAGTGAAGCGACTTTAAAAAAGTTTGGCTTTAACCCTGATGAAATTATTTCTGCTACCGCTCAAGATTTAAGTTATTACGCTAATGGTCTACCTTTAACTGCAAGCTCCACTTACCCTACCGGCGCCTTATTGCGTGATCCGCAAAGTGGAGGCGTTTACTTTGTGCAAGACGGCATTAAAGCACCAATTATAGATAAAGCATTATTAGAACACAGATTTCCTGGACAAAATATTATTAAAGCTACTAGCGAAGAATTGGCACTATACACCAAAGTCAGTCCCTTGTTATTTGAAGACGGAGAGTTACTTAAGTCCGACAGCTCCAGTGCTGTCTACTTAATTGTTAATGGTCAAAAGCGCCCCTTTATGAGCGGTAGTGATTTTGAAAAACTAGGCTATCAATGGAGTAATATTATTAATGTATCCCCTCAACTCCTCTATCTTTATTCGCTGGGTGATTACGTAACTTACGAGATTGCCAAATAGCTATTTTTAAACTTTTTTTAATAACAAGCCTCGCTTAATTTGCTAGCGAGGCTTTTATACATAAAGGAGTGAAGCCATAATGTTAATTATTAGTCAATATTTAATAAATAAGTAAACTATAATATACTTAAACTACAATAAAAATAAAATATGCCCATTATTGCTAGTGCTTTTTTGCCGCCATCGCCACTACTCATTCCCGAGATAGGCAAGCAGAACACAAATATCTTAGCTAAAACATTAGAGGCTTATAAAAATATAGCCACTATTTTAAAGGAGGCGGAAATTGAAATAATTATTGTGATTTCTGCTAACGGTGATTTACAACGTGATAATATTAGTTTTAACATACACCCTGAACTAAAAGTTAGTTTTCAAGAGTTTGGAGTTTTATCCACCCTTAAAACATTTGCCCCGGCCCTAGAATTGGCGGATAAAATTAAACTAGAATTTGAAGCTTCAGAAAATATTATCCGCTTAAGTGGCCAGTCTTATTTAGACTACGGCTGTGCCGTGCCCTTGCAACTACTTACTGAAGAACTGAAAAATATCAAAGTATTACCATTACTCCCCGCTCAGAAATTAAATCGTACCGATCATTTTCAATT
>JAIPIE010000038.1 GCA_021734825.1 Patescibacteria group bacterium
TAAATCCATAAATTTCACATATTTTATGGAGTAGTATATACTGATAATATTAAATTATTATTAAATATAATCAACAAATATATGATCAAAAGAGTCTATGATGATCTAGATAAATACATCAAAGCTAACAAAGCCTTAATAATATATGGGCCCAGAAGAGTTGGAAAAACCACCCTTTTGAACAATTATCTGAAAACCACTAAATTTAAATATAAACTAGATAATGGCGATGATCTGAAATTACAAAATACTTTAAAGTCTCAAGATTTTAAAAAAATATTAGCTTACGCTGAAGGCTATAAATTAATTGCCATAGACGAAGCTCAGCAAATTCCCAACATCGGCATGGCTTTAAAAATATTAGTAGACAATATTAAGGGCATCAGAATTATTGCTACCGGGTCCTCTTCGTTTGATTTATCTCAGCAAATAGGCGAGCCTTTAACGGGCAGGAAAACGACCATTATACTATATCCTGTATCTCAAAAAGAATTGTTATCTAAGTTTAATAAACACGAGCTTAAAGAAAAACTAGAAGATTTTTTAATTTTTGGTTCTTATCCCGATATTATTTTGGCCAAAAATAATAAGGAAAAAATGGATTTTTTAGAAGAGCTTGTTAATTCCTATTTACTTAAAGACATATTAATCTTAGACAAAGTTAAATCTAGCGCCATCTTATTAAATTTACTTAAATTAATCGCCTTTCAAGTGGGTAATTTAGTTTCCTTAAATGAGTTAGCTAACACTTTAAAAATAGACGTTAAAACAGTGGATAGATATCTAGATTTACTGGAAAAAAGCTTTATCATCTTTAGACTGGGCGGTTTCAGCAGAAACTTAAGGAATGAAATTAATAGCAAGGCTAAATATTATTTTTTAGATAATGGTATTAGAAATGCCGTTATTTCTCAGTATGGCCATTTAAATAATCGCAATGATGTGGGTCAATTGTTTGAAAACTTTATTATGTCTGAACGGATTAAAAAATGTGCTTACGACAAAATATATGGCAGTAGATATTTTTGGAGAAATTATGAAGGCAAAGAAATAGATTTAATAGAAGAAAGAGAAGCTAAATTGTTGGCCTATGAAATTAAATGGACAAAAGAAAATTCAGTGGCACCAAAAAACTTTATTGACAATTATAAAAACAGTGAGTACCAAGTGATTCATAAAAATAATTATTTAGATTTTGTATTATAGTTTATATAATATATTCGGTTTTTATACCCCTGTTGATGAATTTAAGCCTATATTAAAACAGACATTTTTTAAGTGTCTGTTTTTAAATCTTCTAAAATTATTAAGTCAAATACCTACTTACCGCGCCTTTGATCGCGTAATTTTTCTTTGTAACTAATAATCATCTCTTCCATATGATCTTTCACCTTATCGATCGCTTTATAAAGGTCAGCTTCGGTCTTGTCTACCCTCAGCAGCTCTCTAGGAATCTGTAAATTTATTTCCGCCCGATAAATTTCTCCTTTATTCTGTCCACCGACCGCCTTCTCTACTTCAAAATCACAGTTCACGACTTGAATATCGCCCAAATATTTCTCCAGCATATCAACTTTTGTCTGAACGTATTCATGAATGGCTGGAGTGAGTTCTAAATTACTCGCTTTTAAATTGATGTTCATATATTTGTTTTTATCTATTAATAAATAAACGACTAGAATAATTAATCATTAAAATAGACGGGCGATATCTTTGTAAGTCACAACAACTATCAAAAGAATTAAGAGCCAAAAACCAATGGTGTGAATCCAGGCTTCCACAGACTGACGTACTGGTTTGCCTTTAAACTTTTCAATCAGCAGAAATAATAAACGGCCACCATCAAGAGCGGGAAAAGGCAGAATATTAATCAAAGCCAAATTGAGAGAGAGTAAGGCCATAAACTGTAATAAATAAGCAAAGCCGAGGCTAGCAACTTGTCCGGTCAAAGTGGCAATGCCGACAGGACCAGCGACTTGTGCGCCGACACCGCTACCGCTAAAAATACCAGCAATAAGACCGGCAAAAGCCAAAATAATTGCCCAGAACATAATGCCGGTCATCTTAATTCCCTCCCAGATGGCAATAAAGAAAGGATAACGGATAGTGGCGGAAGAATAAATGGAAACACCAATGCCAGGAGTATTAGTACTAGACATTAACTCTGGTATAATTTCCAGATGCTTTTCTTCTTCACCACTTCTGATTAAGAAATCAGCCGTCTGCCCTTGTGCCGCTGTTACTAACGCTTGTAGCTCTGCGTGACTCTTAACTGCTTCACCGTTCACGGCAAGAATAACGTCGCCCGACTGAATCCCAGCCACCTGCGCTGGTGAGTTGGGCAGAGTTTCTACCACTAATATCTCCGCCTGACTAACACGCGCCGAAGGACGCGCCTCTTCCAAAGACTGAGGCATGCCTATCATATAGCCAGCCGATAATAAGACAGCGGCTAAAATAATATTCATAATCACGCCGGCCGCTAAAATTAAAGCTCGGCGCCATAGAGATTTGGCTGCAAAGCTATCAGGGTCTTGTTTACCTTCTCCGTTTTCTCCCTTAATACGCACAAAACCTCCCAAAGGCAACCAGTTTAGAGAATAAACTGTACTAGCCGCTTCTTGTCCCGCCAGTAACTGCTCAAGTGATTTATTCCCGCGCAAATAGCGCCACTTCCCTTGTGCATCTTTATAAAAACCAAAAACTCGAGGCGGAAAGCCAAAACCAAATTCATCGGCCTTCACCCCTAAACGACGGGCTGTCCAAAAATGTCCAAGTTCATGGACAAAAACTAAAACTGATAAAACTAATATAAAAATTACGGCTGTCATCATAAATTACATGTAGGCCGACGCTATCGCTGCCGACTTATCTAAAATTAAATATCCATTATGTCTTTTTCTTTGTGATCTCTTATTTCTTTTAATTCATCATTCTTTTTAGAAACGTATTCATCCATTTCCTTCTCATATCTAAACTTCTCATCTTCTGAAATTTCTTTTTCCTCCTCCGCTTTTTCGATGGCGTTTTTTACCTCTTCACGAGCCTGACGGATAATAATACGTGTCTTCTCCATTTTTTCATTCAATTTTTTAACCGTCTCTTTACGCGTATCCTCAGTTAAGGCAGGCACACTTAAACGTACTTTATCGCCCTCGTTTACAACCCCTAAACCAAGGTCGGCTTCAATAATAGCTTTTTCAATATCCTTAGAAATTGCCTTATCCCAAGGAGCGATAGTGATACTACGAGCATCCGCCACAGCAATATTAGCGACCGCATTAAGAGGATTCATTACCCCATAGGCTTCAACCTGTACATTGTCCAAAACAGCCGGATTAGCCCGACCGGTTCTTAAAGTAGCGATGTCGCGTTTGAAAAAATCAAGCGCGTTACTAAAATCTGCCTCTTTATCACTTAAATAAGTATTCATAAATTTAAATTATTATTGTAATTTTTTAGTGCCTAAATAGATAATTTTTGGATTATTAAAATCAATCAATAATTCCCAACCGGCCCGGCTAGTACTCAGTTTCTTAGTCGTCCAGGTAACACCACCGTCAAAGGAACTAAAGAAAGTAGTGTTAGTGACATAATAAATTTCGTTTGAATCTCGAGGATTAACAGCCAGAGCATTAATAATAGCGTCTTTTTCCGGAGTAAGCAACTTCACATTTTCCCAGGTTAAGCCCTGATCGGGTGAGCGCACAATCGCATTTTCAGTGGCAAGGAATAAAGAAGCATCGCTTGGACAAACAACAATATCACGAAAATTAGAACCAAGATTTAAGTCTTTTAGTACTAGACCTAGGTTCTGCCATTCATCAACGGCGAAATTTTTATCAATATCAGCCGAGTCTTTCGGGGCGGTTACTGAATTGGAATAGAAACTATATATATTATTTTTAAGGGTGGCAACAAATACCAAGCGACTATCCTGCGGTGAAATAATAATACTAGCAATATTATCATCTACCCGCTGAATCGTGCGCCAAGAAAGACCGCGGTCAATACTCTTGATAATATCACCGCGTGAGGTGCCAATATAAATATTATCGCTATTATAGTGATCAATGGCGATGGTGGTTACATTAACACCTGGGTTATTATCAAAATATACTTGCTGCCAAGTGCGCCCACAATCAAGTGAACGATATAAACGATTAGTAATAGCAGTATATAGAGCACATTTAGACTTGGGATCAACGGAAACAGCGTTAATTGTGCCCTGCCCCAAAGTCTTCATTTCCTGCCAGCCATTATTAATATTGTAGGTATAATATAAACCCTTGCCGACCGTACCCATGTAAACGGCAGCACTATCCTGAGGGTCAATACTCAGCGCACTGATGTCAGTATTAGCTAAACTGCCCGGACGACCACTAATAGTGGGGATGGCCGATATTTGTCGCCAAGTCGCTCCCTTATCCGTCGTGAGCCAGGCACCACCGTCGTTGGCACCGCCAACACTACTTGATCCTAAAGAAAGCGTACAGGCCGAACTAATAAGGCCAAAAGCTAAGAGTAAAGTAAATAATTTGAGATAACGCATAAAATTAAAAATAAAGACTTAAACTTTCTAAAATATTTTTTGGATTAACAAAGCCACGTAAGTATTTGTCGGCTTGCTGTAACTGTTTTAAACTTAAAAAAGCTTGATAGCTCTGATCGGTAGCCGTATGATTTTGCCAATATTTCTGCCAACTTGCACGCAAGCTCGGATAACGTAAATGAGCTTCATCACCAAGAGAAATTAATAAGGCATCATGCCACAGACCCTCCCAAATATGTAAATAAACTTTGACCTTGTCGACTGAAACATCACTCGCCTTACTGAAAGTTTCCACCAGACTCAAGCGTTCGCCCAAATCCATCTCTAAAAAATCAAATAATTGCTGAACTAAATCGCTTTGTGCCTTATACTCAATCGGATTCTCTGTCCAGTACAAGGCCTGTAAGGGGCGCCCCATGGACGCAGCGGCTAATTCCTTGGCCAAAGAACGATTCACTTCCGTGCTTGCCAAAAGATAGTCATAAACACTAGCAGTTGCAACCGGATAGAAGTATAACACTTGCGCCCGTGAAGCAATGGTGGCTGCTAATAACTCCACATTTTCCGTGATTAAAATAATCAATACTTTTTCTCTCGGTTCTTCTAGAGTTTTAAGTAGAGCATTTTGGGCTTCAATTGATAAAAGCTCTGCGTTTTTAATGATACCAATTTTATAGGAATCAAGAAAAGAGCTCATGCCTAAGATTTTAATAAACTCACGTACCTGCTCAACACCAATCTGTTTTTTATCCGTCTCTTTTTCTAAAATACTCAGATCAGTATTTAAGCTAGAAAAATTATCATTATCCGACTTTTCCTGACGATCAAAGTGCCAGAGATTACGAGCAAAAGCCAGGGCTAAACTTGATTTACCTAAGTCTTTCGGTCCAGAAAATATATAGCTTTGGGCCAACTTGCCGGATATAATACTTTTCTCTAAAAAGGAAATAGCGCGATCTTGCCCCAACGGCGGCCATTCAAATTGCTCGGAATTAATTGCCATAAAATTATTGACCCACATTAATACTAACTAGATTCTGATTGCTAATACCCAGACTTAAATAACGCATAATCTGAAAGGCTAAATCACCATTACCTAAATAATATCTTTTGCCGTCAGTCGGATTAACATACCAAGCTTCTCCGTTCTTTTGTACTTGTAATAATATTTTGCCTTTCAATTTATGAGCAAAATTAAGATCATGTTTTAAATTGCCGCTACCGTTAGGATTATAGCCGTTACGCAGTTCTGCTCCGTCTAAATAGCCATCACCATCAGTATCGCTCTTATTGGGATTAGTGCCAATTGCCACCTCTAAGCCGTCTGGTAATAAATCACCATCGCTATCGCCCTTGGCAAAACGAATATCCACCCCAACAGGAATTTTTCTTAAATCACTATCAGTAATGCCAACTCCAGCCTTACGCATAATCTGGAAAGCCCCGGCGCCATTAGCTAAATAATAACGTTTATTATCTTTAGGATTTACATACCAAGCCTGACCTTTATCCTCAACTTGTAATAAAATATAACCAGACAAACGTTTATCTAAGGAGCTTGGCGTATTATTACTACCGGCAGGAGCAGGAGTAGAGGCCTGAATTGCAGTTGAGCGAGCCGGCTTAGTTAAATAAAATTTCTGACCAGTACTAATCTGTTGTGCTTTTTCAATTTTAATTTTGAGTGTCTTCACTTGTCCGTTCTGAGCCCACAAGGCCAAACCATATTCTATTTTTGCCTTGTCAGTATAAGAAATTAGATAAGGACCATCCGCCAATAAAGCTTCACCTTGCTTACTCGCAGAAAGTTTAATCGTACCAACTTCCTTATCTTTATAAAAAGCCCCGTTGCTTTCATAGAGAGAATAAATTTGCAGGCTAGTGCCCAAAGAAGACAAATCACCCAAAGGATTAGACAAGGTCACTCTTGTTAAATTCGCACTTAAGGTCGCCTGGTTGCTTTGCTTATCTTTAATCAGCACGTCCCAAAATATATTTTTTTGTTTATAATCATCTTCAATCACTAAAGCATAGGTACCGGCCGGATACTCAAGATGTAAAATACCTGAGCTATCAGTTTTACCGCTACTAAGCTCATCGCCCAATGAATAAGTTGAGCCATTTTTTATTTGTGCATATAATTTTACCGTTTCGTTACCCAAGGCTTGTCCAGCGGCCGATTTAACACTTAATAAAAGGTCGCTGAAAACATACTCAAAAGTTGAATTTCTATCAGCCGTAACCGCAATATCATAAGCATCAAAAGTCGTTTTACCAACTGTGGCTGAAAGAACATAGAAACCGCGACGATTCTGATCAAAGGAATGAGCTGGAGCTACATACATAATAGCCGAACCGTCATTACCGGTTTTCATTTTGGCTATTAATTTATTATCAGATTTAATCGGATTATTATCGACATCA
>JAIPIE010000039.1 GCA_021734825.1 Patescibacteria group bacterium
TGTTTTTTATTAAGCTTTAATTGCAAACAAAGTTCGTTAAATTTTTTCTCAGATTTATTTTTACTATACAACAAATGATTTATTTTTTTCTTATAGTCCGGGCCAATAGCTAATACTTGTTTAAAAATATCAACTTCACCTAAAATCTTTCCTTCACCGCCACGATAATATATCCAAGCATAATTACGCAAGTGACGTTTAATCTCATTTTTTACTGAAGTTGATTGAGCTGAATATATTTTTTTTGTTTTATCTATTTTTAGCCCTAGGCGCAAAAGACTTTTTTGCTCTTTTACATAAATATTTTCTTTTTTAGGAAAACTAATAATTGATAATTTTTCTTCTAAATCATTCTCCCTCTCCAATAAATCTCGTAAAAAATCTTCAATTGGATGCTGCATGTTATAGCCAAGCAAAGACAGGGCAAATTCTTGGTATAGCTCAACAAAAAAATCAAAATCATTTTTTAAATTCTCCCAGCTCACATTATAATATTTTTTTTGATTTATTTTTTTTGATAATTTTAATAAATTATCACCAACTTCATATATATTAGAAAAAACTTTATCTAAATAGAAAGATTCTCTATTTTCTCTCTCTAGTAAAGCATAGCCAAAGTCCCATGCATTTTGTCTGTAATAAAAGATACCATTAGTATAAGCGCTGGAAACATAATAATCACCAAAATAAACTTTCTTATATAGATCTGTGCGCGAATAAGAGCTAATAAATAAATCTGTCATTAAAACAACATATTTACGACTAACCACTGATTTAAATTTATCAATTTTTTCTTTCATATTATTTTACAATTTATCTCATTAAACTAGATTTATATTTCTCTGGATAGTGTGGTTTTAAGCGTTTAACTTTTGTCTTTAAATCTAATAATATTATTTCCGCACTTAAGCTCTTTTCATCAACCCGCTGATCGTAACCGAGAGCAATGATATCTGGGTGATATTTTGATAAAACTTTTAAACGATCCCCTTTTAAGCCTAACACTGCCATCCCCTTAATCTTTTTTCTCTTTAAATAGGCAACCACCTCCGCTTTTCTAATTTTTTCTGTTTGTCGTGCTCTTTTATTTTTTATCCGCTCCACGTTAACATCTCTAGCGATAACTACTATCAATTCATCACCTAAAGACGCTGCCTGCTCTAAATAAGCGGCGTGTCCTGGGTGAAAATGATCAAAGGTGCCAAAGGCAAGGACTAACGACATAATGAATATTAAAAAATGCGGCAAAAAACCGCATTATTTTATAATTTTAAATAGGAACGCAAGGCCTCAACCTTATCTATTTGCTCCCAGGTAAATTCTGGGCGACCAAAGTGACCGTAAGCGGCGGTTTTTATAAACACCGGTTTTTTTAAAGACAACTTTTCAATAATTTCCTTCGGTCGAAAATCAAAATTTTCTTTAATTGCCTTTAAGATTAAATCTTCCTCGATCTTATTTGTGCCAAAAGTCTCTATATACACACCAACTGGTTCAGCTACGCCGATTGCATAAGCAATTTGCAGTTCACAGCGATCAGCCAGACCAGCTGCTACCACATTCTTAGCTACATAGCGGGCCATATAGGCTCCGCTACGATCAACCTTAGAAGCGTCTTTCCCAGAAAAGCAACCACCACCGTGACGAGCAAAGCCACCATAGGTATCAACGATGATCTTGCGTCCAGTTAAGCCAGTGTCAGCCGTAGGTCCACCGACGGTAAAGGCGCCGGTAGAATTAATGTAAACCTTAGTTTTATCGTCAAGCAATTTGCCTAAAACTGGTTTAATTACCTGCTCTAAAATATCTTTACGTACCACCTCTAAACTTGTTTCTGGGTGATGACAAGCAGCGATAACAACCGTTTCCACTCGCTTAGCCTTATCATTATCATATTCAACGGTAACCTGACTTTTACCATCCGGTCTTAAATATCCTAGTTCTCCACTCTTACGAACTTCCGCTAAGCGGCTACTTAAGCGATGAGCGAGCATGATTGGCAAGGGCATATACTCTGGGGTTTCGTTATCCGCATAACCATACATTAATCCTTGATCACCCGCTCCTTGTTCTTTTCCTTCACTCTCATCTACGCCTTGAGCTATTTCAGTACTTTGTTCATGTAAGGCCGACATAATACCGACGCTATCGCAATCAAAGCCAGAAGCCGGACCGTCATAACCGATATTCTTTAAAATCTTCCGAACCGTATCGTCAATATTAATATAATTTTTTGTACTCACTTCGCCCCCAACCACAACCAAGCCGTTGGTACAAAAACATTCTACCGCGGCCCTGCTTTCCGGGTCACTACTTAGCATTGCATCTAAAATACCATCACTGATTTGATCACAAATCTTATCGGGATGCCCTTCGGTTACAGACTCAGAAGTAATTAATTTTATTTTATTCTCAGACATATATTTTATTTAACTTGATCAACGGATAAATAACCTTTAGTTCTAATAATTAATTCTTTAACAAATTTATAGTAAGTTTCTGCTTCTTTAAGAGTAATAACTACGCCACCATCATATAAATCACGATTTCTTTTATCACGCATCGCCTGTCCAACTGCAGTAATTTTTTTATCTTGCAATAATTCGGCACACTTATCTAAAAGAGCGATATGGTGCCCAGAATTAGCTTTTACTCTTAACCCTTGGTGAGCGCAGACGGCTTGAGTTAATTTCAATAAACAATTATAGCTAAATTGAAACTTTATTTCCGTCTCCTTGTTGTCAGCTAAAGACAAATCTCGTTCAGCTGCCTCAAAATATTTATCTATCTGTTGTTTAGAAAATTGAAATTTAACAAACATGCTATTTTAAAATTAATTTTGGCTCACTAGACACTCTAGCTAAAAAACTACCTTTTTCTTTTAACTTTTTTTTATATTCTTCTGCCGAATAATCAACGATGTTAATTTCTCTGCCTAAGCGACGTTGCAAAGAAACTAAATTTTCTCTAACCTCTATTGAATCATGAGCACCAACTAACAAAACATCCAAGTCACTATTTTTTTTAAAATTACCCGAGGCATACGAACCAAATAAATAGGCATGCTCTAAGCCTTTAATTGAAGCCAATGATTTTTTGAGCAGAATTTCTGGACTAACACTCGCCGCCATCATCTTTTTTAGATTGTTAAGCAGAGGATAAGAGGAATTTAAAAGAAAATACTTCTCTCGACCTTCAGCTTCTACCCTTAAGACACCCTCCTCAACCAAAGAATTAAGATAGCGTGATAAATTACCTTTATCAATTTCTAAAATATTAGACAACTCTTTTAGATACAAACGGCTCTTCTTATTTAAGAAAAAAAAGGCTAATATTTGCTTTATTTTGTTAGAATTAAAGTTTATCATAATTGTAAATTATTACAACATATATTGTAATATATTACAACAAATAAAGCAAGGACTAAGTCCCCGCTTCCCAAGATTCTAAATATTTCTTTTGCTTGGGTTTTAAGCTATCAATATTAAAGCCCATGGATTTTAACTTACGACGAGCAATCTTATTTTCAATCTCCTCTGAAACTTCATATACAGCCGGCTCCAACTTATTTCCCCTCACCATCTCTAAAGCACTTAAAGCCTGAGTAGCGAAGCTCATGTCCATGACACTGGCGGGATGCCCTTCAGCAGCTGCTAAATTTACTAAACGACCTTCAGCTAAAATATAAATCTTCTTTCCAGAAACGGTATATTCATCAACATGCGCACGAATTTGAGAACGGACTTTAGTGGCCATCTTCTTTAGCGCTTCTAAATTAATTTCTACATCAAAATGACCAGAGTTACAGACAATAACTCCGTCTTTCATTAATTTAAAATGTTCGGTGTCAATAACATGCAAATCACCAGTTAAGGTACAGATTAAATCAGCCACTTTAGCTGCTTCTTTCATCGGCATGACCGCAAAACCATCCATGGCTGCTTCTAAAGCTTTAATCTCGTCAACTTCAGTCACAATTACCTTCGCTCCTAAACCACGAGCACGACTCGCAAAGCCACGTCCGCACCAGCCATAACCAGCTGCTACAATCGTTTTACCGGCAATCAGCATATTAGTTGCTCTGATAATACCATCAAGTGTAGATTGTCCAGTACCGTAACGATTATCAAACATATGCTTAGTCTTGGCATCATTAACAGCTACTACTGGTAGTAATAATTTACCTGATTTTTCTAAAGCACGTAAACGAATAACGCCGGTAGTGGTTTCTTCTAAACTGGCAATAATTTCAGCAGCTTGTTTCTTATAATCTTTATGTAGAAGAGAAACTAAATCGGCCCCATCATCTAAAGTTATGTGCGGATGAGCATCAAGTGCAGCTTTAAGGTGACGATAATACACTGGACGACTCTCTCCATGACGAGCAAATACAGACACTTGATAATATTTAACCAGCGCTGCGGCTACTTCATCTTGAGTAGATAAAGGATTAGAGGCAACTAGTAAAACTTCCGCACCGGCCGCTTTAAAAACTCGCATTAAATTCGCCGTTTCCGCCGTAACGTGTAAACAAGCAGCAATTCTAATGCCTTTTAGAGGTTTAGCCTTTAAAACATCCTTGCTAATACTAGCTAAAACTGGCATGTCTCGCTCTGCCCATTCAATCTTTTTTTTACCGACTTCCGCCAGTTTTATGTCTTTAATGTCGTAATTTATTTTCATAGTGTTATTATTTTAGTCGCATAAGATAAGCTCGTCAAGCCAAAAAATATTAATTCAACAATTCAAGATTCAAAGATTCAATAATTATTAAATTTCTAATTTAACTGTTCTAGCAAAATTTTGACGATAACGGCGAAGCAGACCTTGAAGGGTAAAATGGTGATTTTGTGTCCCCTTTTTCTCTACAGCGTAAACAGCCACCGTTGAAGCTAAATAAGCCGCCTGCTTTAAGTCTAAGCCAAGGTTAAGACCTTTAATTAAGCCCGCCCGATAAGCATCACCGGCACCGGTAGGGTCAACTGCCTTAGCCGTCTCTACCGCTGGTATTAAAATGCTTTCACCGCCACTGACAATTTCCGATCCTTGAGAGCCTTTAGTGATAATTAGATGCTTGTTAGGGACAATTAAATTAGTCTTTTTTAAATTTAAAGTTTTTTTAATTATCTCAATTTCATAATCATTCCCAATCACAATATAGGCGTCTTTAATCATGAGTTCCAATTCTTGCTGATTAAAATTAATTACTTGCTGTCCAGGATCAAAAATATATTTTATCTTTCTTTTCTTCGCCCACTTCTGAGCCGCTAACATCCTATTTTTTGCATCGGGAGAAATAATTAAATATGATATCTCTGTCTTATCTAAACTATTCAATTTGGCTAAAGCAGATGACCCTGGATAGAAACCAGCGATTTGATTATCAGCTGCATCAGTGATAATAAAAGCGGCAGCGCAAGTTTCCTTGCTGTCCACTTTAACTCCCCTTAAATCAATATCTAAAGATGATAGGTGTTGCCTATAACTTAAAAAATCGGCACCGACAGCCGTTAAAACAGATGAGCGCTCTTGTAGGAGCGCTAAATTATAGGCGATGTTACCGGCGGTTCCGCCAAAACCGGGACTTAAACGATTGAGGACAAAACTGAGATTGAGATCATGTATTTTTCCAGGTAAGATGTGAGCAGAGAAACGTCCAGGGAAATTCATTACGACATCAAAGGCAATCGAACCAGCAACGGCAACTACGGCTTTATTTTTTAGAGTTTTCATTAGTTTTTTGTTTACGTAATCGAGCTATTTCTTGTTTAATAGCTTTATATTCTAAAGATGCAGGAGCATAATTTTCAAGAGTAGAGGATAAAATAGCTAAAGGAGCCTTAACATTAGTCTCTCCAGTTTCTTCATCAGAATTAACATTTTCATCGATAAATAAATCGCCGTCTTCGTTGCCCTGATCCAATTTTCTAGAGTCAGGCGCTAAATTTAAACTTTCATCAACAGCCGACATCTCTCCTCGATTTAATATATATTGTTTACCTTCGACATTAAAAGGAATGGATCCTTCATAGCCCTCTTTAGTATTACTAGGTAATAACAATTTTTCATATATACTCAAAAGTGTTTTGATTTTATCCTTATCCTCTTCTTTTAACAAATTTAAATTATCATTATTACTTAAATATTCAGCTTTTTGTACGGGATCAAAAGTTTTAAAACCAAAATGAGCAATAAAATCTTTAACCCAATCACTGACGTTTAACAATTTAAGCTTGGGATAGTTAGAGGCGCTAAACAAATTAGAAACTGACTGTTCAAAAGCACTTTTAAGTCTAGCCTTTTCCTCGCTTCGTTCCTCGAGATTAGAAATACTCAATAAATGCAACTCAAATTTCTCCCAAATATCAAAGCTTGGAATCTCAAAAACTAGAGCAAAGTCATTTTTAATTAATTCTAAATAATCATTGGTATCATCAAAGTAATTCAAACAAATAAATTTTATTTTCTTTAAATAACTCCGATAACGAGCGTATGCGTGACTATCCGTATTTTTAATATCAGATTCCTTTAGCCACTTGTCCACCATTTGATAAACATTAAAAGCGCTCTGAAAGTTACGATTTTTACTCGCATATTCTACTTCTTGTTGTAATAAATCAAAACTTAATATAGCCATAAAATTTAATGAATAATACTAGCAATGGCGCTCTCTGGGTCTTCTACGCTAACCTTACCACCAGCAACCGCTAGTCTTCTAATAGCGTCCGCGGTTGCTTTGGCTCCATTTTTTTCTAGCAATTCCAAATTCTTTTGATTAGAAGCAAT
>JAIPIE010000040.1 GCA_021734825.1 Patescibacteria group bacterium
GTTAATTTAGTTACATGGTTAAAAGATATATTTATGAAAACTATTGAGTATTTGCCGGGTATTGAAGCCGGTGGAAAAATTAAATTAGAGTCAGAAAAAGTGAAACTTCGTCCAGAATTATTATTACCAATTTTAAAGGAGCGTTTGTCTCAACGGGCTGATCAATATAATCAAGTATATGGACGTAATTGGCTTAATGCTGATGCCAGTATTAATATGAGTGCTCATCCTGATGGTGGCGCGGAGGCGGAAATAATTGGGCAACAGGAAAAACAATGGGCCTTGGAATGTGGCAAAAGTCACGAGCAGTGGACACAGGATAGAGAATTAAATCCGGCAATGCTTACGGAAATGGCCCTGACAGTGATGATGCAAAAATTATTACCTGATCGCTTTATAGTGGTGCGATCGGCAACTTATGATGATTACAATTACGGAGTTGATCAATTAATTATTGATAAGGATACAGGCGCAGTAGTGTGTGGTATCGACGAGGTTATTAATAAGCTCGGTCATAAGGGCCCTAGTGTTAAAGAAGATAAGATTAAGAAAAAAATGCTAAAAGGTGGAGCTAGGGTGAAATATGGTGCTTCTGTTCGTCAAGAAAAGTTAAGATTAGAGTCAATACAAAATATTCCCGCTTTTTATATTTCTTTAGAGAAAGAAGAGTTGCTCCGTTTGAGCGAGTCAATCTCATCAACCGAGCCAGATGAATATGAATTAGAGCTAATGAAAAAAATAACCGCTTTTTTAAAAACACAGGCGCAGACAGCGCTTACTTGGGGCTTGGATTCACGTCTTCACTCTAAGGTTCAATCATTCTTAAATTCTTTAGAATCATGGCCAGCGTAATTAAAATATATGAACTTATTTCTATATAACAGTTTAAATTTAAAAAAAGAAGAATTTACCCCCTTGCAACAGGGTAAAGTCGGTCTTTATACCTGTGGTCCGACCGTTTATAATTTTGCTCATTTAGGTAATTTACGCACCTATTTGTTTGAAGATTTTTTAGTGCGCACGCTTCTTTATAACGGCTACGAATTAAAACGGGTGATGAATATTACTGACGTCGGGCATCTGAGTGGTGACATGGATATGGGAGAGGACAAAGTTGAACAGGAAGCGGTGCGTGAGGGGCGGAGTGCTTGGGATATTGCCGCCTATTATACTGACGCTTTTCAGGAAGACTTAGAATCACTTAACATTCTAGCTCCCGATATTTGGTGTCGAGCAACTGATCATATTAACGAACAGCTAGATTTAATTAAGACTTTAGAAAAAAAAGGCTACACTTATCGTACTAGCGATGGTATTTATTTTGATACTTCAAAATTTCCCGATTATAATCGTCTTAGTCACCTTGATTTAGATGAATTAAAAGAGGGGGCAAGAGTAGAAAAAAATAAGGAAAAGAAAAATTTAACTGACTTTGCTCTTTGGAAATTTTCTCCAGTTGGGAGCAAAAGACAAATGGAGTGGAGTTCTCCTTGGGGCATTGGTTTCCCTGGTTGGCATTTGGAATGTTCGGCGATGAGTCTTAAATATTTGGGCGACAGCTTTGACATTCATTGTGGCGGCGTTGATCACGTCAACATTCATCATACTAATGAAATTGCTCAGAGTGAGGCAGCGACGGGGAAGAAATTTGTGAACTATTGGTTGCACGGAGCTTTTTTAAATATTAGCGGTGGCAAGAAAATGGCCAAAAGTGATGATAATTTTTTAACTTTGAATAATGCTTTAATTAAAAAAGGGTTGAATCCCTTGTCTTATCGTTTGGCTGCTCTGCAAGTACATTATCGAAAACCAATGGAATACAGTGAAGATAATTTGCGCCAGGCTGAAAATGCTTTGCTCGCCTTAATCCATCAGGTGGCCTCTTTAAAAGATGAGCCAGGGCAAGTTGATGAGGTTTATCAAACGGATTTTCAGATGGCCATTAATGATGATTTAAATATGCCTCAAGCTTTGGCAGTTTTATTTAAAATGTTAAAATCAGATTTGTCCGATAGTGATAAATTAGCGGGAGTAATAAATTTTGATCAAGTTTTAGGACTATCTTTACTTAATCAGGTAGCTGCCAGAACTGATATTGAGGAAATCGACATGTCAGCAGACATTCAGTCTTTGTTAAATAAGCGTCAACAAGCGCGTCTTGATAAGAATTGGGAGCTTTCTGATAGTTTACGTGAAGATATTAAGCGGGCTGGTTATAATCTTGAAGATAGTAGCGATGGACAAGTGCTTAAAAAAATATAAGAATGAATAATAATGTTTGAAAAGAACTGGTTGAAAATATATTAGAAATTATGATCTTAACGATCGATACAACTATAGAGCCAGATATTTTTGTCTCTTTAAGCGGCGGAGTTAGAGATGCCGAGAAAAAAGTGGCCGCTCCTCGTCAGCAGGCAGAAAAACTGTTACCAACTATTACAGAACTTTTAACTAGCCAGAAAGTGACTTGGAAGCAAATTAAAGAAATAAGAGTTCAAAATCAGGGGGGTAATTTTACTTCTTTACGTATCGGCGTGCTAACTGCCAATGCTTTGGCTTACGCCTTAGGTATCGAAGTAAAATCTTTGCAGGGAACTGCTGTTTTTGATTTTCCTGGCGGACGAGCAGTTAAGCCAGAATATCAAGCTGAGCCCAATATTGGCCCGAAAAAAGCTCCAACCTGTTGATAACTTTTTTAATATTTTTTGTAAAGATGAGACGACTTGTGGAAAAAGTCGTCTTTTTTTAATTTTCCCCTTATTTTTGTGGCTTTTTAAGAGTTGACCCTAGGGGCATAGTGGTGTATAATTAAATCATTAAGGTGAAAAGTGGGGAATGAGGGTGAATCAACTTGTTGACACTTTATCCCCTGAAAAGAAGATATGTTCATCGGTGAATACAATCACAATTTAGATGACAAAGGTCGCTTAGCCATCCCGGCCAAGTTTCGACTTATTCTAAAAAAAGGTGCAGTAGTTACCAAGGGTTTGGATAACTGCTTGTTTTTGTATTCAAAAGAACAGTTTGAAAAAATTGCCAAAAAATTTGCCGCCCTCCCAATTAGTCAGGCCAAGGCCCGCGCTTTTTCTCGTCATATGTTGGCGGGAGCCATGGATGTAGATTTTGACAATCAGGGAAGAGTAACTCTACCTGAATATTTACGTAAATTCTCTGCTTTAAAAAAGGGAGTTATTATTGCCGGTCTTTATAATCATTTAGAAATATGGGACGAGACTACTTGGAATAAATACAAGCAGGCAGCTGAAGAGAATAGTAATAGCATTGCTGAAGAGTTGGGTGATTTAGGAATTTAGTATGACATATAAACACGTTCCAGTTTTATTAGAAGAAGTGCTCAGTGTTTTAAATCCGCAGGCTGGTCAAACTTATGTTGATTGTACTCTTGGTGGAGCCTCTTATACTAGGGCGCTCGCTCGAGCAGTCGGCAAGAAGGGTAGAATTGTTAGCATCGATGCCGATGAAATGGCTATAAAAAATGCCGAGGGCATTCTTCAACAAGATAATTTTCAAAACGTAAGCCTAGTTCATAACAATTTTAGAAATTTAGCCACTATCGCTCAAGAGCAATCGTTAAGTCAAGTTGATGGAATTGTGTTTGACCTAGGCTTATCTTCAGCTCAACTGGATGATGAGTTAAGAGGTTTTTCTTTCCAGGGTGATCGACCACTAGATATGGCCTTTGGCGTAGGGGAATCAGTGAGCACGATTAACTTGGTTAATTCTTCTCCCCTATCAGAGCTGACAAAAATCTTTAGAGAGTTAGGAGAAGAAGTTCAAGCTTATCGTTTGGCTAAAGAGATTATTAATATTCGTAAGCAGAAAAAAATAAAAAGCACTAAAGAATTAGTAGATATTATTTTAAAAATTACGCCAGCTCGATACTTAAAATCAAGAATCCATCCAGCTACTCGTGTTTTTCAAGCCTTACGTTTAGCCACCAACGATGAATTTGGTAGCCTGAAGGAAGCTTTAGCTGCCACTACTGACCTTTTAAAGATTGGCGGTCGTCTCGCAGTAGTTTCTTTTCATAGCGGTGAGGATAGGATTGTTAAACAATGGTTAAAGAAAGAAAGTATCGATTGTCTTTGCCCGCCGCAAGCTCCAGTCTGTGTCTGTAAACATCGTGCCCGTTTTCAAATTATAGTTAAAAAACCAATCATGGCTTCCACGAAAGAATTAAGCGCTAATCCTCGTGCCCGCAGTGCCAAGCTAAGAGGGGCTGAAAAAATTAGTTAATTTTCAAATTATATATTTATTCTGACCTTGAAAAAGTCAGTTAAGCTTCTTGGTATGATGACTAACTACAATAAAAAAATGAACAAAAAAAGCCAATCAAAAAAAGTTTCTTATTGGCGTACGATTAATACCTTTCTTAGTATAACTTGTCTTGTTTTCGGTATCCTCTATCTTATCGGAATGAATGACTTAACGGTAAAGGGCTTTGTTCTCAATGATTTAAAGAGCCAGGTAAGCATGTTGTCTGAAGAGCACCAGGATTTACAGACGCGCTCTTTAACTTTACAATCATATACCACCCTTTCTCCTCGCCTGCAAGATTTAAACATGGTGGTGGTGGATGATGTTGCTTATTTATCTCCACAAATACCCGCTCTAGCTAAAAAATAATATTTCTTAGCTTATGTGGAGAGAGAACCGGCCAAAAAATAAAGAAAAAAATAATATTATTTCGCGTTTGCGCCTCTTTGCGGCGCTTATTTTTTTATTACTTTTAGCTCTTATTTATCGTTTATATTATCTTCAGTTGAATCAGGGCGATTGGTATGAATCTTTAGCTACTGGGCAGCATCAAGTTTCTACTATGCTTCAGGCTAATCGAGGTAAAATAATGTTGCACGAAAAGTTAAATGATCAGGAGCGTCTATATCCCTTGGCAACCAATAAAGATTTTGCTTTTTTGTATACAGTACCTAAAGATATTAAAGACCCACAAGCGATGGCGGAAAAATTGTGTGATTTTTTTGATAGAACAACTTTAGCCGCAGAAGTTAATGCTGAATTAGACGAGCAGCAAGCCAGGGCTTTGCAATACGAGCTTGATACTATTCGGGAATCAGAGGTGAGTGATGAAGACAAGGTGGCTAGGATTAAAGCCGCTCAAGCCTTGGCGGCTTCTAAAAAAATGGACCCAGACGCTCTTGAATTAAGAGAAATCATGATTGAAAGATTAATTAAAGAACGCAAAGAAGAAAGTATAAAAAATTATTTAAAAAAAGTTGATAAACCGGGCGACCCTTACGAGCCCTTAAAAGCCAAGGTGGATGACGCCTCGCTAAGTTCTTTTTATGCTTATTTATCCAGTAGTGATGAAAAAGTGATTAATCCGGCTGACTTGGAAAGACGTTTAGATAAGGTCGTATTTAAGGATAGTGGCGAACCTGTAAAAATTGAGGGGATTGGTTTTAATTTGCAAACCCATCGCTATTACCCGGAAAATAATACAGCCGCTAGTATTGTCGGCTTCGTTAGTAGTATTAATGATCAAGAACATGGTCGTTATGGCTTAGAAGAATTTTTTAATGATGAATTGTCAGGAATAAATGGTTCTTTGAAAGGTGAGCGTGGTTTGAGTAATACTATTATTGTTAATGATCGTGAATATATTAAGCCTCAAGCGGGCAGTGATTTAATTCTAACAATTGATCGTAGCGCTCAATTTAAAGCCTGTGCTTCTTTAGAAGAAACGGTCAAATCTCATCATGCGAAGAGTGGTAGCGTTATCGCTGTTAATGCTAAAACGGGCGCGATTTTGGCGATGTGTTCTGTACCCAGTTTTAACCCGAATAATTACAAAGACGTTGATGATATTAAAGTTTATAATAATCCAGTTATTTTATATCAGTATGAACCAGGTTCAGTTTTTAAAGTAATTACGATGGCGGCCGCTATCGATCAGGGAAAGGTTTCGCCAAATACAATTTACAAGGACGAAGGAAAGATAATGATCAACGGTTGGCCTAAACCGATTAGTAACGCTGATTATAGTACTTTCGGTCCACATGGCGTAGTTGATATGAACGCAGTGTTGGAGAACTCGTTAAATACCGGAGCAATCTTTGCTATGTTGCAAATAGGGCCAGAGGTTTTTGCTAATTATGTTAAGGATTTTGGCTTTGGTGAGGGGACGGGGATTGAGCTTGGATCAGAAAGTCCAGGTAATATTAATAATTTATTGAATAATAAAATTAAAGAAATTGATGCCGCGACTGCTTCTTTTGGGCAGGGAATTGCAGTGACCCCTTTACAGATGCTTATGTCCTATCAAGCCTTAGCTAATAAGGGAACCTTAATGAAGCCTTATATTGTCCAAGAAATAAGGCATCAGGATGGTCGCATTGATGAATCAAAGCCACAGGCCTTGCGACAAGTCGTTTCTGCTCAAACTGCTAATACCATCTTAGCCATGTTGGTGAATGTAGTGGAGAACGGTCATGCTAAAAGTGCACAAATCCCTGGATATTATGTTGGTGGCAAAACAGGAACAGCTCAAGTAGCTAATGTCGGTGGCTATAGTAATGAGGATTATATTCATACCTTTATAGGAGT
>JAIPIE010000041.1 GCA_021734825.1 Patescibacteria group bacterium
CGACTCATTACCTTAATCTTTGGCCAAAAAATAAAAATAAAACGACTAAGCACTACTAGGCCAAGAAAGTGTTCCCAAAAAACCAATAATTCCGGAGCGAGAATATAAAAGCGTGGACGTAAAAATAAGCCATCAATGCTCCAAAACATAGCCGCGAGCATAATCGCCAAAGCGCCCACCAATGTTCCTGAAGAAATTTTATTACTCTTAAATATACTCATATTTTCCAAAAATAAAAAGATAGATTAATTTCTATCTTTTTATTCTAAGTCATTTTGCGTGAAAACACAAAGTGATTAATATTAATGTCGCTTATTTTTTAGACTTGCTTGTTTTAACTGTCTTAGCCTTAACCGCCGGCTTAGCTTTCTTAGCTGATTTAACAGCCACAACCTTAGGCACCGACATCTTCTTCTCTTTCTTAACGACCATTTTCTTTTCAGCCTTAGGCGCTATAGTTTCTTTAGCGACTTCCTTAACAGCACTTTCTGTCTTTTCCGTCTTCACTGACTGAGCCTTAGAACTTAATAAAGCAATAATCTTATCCAGTTTAGCATTAAGTGAATTTAATTGATCGCTAGACATGGCGCCACTAGCCTTTGGTCCCTTAGCAGCTGAATCGCCGCCATTAAAACATTCGGAACAAAAAATTGGCTTACCGGCAGTTGGACGAAATGGAACCTCACATTCTTGATGACACTCCTGACAAACAGCCTTAAACATAGTTTTAGGAGCAGAAAAATCACGCTCACGTCGATTGCTAGGAGCAGAAAATTCACGGTCACGACCAGAGAATGATCTTGGCTCTTCACCACGTTGCTGAGCAAAACAAGAGCTACATAAAACTGGCTTAGTGCCGCTTGGTTTAAATGGCACTTCGCAGTCATTACCACAATCACTACAAATAGCGTGATGCATAGTTGGGCGCTCTGAATCGCGTCCGCCGCCAAAACCACCGCGACTACCACCACCAAAACCGCCACGACTACTGCCGCCGCTTCTAAAATTGTCTCTCCCGCCAAAGCCACCAGGCTTACGGGCTCCCCCTTTAAAATCTTTCATAGTAAAAAAATTAGTTTTTTATAAATTAAATTGCTCAGTAAAGCAGCTATCTCCGCTGAGCATAATTATCCTAGCACGTAAAGTAAAATAAGGGAAATGCTCTAAACTTAGGGGGAAATTAAAAATTTAACTAGATAAATCAAAGCTTTAAATTAAGTAGTAATAAAAACTGACAGTAAATATATTAAAGAGGCATTTTGAACAATTAATAAAGGTACTCCCAATAAAAAATACCATTTGCGAGTTTTATGACGAAAAACCAACATGCCAGCATACACACCTAGGGCGCCGAAAGCAGTGGCAATAAAAAATAACTTTCCCTCAGAAATACGTTGTGCCTCAACTTTCCTTGATTTTATCTTATCGCTCAACATTATAATAAAAGCTAAAATATTTATCAGTAAATAAGTAACTAATAGTAATTGCGATAATGGCGTTAAATCTAAATTCAGCAACATAAAAATATTTTAAATTAAAGCACTTAGCTGTCCCGGTTTTTGATACATCTGGGGCCTATTCTTAGCCGCCTCAATAGACATAGCTAATAGTTCCTGATCATAAGCGGCCACTTGTGGATCTAGTTTATAGGCCATTTCATTAATACCTGATAAGTATAAACCAGACAAACTAGTTAAACGCGATAAAGCCACATAACCCATGCCGTAACCAAAAGATTTACTCAAATCAATTTCCGCGGCCTCTAAAGTCATGCCCTGACTTTTGTGAACGGTAATTGCCCAAGCTAAACGTAAGGGGATCTGATTAATTTTGGCGAGAATCTTGTGTTCATCATCAATGGTCCAGCTATCAGGCATGACTAATATTTCCTCTCCCGAAAATAAACGCACCCAAGGAAATTTATCATCATCAAAACCAATAACCGTACCCATAGTGCCATTTACATAAACAACTTTATCATCTTGAAACTTATTTTTTACAAACATCACTAAGGCCCCCTCTTTTAAAATTAAATTCTCTGGCGCTAGACAGTTTTTCTTTAAAGTTTCTACTAATTTCTTTTCACCCGAACCGGTCATGCGATAATTCCGCTCCTCTGCTTTAATTTTATTCAGTTCCGCCTGATTAATGGCATCAACATCGGCATTATGAGTATAAAGACGCACCGGCTTAATTCCCTTTTCCGGTTTAGCGTTTAATCGAGACTCAAGTAGAGCAACTGTGTCTGCTTCCATTTTATTTTGACGCAAGCGAGTAAGAATATTTGTCATCTTTTGGTCATTTTGTCGGTGCTGTTCATCAAGATAGCAAATACGTACATCCATTTCCGGCCAAACATTTGCCTTATAAACAAATTCTGCCTCATCCTGCCCGCGACTAATCGGTGGCAGCTGAAAAAAATCACCCGACATCACTATTTGCATACCGCCAAAAGGTAGAGAGTTGTTTTTAAATATCTGGCAAACATCATCAATCATATCCAGACGATGAGCGTGTAACATGGATATTTCATCAATAATCAAAACCTCTGTTTTTGCAAATTGCTGCTTCAAATAAGATTTTTTCTTCAAGCCCTGTAATTCGCGTGCACTCAAGTGATCCTTAATGCCAATGCCTGCCCAAGAATGGATAGTCCGACCACCAATATGCGTAGCGGCAATGCCGGTAGAAGCGGTAACAGCTACGCCGACTCCCTTCTTTTTTAAATAAGCGATATATTTATTCAATAAAAAAGTCTTGCCGCTGCCAGCCGGACCGGTTAAAAGGACATTATGCCCAACCTCTAAAATATTTAAAGCTTCTTTCTGTGTCATAGTTGCATTATAGTATGAAAGCCTATTTACAGACAAATATTGCTATATAAAAAGCGGGAAAACCCGCTTTTTTAAGTACAATTGAAATGTTTAGCGTAAAGTATAGCCGCCATCAACAATCAGGGTTTGACCGGTAATATAATCGGCTTGGTCGGAAACAAGAAAAGCAACAGCATTGGCAATATCAGCTGGTAGACCCATCCGTCCCCAAGGAATCATGGCCTCGGTTTGTTTCTTTAACTCCGGCGTCATACCCGTGCTTGCCCCTGGAGTTTCAATCGCTCCCGGAGCGACATTATTAACGTTTATTTTTTTTGACGCTAACTCTAAAGCCAAGGGTCTAATGAAACCATTCAAGCCACCTTTACTAGCGCAGTAATGAGTTAAGCCAGAAAAACCAACATAGGCAGCAATGGAAGAAATGTTCACGATTTTGCCACCTGTACTCATTTTTTTAGCGGCAGCTTGTGAACATAGAAAGGTTCCCTTTAAATTAACATCTATCACTTTATCCCAATCGGCTTCATTCATCTCCAAAAAGGGCTTAAAAGGAAAAATACCAGCATTGTTAACAAGAATGTCAATCTGATTAAACTCAGTCATGGTATCGGCAATCATTTTAGCTACAACCTCTGCATCCGAAACATCACAGGTTAAAGCTAAGGCCCGGCCACCCTTATCCTTAATTTCTGCCGCCGCACTCACACAGTCTACTAGACTAAGATCGACAGTGACTACCGATGCTCCGGCTGCCGCAAGCTTCAAAGCAATGCCACGACCAATACCACGACCAGCGCCAGTCACAATCGCCACTTTGTTTTTTAAGTTCATAAATTTAAAATTAATAATCTTTATAACTATATTTTAGCGCAAATTAAAGGAATTTGGTATAGGCAGTAGTTAGGATTAAAAAAGTAATAAAATATTAAAATAATTGAATTAAGCCCATCTTTACTTATCTGTCTAAAAAGCACATAATAGTTAAGGTGTTTAAAATTTAAAAAATAAAAATATGGCAAGAATTATTGATCGCGGCTATTCTTTTGATGACGTTCTCATCGTTCCTAAATATAATAAAATTATTTCTCGGCGAGATGTAAATTTTCAAACTCAGGTAACAAAGAATTATAAAATAGACATTCCCATTTTAGCGGCTAATATGGACACGGTCTGTGAAAGTGAAATGGCTATCACTCTTGGACGTCTCGGCGGATTAGGAGTTATTCATCGTTTTTTAAGTATTGAAGAACAAGCCCAAGAAGTGGCCGCCGTTAAAAAACAAAAACTATTAAGCGCTGCCGCTTTAGGGATTAAAGACTATGAAAAACGCCTACCCGCTTTAATTACAGCTGGCGTTGATATAATTGTGCTTGATGTAGCTCACGGACACTCTAAAAGAGCCGGCAAAACTCTAGATTATATTAAATTAAATTATCCGCAAATAGACGTCATGGTCGGCAACGTTGCCACTAAAGATGCGGCCGAATATTTTATCAGTAAAAAAGCGGACGCCATTAAAATCGGTATTGGCCCCGGTTCTATGTGCACCACTCGCATTATGGCCGGCGCTGGAGTGCCGCAACTCACTGCCATTATGGACGTTTATGAGGCCAGTCAAGGGCGCGTCCCCCTATGTGCTGATGGTGGTTTAAAATATTCAGGAGATATTGTAAAAGCCATTGGTGCCGGCGCGGACAGCATTATGTCCGGCTCCTTCTTTTCTGGAACGGCTGAAAGCCCAGGAAAAATCATTACTATCAATAATCAACAATATAAAGAATACCGAGGTATGGCAAGCCTATTAGCAACTGTTAAAAAAATGAGCCTTGACGGCTCAAAGGTAGAAGAGGTTGTGCACGTTGAAGGTGAAATGACAAAAATACCTTACAGAGGATTAATCGCCCCCATCATCAATAAATTGCTAGGCGGTCTCGCCTCAGGGATGACCTATATCGGCGCTAAAGATATTGAATCATTAAAAGGTAAGGCTGATTTTATAGAAATCAGCAGCGCCGGCTATCATGAAAGCCAAGCTCATGGCCTGCACCCAGTTCAGGAGATATAAAATCAATAAACTTTAAAACTATAGAAAGCAAAAAACTATCTGACAAAGATAGTTTTTGTTAAGGAGACTAAATGGTGTGAAATATGTTATACCTTCCGACTATCATAGGCCCAATGCAAAAGAGCTTGCCTTTGTTTACGGCGACAATTAAAATCTCCTGTGCGGCAATATTTCTTAACCGCTGATAAATGTCTTCTAAAGGCTCGCCAACGTCTTATCTGCCTTTTATCGTCTTCGTGACGACGACCAAGGTAATAGCGACAATACCACTGAAACCAACCACGAGGATCATCGGGATGAATCCAGTTATTAAAGCGCCAAGTTAAAAGAGGTTGACTGGCATTAACACCAAAGAAATTAATTTTTGGGTCGTGAAATTTATGGCAAAGCTTCGCCTTCTTATACCAAGATGCTGGAAATTCTGCACGACAATCAGTTAAATACTTACCACCAAATACACCCAATTCTAGCATTTCTTTTGGAGTGAGCTCAGGTTTAAAATTAGCATCAAAATTACGCCCAGCGGCTTCGCTGAGTTTATATCTATAATTCTTTTGCATTAAGTCATTGACGATAATTATCTTGGGCATATTCTATAATTTTAGCATATAATTATCTTTATCTTAAATGTCTTTCGACTATATTAGAAGCGTCATCTTTACTTGCTGAATTAAGCAATAACATCATTGACACTAACTTTATTGATAAAATTGATATGTCTAATGTTGTTTAATTATACACTCCATGATGTAATTATAAATTTATAAATTACCTGAAATAAAAAACCCCGAGACTATTTAGTCTTAGGGTAATAATTTTACAAAATCTGAACCTTAGCTTTCACCAATTGCCAGGCTTCAGCTTTTGCCTGACTGCCTAAATTAGTGTTTTCCCAGATCCACTGACATTGTTCAAGGGTTTCTGTCTTAGCTTTCAACAATTGCCAGGCTTCAGCTTTTTCCGGACTACCTGAAGGAGTATTTTTCCAAATCCACTGACACTGTTCAAAGGCTTCTGCCTTAGCCTTCACCATTTGCCAAGCTTCAGCTTTTTCCGGAGCACCTGAATGAGTGTGTTGCCAGACCCACTGATACTGTTCAAAGGTTACCCCCTTAGCTTTCAACAGTTGCCAGACTTCAGCTTCTTCCGGACTGCCTGAAGGAGTATTTTTCCAAATCCACTGACACTGTTCAAAGGCTTCTGCCTTAGCCTTCACCATTTGCCAAGCTTCGGCTTTTTCCAGACCATCTGAATAAGTGTTTTCCCAGATCCACTGACATTGTTCAAGGGTTACCGCCTTAGCCTTCACCAATTGCCAGACTTCAGCTTTTTCCGGACCATCTGAATGAGTGTTTTGCCAGACCCACTGACACTGTTCAAAGGTTTTTGCCTTAGCTTTCACCAGTTGCCAGGCCTCAGTTTCTTCCGGGCTGCCTGAATGAATGTTTTCCCAGACCCACTGACACTGTTCAAAGTTTTTTGCCTTAACTTTCACCAGTTGCCAGGCTTCAGCTTGTTCCGGGCTACCTGAAGGAGCATTCTGCCAGACCCACTGACACTGTATAAGAGTTTCCGCCTTAGCTTTCACCAGTTGCCAGGCTTCAGCTTTTTCCGGACTGTCTGAATGAGTATTTTGCCAAACCCACTGACACCGTTCAAAGATTAAATTCTTT
>JAIPIE010000042.1 GCA_021734825.1 Patescibacteria group bacterium
CGTTCTAAAGATTCAAAGGCTAAACAAGCTCAAGCAATGATTCGCAAAATAAATAAACTAGAAACAAAAAGAATAAGTATTGAGCATCAAGCTGGAATTACACGAATCATTATTCCACCAGTAATTAAGCGTAATAACTTCGCCCTAAAGACCAATGATCTAAGCATTGGTTATAAAAACAGAATAATTGCCGATGATATTAATATTGATTGTCGTGCTGGTGAAAAACTGGCAATTTTAGGCTTAAACGGACAAGGTAAAACAACCTTAATTAAAACTTTATGCGGACGAATAAAACCCTTAGCTGGCTCATTTCATTGGTCCGCTAATAGTCATCTTGCCTATCATGGGCAAGAGGAGATGGAAAACATGGACGGCAAAGAACAAGCTGGAGATTTTTTGCGACGCATCGCCTCTAGCGATGTGAAAACAGAAGCGGTTTTAAAAATGGCGGGAGATTTTCTTTTTAAAGATGAGGAATTAAAAAAATCAGTTTCCGTTCTTTCCGGGGGTGAAAAATCACGTCTACTGCTTGCTGGGCTACTCCTATCAAGACCAGACATTCTTATCCTTGATGAACCGACCTGCCATTTAGATTTTGAGACCAGTGAAGCTCTCGCTCAAGCCCTACATAAATTTAACGGCACCATTTTATTTGCTAGCCATGATCGTACTTTCTCCAGTCTCATTGCCACGGGCATTATTGAAATTAGCCAAGGCAAAGCTAAGCGTTTACACGAAGATTATAATGATTATATTAATCGCTTAGAAAAAACCCTCTGGCAAACGCAAACCGAAGAAGATAATGATGAAGTGGATAAGAGCAAGGAAAGGGCTCACTACTTTGAGAAAAAATATCTGCTAAAAAAAATAAACTCCTTGGAAAAGGAGTTAAGTAAACTGCAAAAGTATAAACAAGAGTTATTAAATTATTTTCTTGAACATTACCAAGAATATCAACCGGAAAAAACTCAAGAATTAGAAGAAATTACACGCCTGCTCGCCGATAAGGAAGAAGCCTGGCTAAGATTGACGGCCGAACTGGAAGATTTGGAAAAGAATTAAGGGCTTCATATAAAACAAGGCCGGCGGCAACCATCACATTTAAAGATTTATTAAAGCCGTACATCGGTATCTCCACGCTTTTATCTACTACTTGTAAAATCTCTTCGCTCAGACCATAACTTTCATTACCAAAAACAAAGGCAGTTGGGCGCTGATATTTTGTTTGACGATAATCAAGTGCTCCTTCAGTCTGTTCCACGGCGACAACGGCAGCGCCTAAAGAGCGCAATTCCGTAATCACTTCCAGAACATTGGCCCGATACTTCCAGGTGACTAACTGAAAGGTGCCAACCGAGGCTTTCACTATGCGATGATTTGGTGGCGTTGCACAATCACCACACAAATAAACACATTTCGCCCCAATGGCATCGGCTAAACGAAAAAAACCGCCGATATTATAGGTATCAAGCACATTATCTAAAATTATATAAATATCCTGAGTTTTTCTATTTTTTCGGAATTTTTCCGCTGTTTGCGGTTCTAAATTTCTTAACTTTTGAGCATTTAATACCATGGTTAACTTTTATTTTCTAAGGAGCTAACTGCCTTCTGTAAGGCGCGTAAGCCGATTAAAGCGCATTTAGAGCGACGCATACTAATATTAATACCTAACAACTCTTGTAGGTCGGGTAAATCCATCGCTAACAGTTCAGCCCGAGTCTTGCCGACTAATTCCTCACTTAAAATAGAAATAGTCGCTACAGAAATAGCACAACCGTTACCTTCAAAAGAAATTTCACTGATAACGTCGCCTTTCATTTTCACAAACACGGTCATATCATCACCACAGCTACGATTTAATTCCCGAAAAGAAGCATCAGCCGCTGTCATTCGTCGACGACAACGCGGACGTTGATAGTGATCTAAAATATTACGAGCGTAAATATCCATATTAAGATTGTAATAAAGTTTTAATTTCTTTTAAGCTATTAATAAAATAATCAATTTCTTCAAGACTGTTGTAGAAAGAGAGACTGGCACGCAAAGTCGCAGCAACTTGAAAATAGTCATGCAGAGGCTGAGCGCAGTGATGACCAGCACGCACAATAATCCCCCGCTCTCCCAATAAATCAGCCACATCGTGAGGATGCAAATCTTTTAGAACTAAAGAAAATAAAGGTAGGCGACCCTCTTCCCCGCCTAAAATTTTAACAAAATCCAAATCTTTAATCTTTTCTAAAAAATAATCGCTTAATACTTTTTCTCGGCTAACAATTTCTGTCCAGCCGATTTTTTTTATAAACTTTATCGCCACCCCTAAGCCAATCGCCCCTTCAATATTTGGTGTGCCCGCTTCAAATTTATCAGGCAGTTCTGCCGGCGTATAACTTTGCTCTAGAACTTCGGCGATCATACCACCGCTACCAAGAAATGGCGGCATTGCTTCTAATAATTCCCGACGTCCATATAAAATACCAACACCAGCTGGAGCAAAGAGCTTGTGACCGGAGAAAACAAGAAAGTCAGGGTCTAATTCTTTAACATTTAAAGGACGATGAGTAATTCCCTGAGCGGCGTCAACTAAACAAATAACACCAAGAGACTGAGCCCGTTTAATAATCGGGTTTAAATCATAGTATTGCCCCAAGACATTGGAAGCTAGAGTGATTGCCAGCAGGCGTAATTTTGATTGAGCAAATATTTTGTTCAAGCTTTCCGCATTAAAAGTACCATCCGCATTAATTTCAATATATTCAAGCACAATGCCAATTTTTTCTTTGAGTTGTAACCAAGGCACGATATTGGCGTGATGCTCAGCCCGACTTAAAGCGACAACATCGCCTTTTTTTAAATTTGCTTCACCCCAACTACGAGCGACTAAATTAATACTAGCAGTAGTGCCAGCGGTGAAGATAATTTCTTCCCGCTTAGCACCAATAAACTCAGAAACACTTAAGCGCGCATCTTCATAAAGAGTCGTGGCTTCTTCCGCTAAAAAATTCGGACCACGATGTACATTGGCGTTATGTAAATTATAGTAATCGTTCACCGCATCTATGACTACTTGCGGCTTGGGGCTAGTGGCTGCATTATCAAAATACTGCAGAGGGTGATCTGCGCAGATGCGTTTTAAGAGAGGAAAATTTTCGCGGTAGTTTATCATAGACGGGAAGAAATAATATTTAATAATTCTTTTTTTAAATCATCATCAGCCAAATCGTGCACAAATTTATTAGCCATAGACAAGGCAAACATTTTTTGAATTTCATCAGGACTAAGACCGCGACTACGTAAGTAGAAAGTATCTTCATCGGATAGTTGGAAAGTGCTGGCACTATGCCCCGCCTTCACATCATTAGCGGCAATATTTAAACCCGGTACTAATTGACCGCGACTGTCACGACTCATTAAACGTAGACGCATATCAACTCGCGTATCGCTACGCTGAGCTAATTTCGCCACATTAATATTTGCATCGTAACGCAATTGTGCTTGATTGTTTAATAAGGCATCAACCGCCACTCGTCCGCCACTGCCTTCATCATTAAAATTATAGTCGGCGCGCACGCTTAAATTTTCTTTATCACGCCCAAGGTATAAAGAATGACTATTTATCTGAGCACGGGTAGCAAGATTATGATTAAGCTCAACTGTCTTTGTATAATCAAGAAATAAATAATACAGCTCCAATTGTGCCCCTTCCCCAAGCCGCCACCGACGAGAAAAAGTCTCTACAGCCACTAAGTTTGGCAAAATCAAAACATACTGAGCTTTCATATGCGCAGCCAAAGTAAAAATACGTTCAGCTGGCATATTGGCAATATCTTTCTCAACAACAATAATATCTGTTTCTTCCGACAGAGTAATATTATGTTCTTTAGAATTTAATTCAATTATTTTTGACATAAATTAACCGACACTATTTTCCATTTCCAGCTCCACCATCCGATTCATCTCCACTGAATATTCAAGTGGCAGTTCCTTAGTAATTGGTTCAATAAAACCATTAACAATCATAGCCGCCGCTTCCGCTTCTTTTAAGCCACGACTACGCAAATAAAACATGTCCTCGGCATTAATCTTGCCGGCGTTAGCTTCATGCGCAATAGTGGCGCTGGCATTATTTATTTTCATCACCGGGATGGTATCGGAAACGGAAATTTCATCAAGAATTAAGGCATCACATTGCACGGAAACAACCGCATTATCAGCCTGTGGCGCAATTTCCACCAAGCCACGATAAATGGACTTCCCTCCACCCTTACTAATACTTTTCATCACGATATTAGAGCTAGTATTCTTAGCAGCATGAATAACTTTAGCACCAGTGTCTTGTGTCTGTCCTTCATTAGCAAAAGCTACGCCAAGATGATCAGCACTAGCACCTTCGCCCACTAAAATTGAACAAGGATAAAGCATGGTGACATTACTGCCAAAATTACCACCGACCCATTCCATATGTGCTTTCTTTTCCACCAGTGCTCGTTTAGTATTTAAGTTATAGGCATCCTTACTCCAACTCTCAACACTACTATAGCGAAAACGAGCACCTTCACGGACATAAATTTCCACACCGCCGGCATGAAGCGAATCAACACCATAACGTGGAGCACTACAACCTTCAATGTAGTGTGCTTGGGCACCGGCTTCAACGATAATTAGAGTATGTTCAAATTGCCCCATGCCCTTGGCATTCATACGGAAATAGGCTTGTAGTGGCTCATCAATCACTACACCAGCAGGAATATAAAGAAAAGTACCGCCACTCCAAACAGCGCCATGCAAAGCGGCAAATTTATGTAGTGATACTGGCATCACTTTCATAAAATTAGGACGCACAAGTTCAGGATATTTTTTTAAAGCCACATCAAGGTCTTCAAAAATAACACCTTTCTTTTGATATTCCTCTTTTAAGCTGTGGTAAATTACAGTTGATTCATACTGAGCGCCGACTCCAGCCAAAACTTCCTGCTCGGCTTTTGGAATACCAAGCTTATCAAAAGTATTTTTAATATCAGCCGGCACATCATCCCAATTCTGTGCTTGACCTTCCATAGCTTTAGCGTAATAGGTAATCTTATCTAAGTTTAAAGTAGATAAATCTGGACCCCAAGTCGGCAAAGACATTTTCTGAAACTGAGCCAAAGATTCCAATCGATGAGTCAACATCCACTCTGGTTCTTCTTTTTCGGCAGAAATTTGACGCACTAAAGCTTCAGTCAAACCATTTTTGGTTTGCTGCATATAATCAGATTGATTATAATCATCCCATAAGGAATCATGTGATTTAATATCTGCACTCATAATAATTATTGAAGAAAACTGAAGCCCTCTTGTTCTAATTGGGCTGCTAATTCAGGACCACCACTTTTAACAATCTTGCCCTTTGCCATCACTAAAACTCTATCCGGTTTAATATATTTTAAAACTCTTTGATAATGTGTCACCGCCAACAGACTCGTTTTATCATTTTTAAATCTCTTAATCGCCTGTCCCGCCACTTCCAAGGCATCAACATCAAGTCCAGAATCAATCTCATCAAAGACCGCCAAACTCGGAGACGCTAAAGCAAGTTGTAGTAATTCCGATTTCTTTTTCTCGCCTCCGGAAAAATCTTGATTTAACTGACGACTAGACCAGTCTGTATGGATTTGCAGGGATTCAAGTTCTTGATCAAGCTCTTTTTTAAAAGCAAACACACTGCCAGCTTCTTGCTGACGAGCGGTGCGGAGAGATTTATAGGCATCAAATAAAAATGGAAATAATTCTAGACCGGCAATTTCACGTGGTTCTTGAAAGGCAAGGAATAATCCGGCAGCCGCTCTTTCTTCCGGCTTGGCATCACTAATATCCTGTCCTTTAAAAATAATTTGTCCGCTTTTGATTTGATAATCGGGGTGCCCCATCAAAACAAGAGCTAAAGTGCTTTTCCCCGATCCATTCGGTCCCATAATAACCACACTTTCACCCTCGGCAATATTAAAGCTAACATCATCAAGAATCAGCTTATCCCCGGCAAAGACTTGTAAATTTTTTACTTCTAAAATATTCATAACTATGAGACTAAGAGCGAAGCTAAGCTTCGTTTATCTAAACTTTTTTTAATATCACCTAATAACAGTGGCCAAGCACTTTTTAGGCTACACTCCTTAAAGTGAGGACAGGCCTTAGTACTACTATGAGCACAACGAACTTTTATTTCGCCCGAAAGGGCTTCTAAAATATCCAACACTTTTATTTTCTCCGCTGACATGGCTAAATAATAACCGCCACCAGCCCCCTCTTTACTCTTAATCAAGCCAGCCTTCTGTAAAGAGCGTGTTACTTGGCTAAGGTAAGGCGAAGAAACCCCTAACACCTTAGCTAGCGGCGATAAAGGCACAATTTGCCCAGAATAACGGGCTAACTCCAACATAATTAGGAGCCCATAGTCAGTTTTAGCGGAAATTT
>JAIPIE010000043.1 GCA_021734825.1 Patescibacteria group bacterium
TGGCTGCATTTTTTTCTAGCAATTCCAAATTCTTTTGATTAGAAGCAATAAAACGAAATAAGTTAATATTTCCCGTGTCTTCTACTTGCTTAGCATAGGAAGCATCTTTTGATGCAAATAATTTAATAGTAGCATCATCCATAACCCAATGAGCAGCATCATGTGTTCCACCTTCGTAATGTCCAATGCCAAGGCGATTAGCATCGCGAGCAAAAGATTGTGTCTGTACTTTTGCCTGCTCGGACAAAATCATGGCCTGCTGACCTTCGTAAGAATTTTCTTGCCATTTACCATTTTCCATTGTCACGGCACCAAACATTTGGTAATGCTTAATTGATTTACCAATTTCACCGAGTTCAGCAATAATACCAAGAGCATCTTGTTTATCCATCCGGCCCTCTTTTTCCATTATATCGGCCAATCCAATCATTCCATCCTTACCGCTTCCTAGGCCAAGAGCTCCTTGTAAACCATTATAATTCCCCTCCTTCGTCATTTTCTTGGCTACCGCCGACATCATGCCATAGTCATTATTTTGCACCGCTTCTTGAAAAATTGGCACTAGCTCATCCGAAGTTGTAGTACTAGAAATCTTCTTCATTGCGTCTCCTTCAAGCGTAGCTTTAATATTTGCTTTTGCGCTCGCTACTTCAGATGGAGTATTTCGAGTCACCTGTTTCTGAATACGTGATTTTTCTGAAATCAACTCACTCTTTTCTGTGTTTTTTTCAGAAATCTTTCTATCTATTTCTGTTATTCTATCTGTTTTATCCTGCTCATTACCGACCACAATATTTTTTTCTTTTATGCTCTGGTATTCCGTGTCAAGATCAGCTATTTGCTCAGTATTAGCTGATATCTTTTTTCTTCTTGTTGTTAATTCAGTAGTCTCTGCCTCTGTCATTGGCGCCCTCAACCGCTCTTTATTCTCCAAACCTTTGAAGGTTTGATCTTGTAGTTTGATATTTTCTGCTTCAAGAGCGGTTTTTTGTTTCTTTATATTTGAAGCCTTGACCGCATTTGCTAAATTCTCTTTCTTGGTAACAACACGACCCTTTTCAGTTTCTAAAGAATCTATATCCGCGTTTACCAATTTGAGACTATCTTTATTCGTGTCCAGTTTTTCTTTATATTTCTTATCTTTCTTCTTTGAGCCGCCTCTAATTAACTTATAATCAACAAAATTTTGCCAAGCAACATCACCCGTTGAAAACATTGCTGCTTTACGGTGTATCCAGCTTGCATTTTCATCCGTACTTTTATTAAGGGTATTAAATCTAATTTGATCTCTCTTTTGAGCACGATTTTCCTCAACTTTCTGTTGACGACGTTTGTTGGCCGCAACAAAATTCAAATCAACTCCTAATTTCTTGCTAGCAGAATCTCTAACATCAGCTAAATTATGACCAGCCGTACGAAGTCCCCATTTACCTGCTCTTCCCGCAAACCCAGCTGTAGCCGTACCCATACTTGATAACTTATTCATTCCTTTCCCAGCCACCGAACCAGCGGCGCCACCAATTTGTTGAGCAATCTTTAGGCCACCAATAAGCATACCAATGCCGATGATAAACTTAATTAAAACTCCAGGAGTAGAAGCTTCCGTTATTAAACTAGGTTTTTTATCAAGTTCATCGGCTGTACCAATAGAATTAGCAAATTCAGTCTGTTCAGCAGTAGAACTAGCGTTAGGACCGGCCATCTGAGAAATATCCCCATACGATCCAGTCTGCAAAGCGGCAAATGATAACCAGATGAAAAAAGCTAGAACCGGACCGACTACCAAATTTTTAATAAACTCACTCCACCACTCCGAGGCATATTTTGCTCCACCTGGAAAAGCTGACAGTAAATAAGCCAAGGGTGATAAAACGACATAAATCCAAATCATCACTATACGCATAGCAAGCACCATCATCATCGTGGTGATTACAACAAGCGCCACAATCATATAAATAAGACCCAAGATATAGGCCCCGACAATCGCCCAAAAACCAACATCTTCACTGCCTTCAGCGATGGTAACAATAGATTTGATGCCTAACATATCAACCAAATTACCACCAGCCACATCCTTAAAAGCGTTAACAAAAGTTAACATGACAATCTGAGCGACATCAATCAATAATCCGCAAATAGTTTTAGAAAAATTAATTAAAATGGCCATCAAAATTAATTTTGGTAACCATTTTTTATAATTATAATCCTCTAAGTGTAAAATTGTGGCAAAAGCGATAATAAGGAGTATCACCACAAAGAACATATTGGCCAAGTCGCGCACCACCACCCAGCCCTCAACCACTGCACCTGAACTGATAAAATTCTGATAAGTAGCAATAAGTAGTAATCCTTTCATCACTAAAATCAAGACTAGTCCCAGTGTCCAAATAAAAACATAAATAATACCACCAACAACTTCTCCAGCCCAGTCACTAAAACCAGCTAAAGCCTGAGGCGCCAAAACAAAGCTAAGAGCAAAAACCAAAACAACCAGTAGTGCTGGCTTATATTTTTTCAAAAAATTCAAGATTTTTAAGCTCATAAATTAAGCTAAAATATTTATTGACCTGATAAAAAACTCCAAATTCCCTCCAGAATAGTCTTCATAAATGTGCGCAAGGGGTTAGTTACAACTTCAACAATTAAGGCAGGTACAGCAAAAGCAAAAATAATAGCAATTAATAAGACAATGCTTAAGCAACCAACTCCAAAATTCTCTAAAATTTTTAACCATCTACTCATCCTCTCTCTGGCTTTTATCGTTATATTTGGCCTATCCAGCCACTCTTCTCCTAAAGGAGCAAAAAGTTTCTTACCAAATATCTGTTGTAAAAATAGGTGGACATAAACATATAGAAAACTAGTGCCAAAACTGGGAATAAGACTACGCCAAGCTGATTGCAATAATTTACTAGTTTCAAAACTTAGACTTTTCTGCTCAGTGGCCAGCTGACCCTTCAGTCCACTTTTTTCCTTCCTCATGGCTGATATGCGAGCAGATCGCAAATCGCTGGATTGGCTACCATCACTATTATTACGTTGCTCTTCACGCATTACCCCCGCTCTCTCGGCGCTACTACCGGCAGGATCACTGGCTGTTTCCGTTTGATTGCGCATCAGCTCATCATCAAGAGGCATAAATAAGCAATTAATTAATCAAGACTCTAATAAACTTATTATAGCGCAAAAAGAGGTTTTTTAAAAATCAGATTCTTACTATTATTTTACAATAAAAATAAGAAAAAAGAAAGGTAAAAGATAATTATAATTTATTAATTTTTCTTTACTTTTTAAGCCGGATAAGGTAATTTAAGAATAGTTAAATAAGACTTGTTTATATGAATAATAACCATGATTTACTTATAAAGAGGCTGTTTCCTGAAGAATTACCTAGTCCAGCTGAGCTGGAAAAAAAATATCCGCCACGGAGCTTAGCGGAAACGACGATGGTAACTAGGGTTGCTCCTAGCCCAACCGGCTTTGTGCATTTCGGTGGTTTATATGCTTCTTTGATTTCTGAAAGACTTGCTCATCAAAGCAGTGGTATTTTTATTTTACGCATTGAAGATACGGATAAAAAACGAGAAGTTGCTGGCACAGCCGAATTATTCGCCCACAGTTTAAAACAGTACGGCATTATTAATGACGAAGGTTTAAACGAAAAATCTGAAGAAATAGGCAATTATGGCCCCTACAAACAAAGTGAGCGTTCGGCTATATACCATGCCTATATTAAAGACTTATTACAACAAGGGAAGGCCTATCCTTGCTTTGCCACTACCGAAGAGTTAGAGGCTTTACGCAATCAACAAGAGACTATGGGTGATCGCAGCGGCTACTACGGTCGCTTTGCCACTTGGCGTGAGAAAAGCACCGAGGAAGCTTTAGCAGCTTTAGATAAGGGCTTCAAGCCGGTTATTCGTCTAAAATCTCCCGGTAATTTCCAGAATAAAATCATGGTTGACGACTTATTAATTGGTAAGCGAGAAATGCCAGAAAATGACCAAGACATTGTGATTATGAAAAGCGACGGCCTACCGACCTATCATTTTGCTCATGCCGTTGATGATCATTTAATGAGAACCACTCATGTTATTCGTGGCAATGAATGGTTTCCTTCCCTGCCATTACACCTACAACTATTTTCCATTCTTGGCTGGAAGGCACCAGTATATGCTCACCTCGCACCGATTCAAAAAATTGATAATGGCAATAAAAGAAAGTTGAGTAAACGCAAAGATCAGGAAGCTGATTTATCATATTATAAAAAGGCCGGCTATCCAGAAGAAGCCGTAATTGAATATCTGCTCAATCTTGCTAATTCAAATTTTGAAGATTGGCGTCGCGAACATCTAGATACTGATAATGGGGAGTTTGTTCTGAGTTTAAAGAAATTAGCTAAATCAAACGGGCCCTTATTTGATTTAATTAAATTAACCGATATCAGCAAGGAAATAATAGCCAAAATGAACGCCGATGAGGTATTAGAGCGCAGTCTGGTCTGGGCTAAAGAGTTTGATCAAGATTTAGCTAAACGTCTAGAATCAGATACGGCTTATTCTAGACAAATACTAAACATTGAACGAGAAGGAGCAATTAAGCCTCGGAAAGATATTAGTCGCTGGTCAGAAATAGGAGAAGAAATAGAATATTTCTACGATGACGATTTTACAGTCGAGGCAAGTTTAAAGCAAGAAATATTAAATGAAATCGAACCTAATCAAGCTAAATTAATTATTCAAGATTTTTTAAGCACTTACAATATTGAAGACGGGCAAGAAGAATGGTTTGATAAGTTAAAAGTGGTAGCAGAAAAACATGGATATGCTGGTAATAATAAGGAATATAAAGCAAGTCCAGATAAATATAAGGGGCAAGTGGGCACGGTTGCCAAACTACTGCGCATTCTATTAACTGGACGCACACAAACACCAAACCTCTGCGCAATTATGCAAGTAATGGGACAGAAACGAGTTGAAAAAAGATTAAGGGAAATTTAAGGTTTAATCGCAAATAAGTTAAAAAGAAAAATTAACCTTCACTGGTTGATTTTTTTATATTAAAAAACCCGCTCTTATTTAAAAGAAACGGGCCTGTTTGTTTGACCTCTGTGCAACTAGGGGTCAAGGATTTCGATGTTTGTCTTGTCAGCCGGAACATCAAATACTAAAGTATTATTTACTCCTAAAGTAAATTCTTTACGGATATGATATCCATTGGGCAACCGCTCAATCACCCGGCTACCTTCAAAATACAAATATACCTTTTTCCCCAGATTATTTTTCACTGTGTCGCCGGTTAAAACAATTGTGGTTGTTGGTAATAAAACATCAATCCTGTTTGTAATCTGCTCTTTATCAGAGCGCAGAATCCACATGTCATTTCCCAGCACCAGAGTAACTGCAGCGGGAACATTGAAAGTCACTGTAATAATGGCTTTGTACTCAGTGGGGTTAGGGTCGGGATCGGGAATCGGATTCACATCATTATTCTTGGTGCAAGAGGCACCAATAAACAATGGAACAAGTAAAATTAAAAAAAACTTTTTCATGATATTTCAGATTTAGTGAATATTCAAATTTAAAATAACTATCTTTATAATACTATATTAATACAAATAAGTCAAGCTTACGGAATAATTTGCTTAATAATAGACAAAATCTAAGGACAATCAGTATCGGGATTGTTGCCACAAACATCTGAACCATTCCTAGAACAGCAATATCTATTCCAATTATCAGTCACCTTAATCTTAATCCCTCCTGTAGAATCATTGGCATAATAATGATAAACAACATGTGGTGAATTAATTTCAGGGCGATGATCTTGATTAACTAGGTTTTGTATAGAACCGTCACCCCAATTAATAGTCAAATCTTTAAGCGGTTGTTGCTCAAGGTCAATCATCGTATTAAAGGTTAGTTTATGAATGCCGGCGCTAATATTAGTTATAGGTGCCAAACCATTATCTATTCGCACGTTTGTAATTTGTGGACGAATATAACAGTTATAAGTGTCATAGACTGAATCATTACTAGGCAAATGATTATAAATTGAAGAACAAGGATTTTCTGGAATATAACTATTTAGCTCATACACAACACCAGAGTCATTAATATAGGTGCCCGCGTCGTTATTCAAGGTGAATTCAGCAAAGGCAGTGTTAAAAATATTCTTTAAAACTCTCACCGTTTTAAAATCAGAGTCATTGGCAATATTCTCTCCATTCCATAAAGGCACGCAGGTGCCGTTAGCGGCGCCACACGATTTTTGATTAACTAAAGAGATGTTGGCCGAATCAGTTGCATCAAGCAGGCATAAGACATTCGGATTTAAACTGCAGTAACCGATATTATCACAGCCGACACCTGAACAACCGTAAGGGCGACCGGCAAAAGCCTCCTGATTAATTTTATTTGAATACTGATTTAAGAATTTAATCGGTGCACTATTTA
>JAIPIE010000044.1 GCA_021734825.1 Patescibacteria group bacterium
GAAAACCGCCATATGTGTGTGCACATTACCTAAAATTATTGACAAATTTTATATAATATCTTATTTCACCTGGTAACTTAAAGACACTTCTACTCTAATTTCATTCTGTCCGCTCTGAATACTCGGAGCATCAATACCTCCGGCCTCGTCAGCCGCGTACTCCATTTTTGCGTTCGCATACATCGGTGTTGGCTGATAGCTATTATTAATCTCATATACACCTTTCACTTCCCCTAATTTCATTCCAGCCTGATCAGCCATCATTTGTGCCTTTTCCTTGGCCTTGCTAATCGCCAATTCACGAGCTTGATTCTTTAATTCATATTCATCATCAATAGTGAAACTAACATTACCGATTTGGTTTGCTCCCTGCTCGGTAGTTTGAGCAATCACTTCGCCAATTTTGGATAAATCACGCACTTTAACACTAACGTTCTGTGAAACTTCATAACCTTTTAAAACTTGACCTTGATTCTCTAACCAGTTGTAGACCGGTCGTAAACTATAGTCAGTAGTCTTAATGTCTTTATCCTCAATTCCTAGCGCCTGCAAGGCTTCTACAATTTTATTCATTTTCTCCGTACTTTCCACGGTAGCCTCAGCTGCTGTCTTCTTGGTGGCTGTCTTTAGACCCACAGTGATATTAGCAATATCCGCTTTAGCGTAAACAATGCCAATACCATTAACATTAAAACGATCTTGATTGTTACTACGGTCGTTCATCACAATGGCGGTAGCGGCAATGCCAGCCACTACGAGAATAGCTACTATTGCGAGAATGACTTGATTCTTGTTCATAAATTTTTTATTAATTATTAATTTAAATACTCTCTCTATATATATGACGTTCAATTTCAATAAAGATAACAAAACGAACAATTAAAAGATTTGGCTCTTTAAAACAATAAAGCTAAAAACGGCAAAAAAAGCAATAATGAGATATAAAATAATCTGTCGCCATAGAGCCGGTTGAAAAACCTTGGCCAAGGAGCGACGGTTCAAAATTGTGACCAAAATAACATGGACAAGCATGGCAAAGGCATTAATCACTGCCCCTAACACGATTAGAGTTTTTGGTTCATAAAAATTAAAGAGAAATAAAGTAATACCAAAAACAACTTGCGACCACACAAAAATTGCATAAATTTTAGAGAGATTAATGCGATTATGGCCGCTAAGACTCAATTTTTTAATGGCAGTATTTTCTGACATGATACGACTGGTTGAGTCCATAATACCAAGTTGAGTTTGGAAAAGCATAATTCCCACCATAATCAAGAAAAATAAGCCAACCAGAGGATGGGCGAGTAGAGACATCTGAACACCCTCACTAATCACAAAATTAATGCCCTGAGCATTACCGGCTTGACCAAAAACCGTGTTATAGGCAAGAAACATCAACATTAACATAGACAAACTACCAATAAACCAGAAAACCAACAAATGCTCCGCATTAATTAAACGCCACCACTTCTTAAACAAAGAAATATTTTCGGCGTTCATTTCAAAATCTTCGCCGGCTAATTTAATCTCGTGTTTTTGTCCTTTCTGGGCAAAAAGACCGGTTATCTTTTGGGCATAGGCACCCATGCCATAGCCCTTTTCTTTGATATAAATAGACTGAGTTAAATTTAAATTTCCCCCTGCACCGGAATAGGCAAAAGCTCCCAAGAAAGTAGCAATGGCAATACCTGGTGCCAAAAACCAAAAGCCCTCACCCTTACCGATAACACCATTAGCTAACACCGTCCAACTTTCGGGACTAGCAAAATAGATGGCGAGTATAAAAATAAAAGGCACGCCGACTAACAAGATGATTTTGGTGATTCTCTCCATCATGCCGTAGATAGTGCGACCGACGGTTAGAATAAAACCGATAACAAGCAATAAGATAATAGCTAGCCATTTAAAATCAGCTAAGCCAAAAACATGAGCTAAAACTTGGCCAGCTGCCGCCACAATACCCGGAAGACCAAAACCAATAAAAGTAGAAATAATAAACCAATATATAGCTCGTGGAAAAAGTTTGGCGATACCAACAAAAACACTCTCCCCTTTAACTAAGGCGTAGCGTTCTATTTCCATGTTAATAAAGAACTGAAAAGTTATGCCCAAAATTGCCCCCCAGGCCACTCCGAGACCATAATTAGCGACGAGGTAGGGCCATAAAATTATTTCTCCAGAGCCGAGACCAAGGGCAAGAATAATAAAACTCGGGCCAAGCATTTTTTTAAATCGTGGCGCTGGCGGAAATTTTTGTAAAGCCATAATTAAATATTAATTATAATACGATAATTATAGCAAAATATGCTTAAAAACAAAATAAAAAACCGCCTAACTTTTAATTAAACGGTCCAAGACTATAAATATTGCTTACCAGGAAGTAGCCAGGTCGGCTCCTCTTTCTTATACTCATTAATAACCTCATCCACATAATTTTTAAGAGCTATCATTTTTGGATCAGCTTGGTCGAATAAGGACGGAAAAATTATATCCGTCATAGCACCCACTTGCCCCGTATTTAGCTTCTCCCGCTCAGAGATTAACTGCCTGAGCGCTAAATAGCCAGAAGAACTAAGCACATAATCTGTTTTTGCATTAAAGAAAAACAAAATAGTAGGTGTTCTTTCTTGTATAAGCCCTTTTTCCAATAGAACAGATTTGATATCCGCACGACTAATTACATTTAAAGTTATATCTATGTTGCCATTTTTAATCGTCAAACAAACAAGTCGCTCCAGTGTATTTAAGTCAGTCCCCCGCTTAAATACCCGGTGACCACGACGAGATAGATATACCCCACCCCTGACAATAGCCAGAATTTGCCGTCGATATAAATTAGCAAGCATACAAAGTAAGGCGTTTTTAAGAGAATATAGCTCCTCCTTACCTAAATGCAACAGATATAAGACCTCTAGTGGCCCTAGATCCGTATTTTCTTTTGTTTCCATCTTATGTAGTTTTATTAATATTCTTGTAAATGTACTATTTTGTTTGATAGTCTAAATTATCAAAAAATGACATTATTGTCAAATTAAGTGAGAAAATTGAGCATGTTTAAGCATATTTATACTTAACATAAGATAAGAAATATAGTACAATTTAAGTATAATCTATAAAGATATGAAAATTATTGAAGAATTTAAAAAATTTGCCATCAAAGGCAATGTAATTGATTTAGCTACCGCTGTTATTATCGGTGGGGCTTTCGGTAAAATTGTTTCCTCCCTGGTCGCCGACATTGTTATGCCCCTTGTGGGACTACTTAGTGGCGGCAGTAATTTCAGTGCCTGGAAAATAATACTCAGACCAGCAATTATAGCCCCCGATGGCAGTATTATTAAGACAGCCTTGAGTCTTAACGCCGGCATTTTTGTCCAAAATATTCTTGATTTTTTAATTATTTCCGTATCCGTATTTTTAATGATTAAGATACTATTGCAGATAAAAAATAAATTCAAAAAGGAGGAAGAAGAAAAAGAAGAAAAGATTATTGCTGAACCAAGTGAAGAAGTAAAGTTACTAACAGAAATGCGCGATCTTATGCTTAAAAATAAATCAGATTAAATAATTGCCACAACCATATTCTTAAATTGTAATCAAAAAGCGAGTAGTAAAGCTACCCGCTATTTTTTTTACGTTTTAACACCATATAAATTGTTTCCGTTATTGTACAGAAAAAAATTATATCTTCGCTATTAATTTTTGTCCAGATACGATAGCCGGCATAATGTTGCTGAGAATCCTCCCAACCTAATTGCCGTAACTGGTCTCGGCTGATGGCTACACCATCTCTGATTTCTGGTTTTAATACATTTGTTTCCATGTGTTATTTGTTTTAATGAACGATTCCGTGGATTAAGTCTTAATTTAAACAATTAGCGCGCTAAAAGTCAATCATTGTCTAAATCGTAACGTAGACAATTTTCATGAAGCACAAATCCTTGTTTTTGATAAAATGGAGCGACCCGATCAGAACAATCTAAAATTATCTTATAACAAGCGCGTGCCCGACAAACAGTAATTGCATGTTGAACTAAAACACGCCCAACTCCCTTACCTTGATAATCGGCATGAGTTGCCACATCTTCAATATGAGCAGCTAAACGACCCTGATGATAGAACTTGGATTCAAACAACAAACGCAAAGTGCCTACAATTTTCTCTTTATCTAAAACGACGTAAGTTTCAATCCCCCGTTTCTGACAATCATTAAATATTTCCTCGGCCAAACTGTCCGCTATTTTTTTAATCGGCCTCAAAGCCGATAAGGTTTGATAAAAAGACTCTTGCTGTAAATCGGCAATCTGTAATAGTCTAATTTTAAAACTCATAAAATTATTTAACAATAATTCTAAAAACAAGGCACGATTTTTATTATTTCCAGCGGCGATGGTTCAGCTCCCTTAATAATTTCCATTATTCGTGCTTCTCCCAATCTATTATTCACACATTGTTGCTGTTCCGGCGTAATTTCAGTTGGTAGTTTGCTCACGTCAATGCCAGCCTTAGCGGCTCTTGTCTCTTGCTCCTCATTTAAGAGCGGATGATCATAAGTGGAACTAGCTACGGCATTATCTATGCTTGTGGCCGTAGAACCAGCTTGATTATTGTTAATGTAAGAAGCAAGAAAAACATCTCTTAAACCGATCGGATTTTTAATCATAATATAAGCAGCCAAAGCGATAGCAATTACGATAATACTGATAATTAAAATCAGCAAAGCCTTTAAAAGAGTTTTCATAAATTGAAAATTAATATTTAATACACTCATTATAGCATATTTCTGATAAATAAGCGGAGAGAGTATGACATCATTAAAAAACAGCGCTCTATTTTAAGGACGCTGTTTTTTATAAGCAACTTTATTGATATAAGCTTAAAAATGAAGCTTAGCAATAACCTTGGTCAGCATTTTTTCATTATTTTCCATATTTGCGCTCAAACGAGCGAATTCAAAGAAGGCAAAACTAAAGATAATAATCATCAGATAGGGGGCAATAATGGATAAATAATTCTTTCTATTCGGTTTAAAATAGCGTAGCAGTAAAGAATTACCAACTACCGAAATAGAACTAAAGGCCATAGCTAAACCGGCCAACTCCGGCTTTAAAACCAGACCAAAGGAAATAAATACGCGAGCAGCAATCGGAATGCCAATAACGTTATAGAAAAGAGCAAAGAAAAGATTTTGCTTAATCTTGCCCATTGTTTCTTTGGATAACTGGAAAGCTGTGACCACGTCATTTAAATCGCTACGCATAATTATAATTCCACCAGTCTCCATAGCGACATCGGTGCCCGAACCCATGGCAATTCCCAAATCAGCCTGAGCTAAAGCGAGGGCGTCATTAATACCGTCGCCGACCATCGCCACTTTATTATTATTTGCCTGTAACTTTTTCAGCTCCCTGGCCTTATCTTCCGGTAAGACCTCCGCTAAAACATTGCTAATACCGACCTGTTTAGCAATTGACTTGGCCGTTCTTTCATTATCACCGGTCATTAAATAAACCGTCATCCCCATTTGCTTTAATTTCGCCACCGCTTCAGCCGAAGTCTCCTTCACAGTATCGGCCACCGCCACCGCTCCAAGCACATTATCCCTATCAGCCAGTATCATCGCTGTCTTGCCCTGTAATTCCAAGGCTTCCAAGGCGACATTTATTTGACTGATGTCGTGCTTTAATATACTAGTCATCAAACGACGATTACCAAAGAAATATTCATGCTCACGTATTTTTCCTTGTACTCCATGACCAGATATAGCAGAAAAGTCATGTACAAGATCTAGCTCAATATTTTTACTTTGAGCGTGATTATAGATTGCTTCCGCTAAAGGATGCTCTGACAATTTTTCTAAGCTGGCGGACAGCATCATAATCTCCTGCTCTGTTAATTGTGCGAAAGTGAGGACGTCCGTTACTTCCGGTTTACCTTTACTTAAGGTGCCAGTCTTATCAAAAATAATTGTCTTAATATGACCAGCCGCTTCCAAGGGCTCCCCACCCTTAACTAAGATGCCCTGCTCCGCTACACGTCCCGTTCCCACCATCAAAGCCGTCGGCGTTGCTAAACCAAGGGCACAAGGGCAAGCAATCACAATAACGGCAGTAAAAGCCATTAAAGCAAACGATACGCTAGCGCCCAAAAAGAAAAACCACACCAAAAAAGTTAATATCGCTAAAGCAATAACCATCGGCACAAAGACGGCAGAAATTCTATCAGCCATCCCTTGAATTGGCGCCTTCGAACCCTGTGCATCTTCAATTAGCTTCACAATTTGCGCCAAAGCTGTTTCATCACCAACTCTAGTCGCCTTAAATTCAAAACTGCCATTTTTAT
>JAIPIE010000045.1 GCA_021734825.1 Patescibacteria group bacterium
TAATTTGTTCTAAAATATCAGCGCTAATGCCTAAATTTTCCAATTCGGTGATAAAATTAGGATTTTGTTCAACAATTACCGCCGTTAACCCCTTATTATTCACTAAATTTTGTTCAAAAGTAGTTTTTAACTCAGGATATTTATTAAAAGCTGCCTGTAAATCTTCAATTCCGATTTGATCATTAGGCATCATCTTGCCGGGACTAAATCCCTGTTCAGGCATATCTGCCGGAATTAAAGATGGCGGTAGTTTATTTGGTCGTAGACGCTTAAAGAATTCTCTACCCGGTTTCATCGGAAAAATTTCATTAGCCCTAAACTCATGTTCACCGATAAGCTCTCCTAATACTCTGACTGGCTGACCAACTACCACTAAATTTTCATTGTTCTTGTCAATATAAGCAACATACCACTCGCCACTACTACGATCAAGTAAAACAAAATGTGTTTGATCGGGCTTGGAAATCACTAAACCAGTCAATCTTCCCTCCTCGGCTTGTGACCACATAGCTACATGGGGATTAAAAACTCTATCGTATAAAGGAGCCTGTCGTCCCAAAATATCATCTATCTTCTCACCAACACCAACGGCGGAAAAAATTACGCCCAAAAATATACTAGCCAAAACAGCCATCAAAGCAATCAAATAAACAGAATAATGATAACCTCGTTTGCTGTGCTTAATGTTATAAAATAACAGCCATAAAAATAAAGCTAAGAATATCATCCAAAAATATGGCAAGGATAAAAGCAGGTAGCCGATAAAGCTATGACCAAGTCGAGCATGCATCATTAGATCACTATTTCCGAACAAATAAATCATCACCGCTACCGCCGCTGCACCAACAAATAAAGACAAAGCGCCAAACAACCAAATCAGCACTTCTTTTAATAAAAAATGCCAGCGTGGCTTCGGCGTCATGCCTGTATGTTTTATTTTTTCAATTACTTGTTTTTCAAAATTTTCTAACATATATATTTAGTTTTCTAAAATATTAGCCGGCAAAGCATTCTTCAAAGATTTTTTAGCTCTGTTCAATAAAGAGGCCACAGTGCCTTGAGGTTTTTTTAAAATATCGGAGATTTCCTCGTAACTCTTATCTTCAAAAAACTTTAAAATTAAAATTTCGCGATGTTTAACGCTGACCTTTTCTAAAGCTGTCTTAATTATTGCTTGACTTAAGTGAATATCAGACAGTTTATCCAAAGATATGTCATCAGCTAAGATATCAAAGCCAATATTATCAATAGGAAAGGCGTGAGCCTCTGGACGCACTTGTTTCTTGCGAAAACTGCTAATCACTTGATTATGAGCGATGCGATATATCCAGGAAGAAAATTTTAAATTTTGGTCAAAATCATTTAAATTTAAATATACTTTCAAGAAAATGTCTTGCAATAAATCTTGAATATCTTCTTCATTATTTGCCCCTAAGCGACGCAAATAACGCCCCAATTTTTCCTGGTAGCGCTGAATTATATACGAAAACTTGTCCGGGTCAGCTAAACTGAGCCGCACCAGCTCCATATCTTCTAATTCTAAATTTGACGAAGCATTATCCATGAATTTCCTTATACTATATAATACGCGTAAAACAGCATTTTCTTCCTATAAAGCTCGGATTAATTATTCATCGACAAGAGCTCATCTATAATTATGCGATCATTAGATAATCTAGGAATTTTTGCCTGGCCACCGACACGACGTCTTTCTTTCAGCCAGTCGTAGAATAAATCAGTACGAGCAATAACAAAAGCTGGAGCGGCTAAATTTAAATCTTTGTAGCGTTTCGCCTCATAATCAGAATTTAATTTTTTCAACTCTATATCTAAAATATCCATGAACCTTGGTAAGTCTTTAGGCGGAGAGCTAAACTCAAACAACCATTGATGCCTAGCGGCGCCAACTGCTTCATGGTAGAGCGGAGCTGCCGAATATTCACGAATTTCTGCTTGGCAATAATCGCAGGCAATTTTAACTGCCCGATCAGCATTTTCTACCACTAATTCCTCACCGCAAGCATTAATAAAACTTTTAATGCGACCACTAATAATAATTCTAAAAGGAAAAAGAGAGGTAAATTTTATTGTATCGCCAATTAAATAGCGCCAAAGACCGGCATTGGTAGAAATTACTAAAGCATAATTTTTATCCAATTCAACTTCTGCTAAAGTAAGGGCTCGCGGCTTAGGCTTAGACAATTCCTCAATGGAAATAAATTCGTAAAAAACGCCGCCGTTTAAAAACAAGAGCATGTCTGATTTTGTCAGATCGTCTTGAAAAGCGAAAAATCCCTCCGAGGCATTATAAACTTCCAGATAATGCATACCTGAACCAGGGATAAGAGCTTCAAATTGTGAACGGTAGGCCTCAAAGCTCGTGCCACCATGAACAAATAATTCTAAATTTGGCCACACCTCTCGCAAATTCTTTTTACCGGTAAGTTCCAAGATTTTTTTAGCCAAAACTAAGTTCCAAGAAGGAACTCCGGAAAGACTAACAATATTTTGATAAGCAATAATCTCGGAAATGCGCAGTAACTTGTCTTCCCACTCACTCATGCAGGCAACACTGAAATGAGGACTACGGCGTAAACGCGCCCACCAAGGCAAGTTTTTCATCAAGATCACAGAAACATCAGCAATATATTTATCGGCGCCAATTTCAGACAATTGCCGACTGCCGCCAAGAGCAAAATTTTGTCCCATGAGTAAATTGGAGTTAAAATTCTGAGCAAAATAACTAGCAAATAAACTACGGCCACCACGATAATGACAATCATTTAAAGCCTTTTTGCTCACAGGAATATATTTACTCTTACTACCAGTAGTGCCAGAAGATTTAGAAAAATATTTAATCTTTTCCGGCCAGAGTAAGTAATTCTCTCCGCGCATTAAACGCTCAATATAAGGCTGAATATCTTCATAAGAACTGATGGGAACAGCTTCTTGAAAATCGTGCGTATTTTTGAGTTTGTTATAATGATATTTTTTACCCCATTCAGTGCGACATCCATGCTTAATTAAATCATTGAATACTTGCGTTTGCACTAGTAACGGATTTTTTTCAAAATAACGCAAAGACTGACGACGACGAGAAAAAGCCAAATTTAGCAAAGAAAATTTTTTAAACATAGAGTTAGCTACCATTTAAATCACGTGTTTGCTGACGGCGATACTTACTCCAAGCAGAACGACGACTAAATTCTCCTTTTGCTACAAGCTCGGAAGCCCAAGCGCCACCAAGTAAATGAGGCAAAATAACATAATCAGCCCCAGCTGCGTATAAAGAGTCAAGATATTTTTTATGATATAAACTCGCCACAATAACTGCCTTAGGGTTATACTTACGTGCAAAATTAATCAGAACTAGCTGATCTTCTGGTGAGGGGATGGTGGAGATAATGGTATTTGCTGTCGTTATAGGTAGTGATCGCAAAAATTCAATATCGGAAGCATCACCAAAAAAAGAACGAATACCGAGCTTGTTAAAATGAGCCACACTCTCCGGATTAAAATCAACCGCGGCAAACTTAATTTTTTTCTTTTTTAAAGCTTCACCGATTTTCCAACCAGTGCGGTGATAACCGAAAATTATAGTATCAAAACTTTCTTTAATTTATTCCTCCTGAACAAAAGTGTCGCGTCCAAAAAGCAGGAAAAGAGGCAGAAAGAAATTATATATTTTATAACTAAAAGTCATCGCATAAGAAGAAAAGAATATGGTGATAATTGCGGCCACGGTAAATATCGCCAGTTCCCGTCCATCCAGATAACCAAGCGCAGATACGGCAAAAAGGATAATAAAGCCAAATTCACTTAACTGCCCTGCCGTTAAGGCGGATAAAAAGCTATTTCGGCGAGTAAAGCGACGAGATCGAAACAAGATATACAGAATAATCGGCTTCACTATTAATATAAAGGCCGATAAAAGCAAGGCAGGAATCAGTACCTGATCAAGATGACTAAAATCAGCACCGCTACCTAGTAATATAAAAAAGATGACAATAAAAAAGTCACGCAAAGGTTTAATGCGACTAGCAATTTCCGCTTGGAAGCGAGAAGCGCCAAGACTAAGACCGGCAATGACAGCTCCCACCTCCAAAGAAAAGCCGCTCCAAAGTAATAATGAAGCCACGCCAAAGCACCAGGCAACCGTAAAAATAAATAGAAACTCACCAGAAGAAGAAATTTTATTCAATAATGAAGGCAAAACATACTTAGCCATCATAATGATGCCCGCAATAACAGCCAAAGCCTTAATTACAAACCATAAAGAATCGCCAGCAATAACACTATTGGGGGCAGTAAAACTTAAATACAATAAGATTAAGATGGAAATAATGTCTTGCACAAGCATGAGACCGATTGTATAGCGACCATAAACAGATTCTTCATCTTGCTTATCATTTAAAATTTTCAAGACTATAATCGTACTAGAAAAACAAGCCGCTAAAGCTAAGAATAATGAGCCAGTCCAACTTAAGCCAAAGGAATGAGCAAGCGGTAAAAGTAGGCCAAAATTTAAAAGGAATTGAAGCGAACCGACTAGTAAAGCTTCTTTACCAATTTTTTTTAGATAAGAGAAATTTAAATCAAGTCCAATTATGAATAATAATAACACTACCCCAAAACTGGCGAAGGCATGATACATCGGTTCATCGGCCGGTAAAATATTTAACAAAAGTGGTCCGCCAATAATACCAGCCACAATGTAAGCGACTAGTAGCGGCTGCTTGGCCAAGCGTACAAAAAAAGCCACACTTACGGTAATGGCTAAAAGAGCACTCAGCTGTAAAAAAATGTTTGAGTCCATGGATTTACACTAAAAAATAATTAACACTTAAATTATAGCATATATGCTAGTTATTTCTCAAATAAAAGATTAACTAATATACGTGCCTATAAAAAATATTTTTACAAATAAGTCACAATTTGAATTAGCTGACAAAAAATTAATATTGTAGTAAAATTAAATTAGCTAATTAAACTATTAATTAATAATTTATGTTACTTCTTGGCTACAGTCTTGCCCTGTTGGCTTCTTTTTATTTACTCGCTTTAATTTGTGAACGCTATTTCGTCCTCTCCTTGGATAAAATTGCCAACAAATTAAAAATGAATTCAGATATGGCCGGCGCCACTTTAATGGCAGTGGGCTCAAGTGCTCCGGAATTATTTGTTTCTCTTATCGCTGTCTTTAAACCAGGACAAGAAGCCTTGGGTGCTGGTACCATTGTCGGTTCTGCCCTGTTTAATATTCTTGTAATTATTGGTGCCTCGGCGATGGTACGTAAAGCCTTTATCGCCTGGCAACCAATTGTGCGTGACTTAAGCTTCTATTCCCTTAGCATCGTTTTGCTTATCTTTTCTTTCTGGGATGGACGGATTACTCTAATGGAGTCTTCAATTTTCCTGCTTTTATATGTTATTTATGTACTAGCGGTAATAAAATGGAAGAAAATTCTCCCCTACAAAGATGAAAATAAAGCTCCGGTTGAAGCTGCTGAAGAAGGCTTACATAAAGAAGAAAAGAAAAAAAGTTTTATTGCCGTCTTTTTAAACGGTATCAAATATATCTTTGATTTCATCTTTCCTCAAGAGAAACGCTATTGGTCAGTTTTTTTCTTATCAATTGCTTTTATTGCTGGACTCAGCTGGGTGTTAGTGGAAAGTGCGGTCGGTGTTGCTCATATTTTAAATATTCCAGCCGTTATTATCGGTTTAACTATTCTAGCGGCCGGCACCAGCATGCCTGATTTAATATCTTCAATTATCGTCGCCCGTCAAAGACGCAGTGGCATGGCCATCTCTAATGCTATTGGCTCAAATATTTTTGATATTTTAATAGGCCTCGGCCTACCTTGGATGATTATAACGATTGGCGGTAAAATTATACCGGTTGCCACTGAAAACCTAGACAGTTCTATCATTCTGCTTTTTGCCACCGTGGTATCAGTATTATTCTTTTTAATGGCTAAAAAATGGCATATTGGTCGTTTTGCCGGCGTCAGTTTAATCGGTCTTTATATACTCTATCTTGCTTGGACGATTCTGCAGACTCTATAAACACAAAAATTATACAGCCTAAAAGCGGTCTGCGACGGATCGCTTTTTTAAAACAACAAAGCCCCTTCATTAGGGGCTTCTTGCCTAAGTGAAAGCATAAAGCCTT
>JAIPIE010000046.1 GCA_021734825.1 Patescibacteria group bacterium
CAATCATTTCTTCTAAACTAAGTTTTTCTATTTTAGTGCCACAATGCGGACAAAAAACTTCGCCTAAACGAGCGTATAGCACTCTTAAGTAATCATGAATTTCGGTTAATGTGCCGACAGTTGAGCGTGGATTATGTGATAGCGCTTTTTGATCAATTGATATAGCTGGAGCTAGGCCTAAAATTTCATCAACATCAGCTGGTTTTTTTTGGCCTAAGAATTGACGCATATAAGGCGAAAGCGATTCAACATATTGACGTTGTCCTTCTGCAAAAATAGTATCAAAAGCCAGCGATGACTTACCGCTGCCAGAAACTCCAGTAATTACAGTTAATTTATTATGAGGTATTTCTAGGTTAATATTTTTTAAATTGTGCATCCGTGCTCCACGAATAATTATTTTATCTTGCATATTGTCATTAAAAAACTATTATTTAAATTTTGTTTTGATAAATTTTTTTAGATAAATAATTTTTAATCATCAAGGCAGTGCCTTCAAATATAGGTTCTGGTAATTTTTCTAAATTAAACCATTGCCATTCTTCGCATTTTTCTGGCTCCATGATTTTTGCTTCGCCAGAAACTGTATTTGCTAAAAATCCGACATTCACATAGTGTTTTCCTTGCTCAAGACTACCCATCTCGTCGGCTAGTGATACTAATTCTAACTCAGAAATATCCAAACCTGTTTCTTCCTTCGCCTCACGAATAATAGCAGTTTCCATAGTTTCTCCAAATTCTAGATGCCCACCAGGAAAACTCCAAGTTCCCTGTCCGTGAGGAGACTTTCGTAAACCAAGAAGCACCTGGCCATCTTTATTTTTTATCATCACGCCGACGCCTACGAGCGGGCGCATCTTTTCTGTTTTCATATTTTTGTTTCTTATTCTTTGTATTTTTAAAATGCTCATTTTCTTCCCTTTCTTCTTCTAATCCAAGCATGCTCTCAATCTTTTTTATCACAGTTTTAGGTTCAATGCCGTGTTTTTTGTTATAGGTCAACTGAATCTTTCTTCTTCTACTTGATTCAGCTATCGCCCTTTTCATAGAATCAGTTTCTTTGTCAGCATAGAGAATAATTTTTCCAGAGACATTACGAGCAGCCCTGCCCATTGTTTGCATCAGCGAAGTTTGACTGCGTAAAAAACCTTCGCGATCAGCATCTAAGATGGCTACTAAAGTCACTTCCGGTAAATCTAAGCCTTCACGTAATAAATTAACACCAATTAAAACATCAAAGACGCCTTCGCGAAAAGATTTTAAAATATCTGTGCGCTCAAAAGTCTTAATGTCAGAATGAAGATAATTAGCTTTGATATTTCTATTATTTAAATAAATACTGAGATCTTCAGCCTGTTTTTTAGTTAAAGTGTTGATAATAACTCTTTCACCCTTAGCGGATAATCTTTCGCACTCATTAACAATATCGTTAATTTGGCTGTAATCAGTTTTTTTATTATATACTGGCCTGATTTCAATTTCGGGATCAATTAATCCGGTTGGACGAATAATTTGTTCAATGATTTGTTTGGAGTTTTCTTTTTCGTAATCTCCTGGTGTAGCAGTTGTACAAATAACTTGACCAACTCTCTTTTGAAATTCATTAAATTTAAGTGGCCTATTATCTAAGGCGCTGGGCAAACGCCAGCCAAATTTAACTAAAGTCTCTTTGCGAGAACGATCACCATTATACATACCTCTAATTTGCGGAATAGTGATGTGGGACTCATCAATAATTGTTAAGAAGTCGGGTTTCCCGTCTTTGAGAGGAAAATAGCTTAGAAGCGGGTCTGGGGCCTCTCCAGCCAGTTTGCCTGATAAGTGTCTAGAATAATTTTCAATGCCATGACAATAGCCAAGAGTATGCAGCATCTCCATGTCGTAACGGGTGCGTCTTTCTAGTCTTTCTGCCTCTAGAAGCAGACCATTAGATTTGAAATAAGCTAAACGATCTTGCAATTCTTCTTCAATATGTTGAATCGCTTGTTCAATTTGGGGCTTGGTTGAAATAAAGTGTTTAGGTGGAAAAATAACAATTTCTTGAAGATTTTCTAAGATATTTTTAGTAGTGTTATCAATAATACTTAAATCTTTGATATTCTGTCCTTCTAAATCAAGACGATATACCACATTTTCTGACATTGGCCTGATTTCAAATACATCGCCTCTAACCCTAAATTGACCGCGTTGCACTTCGCCGTTAACTCTCTCAAACTGCATTAACACCAACTGTCTAATTAAATCTTGTCTGGTGATAGTTTGATTAATATCTAAATGCAAAGAAGCTCCTAGGTAATTAATGGGCACGCCTAAGTTATATATAAAGGAAACTGAGGCAACAATAATAACATCACGCCGACTTAATAAAGCTGAAGTGGCGCCATGACGTAATCTATCCATTTCATCATTAATCATCGCTTCCTTATCAATATAAGTATCAGTGATCGGAAGATATGCTTCTGGTTGATAATAGTCGTAGTAGGATACAAAAAAATGTACTGCATTTTCTGGGAAGAAATTTTTATATTCACGATATAGCTGTGCCGCTAAAGCTTTATTTGGCGCAATTACTAAAGTAGGCTTATTGTAAGCGGCAATAATTTTGGCGGCAGTAAAAGTTTTACCGGAACCAGTCACGCCGAGTAAAGTTTGATAATCAAAACCAGCCTCCAGTCCTTGTAGGAGTTTTTTTATAGCCTGCGGTTGATCGCCAGCCGGTTCAAATTCGGATTTAAGTTTAAATATAGCGGACATTTAATTGATTAAATACTAATTAAATAGTTTAATATTAGGGTAAATGTTTCTGTAAATTGGCTATAAATTATTTATAAGCCTTCGCTGAGTATAACATGAAAAATATATAAAATCTAGTCAAACAGATTTGCCTCTTTTAACCAAAACAGGTCCCGAAAAACGAGACCTGAAAAAATTTAATTAACAATAAATAAATCAAGCTATAATAATTTACGACCACGGAAAGCAATAAATAAAACACCAACAAGAGCAAAAATAAATATTAATATTCCCCAGAATACAAAAGGAGACTGAGCATAAGGCAGGGTTACATTCATACCATAAAAACTCGTGACCATGGTTGGCAAAGCAAGAATAACCGTCATGCCCGTTAAAAGCTTCATCGTACGGTTTAAGCGACTAGTAGAGATCACCTCATAAGCTTGGCGCAAATTTGTGGAATTAGTTAAGTTGCTTTTACAGCGCTCAATCAGCTGTTCATTTTGTAAACGCAAATCTTCTAATATTTCTACATCGTCTTCGGAAAAGCTCAGAATTTTTCCATGAGAAGTATTGTTTAAAGTGTGACGGATTGGAATCAGGGCACTTAAAAATTCATTAAGAGTAATTTCGAAATTAATAAAATTAGAAATATCTTTATCCTTAATTTCATCGATATTTAAGGAGAAATAATTAATTTTCTTGTTAATTTTAGTGAGCATCTGTCCGTAATCAGCTTGAATCTCTCCAAATATCTGTAGAAATGATCTAGTTTGTTGTGTAGTAAAAAAATCTTTACGCTTACGTAAGTCTTTAAATAAAAAATCTAAATCTTTTTTCGCCACTAACATTAAAAAACCACCACCAACAATAATAAGTAAGGGTATGGTAGAGCTACGGTTATTATTATCTTCGCTAGGTATGCGCGCAAAAGCATAAACAGCGTTTTTCTCTAATTCCATGCGCGGCACTTCATAGGGGTCTAAGGCATCAGACAATAAATCTCTTTCCAGATGAAATTTCAGTGCTAAATTGTCTAATTCATTATCACTAGGAGTACTTACTAAAATGATACAGTCTTCCTTATAATCTTTGAGACTTTTAATATTTAAATTTTTGATGCTACGCTTATAGTAATTAATCATAGGATTTATTTCAAAATTATTCTGCCTTCATTATACAACGAGATTGTTATTTGAACAATTAACTCATTTATTATTCAAAAGGAAAGACATCACTTAATTCTCCGGAGTAATAAAATTCAAAGGCAAGTGAGCCAAAAAAATATTTTTCACCTTCAATATCAAGAGTGGATCCACCGACAACCGGATTAGCTTTTGGCTCAGAATTATTGAAGCCAATATTAAAAAGAGTGGCGATTATTTCCGGACGATATTTTAAATCGTAGCCATGCTTAAGCCATTGTTCTTGCAGTTGCTTAATAATTAATGCTCCGTATAAATAAGAATAATAATGATTTTTCTCATCGGTTAGGCGATGGTAGCGCTCTTTAGCAATACTATCGTCATCTTTATAATTAAGTAAATTTTCATACTCTGATCCAAGATAGAATTCTGATTTCTTGTCATGAAGATGCTCTTCGGTTTCAATAGCCATTTTTTCTTTGATTGACATTATACCCCAAGCCATTTTATTAGCATTGGCCAATATCTTTAAAGGCTTAAAAAACTGTTCGTAGAATTCTCTTTGGGTATAATATAATCTTAACTGTTCCACAATAGCAACTGACACCAGTAAGCGTGGCTGTACGCCGGTAATTTGTGAAACCTCTTTAATTAAAGCTTCATCTTTAATAATCGCCTCTTTAATTATTTGCCAGGGTTCGCCATTTTGCCAAGTATAGACACTTTTCCCCGACACGTCAGTTAAAGCTAAGCCTAGAGACTCTTCATTCCAAATACCTGGTTTGTTTTCACAATCATCTAATAATTGATTAAAAATACTATCTTGTCCTTGTCTCAAGCTCATGGCTAATAACATTCTTTCTAATAATTCTGGTGATTTAGTATAGGTATAAGCCTTAAGTATGTCTTTTGCGTCATAAGGAGTAATGCTCGTGGCTACGCCCAAGCGACACCAATTTAAATACTCGTTTTCTCCGTAAACAGATAAACTTTGAGGTAGACCAGGGCTAAGCCATTGTTCTACCGGTTCTTTTTCAGCAATTAAATTATAAGCAAAAGAATTATCATCTTCTTCTCCGGCGACATTAGTTAAACCCCAGCGCACTGCCAAAAAACCGCTAGCCAAGAGCAGGATAAAGGCAAAAATAATAAGCAACAAGGTTTTAATTATATAGCGAAAGACTTTCTTCATGTCCTTATGTTATTTGTTAATAATTTATTAATAGATAAAGATAGGGCCCGTTTTATGCGGGCCCTATAATGCATTACCAAAGAGGCTTAGCTAAATATTTTGAGGCCAAACTATTTTAAATCATTTTCCGCTGTTTTTAATTTCTCTGCTGATTGCTGTAATAATTTTCTTTCTTCGGCTGAAATATCTACATTAATTTTTCTTAATACTCCTTTAGCGCCGATAACCACAGGCAGGCTTAGAGACACGCCTTTAAGGCCAAATTCACCATTCAAAGGATGTGAGGCGGTAAAGACGGTTTTCTTATCAAATAAGACAGCTTTACTTAATTGCACCACACCAGCAGCGATGGCATAATAAGTTGCTTGCTTGCCTTCAATAATCGCGTAGGCAGCGTTTTTTGCTTGATTAAATACTTGTCGCTTCCCTTTAGCTGATATCTTAGCGAAACGATTAATAGGAGTATTACCAATCATGGCCGTACTCCATAAAGCTAATTCGCTATCACCGTGTTCGCCGACAATATAAGCATGAACACTTTTAGGGTCAACTGACATCTTTTCTCCTAAAATCAAGCGCAAACGGGCTGTATCTAAAATTGTGCCGGAACCAAAAATCTGACCTTTTTTACGCGGAAACATTTTACAAGCAATATTAACAAGGATATCAACTGGATTAGTAACAATCAAAACAACTACATTTGGATTTTTCTTAAAAATCTTAGGCATTATTTCCTTGATAATGCCAGCATTTTTCTTTAATAAATCCAAGCGGGTTTCACCAACCTTTTGTGAGGCTCCGCAAGTAATAACCACTAAATTACTATCTTTAATATCATCATAATCGCCGACCTTCACTTCGGTATAACCCCAAAAAGGCACAGAGTGCTGCAAGTCCATTACTTGAGAAACGAGCATTTTTTTATTGAGGTCAATTAAAGCAATTTCCTCAGTAATATTAGCGGCAATTAAACCAAAGGCACTGGTACTGCCAACCATTCCCGCTCCGATA
>JAIPIE010000047.1 GCA_021734825.1 Patescibacteria group bacterium
TTAGTTTTATTTCCTTTCTAACAATGGGCAATACCCATCTTAATCTCTCTTCTAGAGGATTATTTGGTAGTTTAGTACACATATGGCCGTATTTTGGCATATTGGTGGGAAAACCGCCATATGTGTGTGCACATTACCTGCCGATATTGACAAAATCACTATGTTATTATAGGCTAAATTTACAAAGCAGTTATTTAACAAAACCTTAAGAAAATGAATAAAAAAGGAAAAGCCATTAGAATGGCCAGAAGTTATTCCGCCTTTAAAGCAAAGGAAGAGGCGTGGAAATATTCAGTAAAGAAACTCAAATGATTTTATACCTAAGCTTTTTTGTGGTCCTGCTCGTCCTGACTCTGGCGAAAAGCAGTGGAAAGAAAAAAAGAGCCCAAAAATTTTTACAAGAGCAGATTAATATATTAGAATCTGTTCTGCAAAATTTTGACTCAGACCCAAAGGGATACGAGGAATTAGCTGATAAAATCATCAAAATTACCGATGACACGTCAGAGGAAAATAAAAATAAGCTACACGAATTTCTTCTGGGACACACTTTAAGCGATTGTTTTGTTGATAAAAGTGTGACGACATCAAAACTAGAACGTGACCTTAGCTTATTCCAAGTCATTAGTCCGCAAGTAGAAATGCTATGGAAAGATAAATCCATACTCTCGCCTTATCGATCATTTTTAAAAATGGAATTGATAAGCCGCCTGGAATATGAAGGCAGAGAGCTTATGATCAGATTTAAGCATGCAGCTAGGAATAGACTGGAAAATTTAAAAGAGTTGGCTTAATAATTAAAACCAACTCATCACTCCAACAGCCATGTCCCGTGGCTGTTTTTTATTTGAAATTATGTAGCTCCTGTCGACGTTTCTTAAAATCAGGGATTTGCTGCGCCACTAAGCCCCAAAAGGCGGGGCTGTGATTTAATTGCTGCAAATGGCAAAGCTCATGCACAATTAAATAATCAATCAGTTCAGGTGGCAAAAAAACTAAGCGGTAATTAAAATTTAAACCACCCCTTTTTGAACAACTACCCCAGCGCGTTCTTTGATCACGAATACTAAGGCGAGTATATTTAAAATGATAAAATTGGTTAAAATATTCTAAGCGCTCCTTGGCAATTTCCCTTACCCTTTCTTTATAGCGCAAATAATCCACCCGAGTCCCTTTGGATAAAGGAGAATCCGGCGCATCCTTTAATTTCTGCCACTGTTTAAGAATCCATTCCCTTTTCTCATTAACAAAATTTTGAGCAAATCTTTCTGTAACCCAAAAAGGACGTGTCACCAGTACGCGTCCATCCGCCGATAAGCTGAGGCGAACATGACGTGAACGGCGCACGCGACGATGTCTAACAACTAAATTATCTCTAATCTCCATTATGATGGTAAACTAATTTTTTATCTGAGATTTAATCAAATCAACACTACCTTTAGAACCTAACTGATTATAGAACTTCAAATTATCCAATTTATCAATATCAATCCAGGTGGCTAAGGATAAATAGCCTTTTTCATCATCGTCAATATAGTCTAGAGAAAGTTCACCGCCAGTCTGCTCCACCAAAAAATATATAAGCTGGCAATTCCAGTACTCTTCTTCGGTGCGAGTAGGTCTAATAGTAGGTTTATAAAAAGAAGAATGTGCCTCGATTATTTGCTTGGGCTTTACCGTTAAGCCAGTTTCTTCCCAAAATTCACGTCGCAAAGCTTCATCTAAACTTTCATCCATATTAACTCCTCCGCCCGGAAAATCATAACCATCATATTGAGGTGATAATAAAATTTTACCATCACGAATAAGCAAGCCATAAATAGATGGACGAAAACGAAATTTTTCAATATCCACCAAAAATTCGTTTCTCTGATTGTCATGACAAAGCACTTCTTTTTTCATAAAAAATTTATTTAATCTTTTTTAACCAAAGTCTGATCTCTTTCTTTACTATTTGTTCATGGTTGGTGAATCCATGGTCAGCCTCAGGAATGATTATCGTCTCAAGAGAATTAGCTGGTTTATTATGAGATTCTAACCAAGTTGTAATATCCTCTGCCGATCTATCAGCATACTCATCATATCCAGCTAAAAAAGCTAAAATCGGCTGCTTAACTCGTAATAAGTCCTTAGACTTTTTACCCGAGGAATAATTAAATATCTCCTCCTTACTATCAGCTGTATATAAACTAATAAACCGCTGAGCATCTATTTCTCTAGGCATAAAATCACTTGTCAGTAATGTGTGTGATTTCCCTGCTTTAACTAAAACCTGTGCTTCTTTTAAAGCTTGTCTATATTTCCTTTTGCCAATAGCTCCCAATAAATTGACACTGGCATAGTCACTAATAGGTGCCAGCAAAATTGCACCCTTAAGCTTAGACTTAGCTCGCTTAGATAAATAATATATGCTTTTTTGACAACCAGTAGAATGCCCAATTAAAAATATATTCTTTGGCTTATGAGCAAGAGCATAATCTAGAGCACCATCAATATCATCTAGGCAATCCGTAAAAACCTCATGAGCAACTCCAGCCAATAATCTCTCTTTATTTTTCTTGGCGGTTTTAAAATAATTAATTGTACCTGAGCCGCGGTTGATGAATGTCAAAACAGCATCTTCTCCAGTCGCTAAAGTTGTCATTAATTCGGAACGAGAAAAAACACTACCATTTAGGCCATGTAAGAAAATAAATAAATTTTCAGGTTTTTGACGGCCAAGCCAAAGACCTTTTAAATTAACTTTTTTTGGCGTCAAAAATGAGACAAAAGAAAAATTCATAAAAATACTATTAGTTCTATATATTATAGAGCAATATGAAGATAGGGGCAAAGGTGTCAACAAAAAAACCGCCCAAAGAGCGGTTTTATGTATTTTATTTCTTCTTGAATCGAGGTTTAAAGGCCTTAGCCTTAAAAGTAGGGCGAGCAGATTTCCCTTGCTGTTTTTCTAAAGAGGCAAAAGTTTCTTTAGCCTTAAAGACTTTAAAACCAGAAGCTCTCACGCCCATCTTTAATTCACGATAAGGCTTAGCGATAGTCTTTGTAGTAGCTGTTTCACGCTGAGACTTAGCCAGCTCACTTCTCTTACTTGAAGAACTTTTAGATCCGGTAGATTTAGCATAACTGCGTTTCGATGAACGGCCCTTGACCTCTTCTTTCAACTGATACATTTTCCGACGGAAAGCGAAACGATTACCACCATCAAATTCAGGATTAACAATTAATGGCTCCTCTTCCCTATTTACAGGTACTTGCATGCGAGGCCTTGTCTCAGTTTTAACTGCGACCGAACCAGCACCAGCACGAACGTAGGGCTTAGCTGTTGATCGTGGCGAGAATTTATCCTTTGCACGCACAGGAGCGGATTTTCTTGATTGATAAGAGTCTGACTGCTTAGCCCGGTTTGTCTGTAAATAATCTGGCGTAGCGGTCACATCAACAATAGCTGCGCGCTTGCGAAAACCAAGACTACTATAATTTTCTGCAGGAGCGTCGGCGCGATTACGAACCGGAGCATTATTTCTGGCTCTTAGTGGAGCTGGATTAGCTCTTCTAAAATTATTATTCTGCACAAACTTTCTTGGAGCCGAGTTCTGATTTCTAGAAGCAGCATTTGGCCTCTCATCAATACGGGGCCGATTAACTGCAGATCCGATATTTCTAACCGGTAAATTTTTTCTAATTAAACGTTCAATCTTTTGAATTTCACGATACTGATCAGAAGAGGCAAAAGAAATAGCCTTCCCTTTCTTACCAGCACGAGCAGTGCGACCAATACGATGAACATAGTCCTCAGAATTGTCAGGTAAATCAAAATTTAAAACTAATTCAATATCATTAATATCTAAACCTCTGGCGGCTACATCAGTAGCCACGAGAATACGGTGTTTTCCACTCTTAAAACCAGCCAAAGCGGCCTGACGCTGAGCGAAAGATAGATTGGAATGAATTTCCGCTGCCTTAAAACCATCATATAATAGTTTTTTGGTTAATTTGGTGGCGCCATGTTTAGTGCGGACAAAAATTAACACCGAACCTTGATGTTCATTAAGTAATAATAGCATTTGATCAAAGCGAGCTTCACGAGGTAAAACAAGAATTTCTTGTTCAACTAATTCCGCAGTACTCCCAGCCGGAGAAACTTCCACTCTTACCGGAGTGCGTAAATACTTTTCCGCTAGCTTCATCACTGCCATTGGCATAGTGGCAGAAAATAATAAAGTTTGACGATTTTTAGGTACACGTTTTAGCACTTCTTCAATTTGTGGAGCAAAGCCCATATCAAACATCATATCAGCTTCATCAAGAACTAGAACGGAAATATCATCAAGTTTGACGGTACCTCTTTTTAAGTGATCAATTAAGCGTCCGGGAGTTGCCACTAAAATATGTGGTTGACGTCTAAGCGCAACTAATTGTCTATTAATAGCTTCGCCCCCGATCAAAGAAACGGTGCGTAGGCCTAAAAGTCCGCCCAGACTGCGTAAGCTAGTTTCAACTTGTCCGGCTAATTCTCTGGTTGGTAGCAGTACTAAACCGCGACCCTTAACTTGAGCCAGGCGCTGTAACATCGGAATACCAAAAGCAAAAGTCTTGCCGGTACCGGTTTGAGCGATACCAACAATGTCCTCACCACTTAAAGCGGCGGGAATGGCTTGATGTTGAATTGGTGTCGGCGTGATTAAGCCTAAATCGCTGACAACTTTTAAAATAGACTCCTTAATACCTAAATCGGCAAAGGTAAGGAGTGCTGTTTCATTTTTTATTTCGTTTTTTAACATAAAAATAAGCAACTTGGATCTATTTCCAGTCACTTTTACTATAATAATTTAGAGAGGTGGAGAAGATAACTCTGCCTTAAATATACCACAAAAATTCAAATTAAGTCAAGTGGACTTAAATATTAGGGAAATTACTGATAATATCCACAAATCAATAATTTTGCGTCTCCAGTCATACCTGGAAACAAAGCTGTTTTTATATTTCAATTATAACACTTTATAAGACAATCAAATAGATTAGCTCTTCCCGCTTGCCTAATTAAGAGCCATAACCTATCATATTTATATAATAATATTAAACAATATGCGCGTTCCCGTTCGTAAAGGAGAAATTGAGAATTTCAAAGCCAAAGACTATAGTCTTAGCCCAGCTAAATATCAGGAGCTTGAGCAGACTTTGGCGCGCCTTTTAAAGCGTCGGCCCCAGGAAGCGAAAGAGGTCAAACGACTGGCAGAAATGGGTGATTTTTCTGAAAACGTTGGTTATCAGCTGGCCAAAGGACGCCTTCGCGGCTTAAACCAAAGAATCTTAGACTTAGAAGATATGCTGAATAAAGCTGATATTGTGATACCTAATAATAATACTGATTCTGTGCAAATCGGGCATAAAGTAAGTCTTGAGGTTGATGGTGTCCAAAAAATGTATACAATCCTCGGAGCGAGTGAAAGTAATCCGGCAGCCGGTGTTATTTCTGCCTCTTCCCCGCTTGGTGCCGCTTTGCTTAATAAAAAAGTGGGTGATAAATTTGAGCTGGAGATAAACGGTAATAATAGACACTATCGTCTCAACAAGATTGAAATCTAAGAATTATGTCTATTTTATTACAGGCTAGCAACTTAAGTAAGGAATATAATGGCCAGAAAATATTTTCTGAGCTCTCTTTTAGTATTAATGATAAGCAGAAAATCGGCGTTATTGGCGTTAACGGTGCTGGTAAATCAACTCTATTTAAAATTATCACTGGCGAAGAAGGCGCCGATGATGGTGAAATAATTACTCACAGTGATACTAATATTGGCTACCTACAACAGAACGACGACTGGAGGGAAGGCGAAAG
>JAIPIE010000048.1 GCA_021734825.1 Patescibacteria group bacterium
TCTTTTGATCATATATTTGTTGATTATATTTAATAATAATTTAATATTATCAGTATATACTACTCCATAAAATATGTCAAATTTATGGAGTTAGGCTCCATAAATTAGTATAAATTCAGGGAGTGTGATTTGATAAAATAGATCAATAAAAGATCAGTTTAAATTAATTTTTATCTATAAGTCTTGATAAAAATTTAATTCAACTGTGGATAACAGGCATCAAATTGATGCCTGTTCTTTGTTTTTCAGGCTTTTTCGCGACTTGTTCCTGTATACTATATGTGGTATACTGGCAGATAGCCGAAGCACTATATGTTGATATGGGCGGAGGCCTTTAAAAATTAATTATTTAAGAATATATGCTAGATAATTTGGCCTTATCCGTCCAAAAAAGAAACGGTTTAGTGACCGCCTTTGACCGTGAAAAAATATCGGCGGCGGTTTTAAAGGCAATGCAAGTCGTCAGTCATGGCGAACGTAACGATGCCGAGAATATTGCGATGGCACTTGAGCAAAAAGTGAGAGCAATAAATAAGGAAAAGCCACAGTATATCCCTAGCGTTGAAGAAATTCAGGACTTAGTGGAGGAATTACTGATGAGTCAGGATTTTCATGATGTCGCCAAGTCCTATATTTTATATCGTGAGAAGCGAGCAAGTCTACGTCGACGTGATATTTTTAAAAAGCGTACAAACTTAAAGCCATACGAATATCCGGAGCTATATGAATATGTGAGCGCTATTCGTCATTCTTATTGGATCCACACCGAATTTAATTATGTGAGTGATATTCAGGATTTTAAAATTCACGTGAATGAGGTGGAAAAAAATGCCATCAAAAATACGATGTTAGCGATTGCTCAGATTGAAGTTGCTGTTAAAGCTTTTTGGGGAGATATTTTTAAAAAATTACCAAAACCGGAAATTGCCGCTGTCGGTTTCACCTTTGCTGAGAGTGAGGTGAGACATATGGATGCTTATTCTCATCTTTTAGAAATTCTTGATTTAAACGCCGAGTTTGCCCGCATTAAAGAATTTCCAGCCTTAATGGAACGAGTAGAATACTTAGAGGCTTCAATTAGTGGTTCTAAGAGTGAGGATAATCGTGAATTTGCCTTGGCTATTCTTTTATTCTCTCTATTTATTGAGCACGTATCACTCTTTTCTCAGTTTTTAATTATGTTGTCTTTTAATAAGCATCGTAATTTATTTAAAGGTATCTCTAATGCGGTGGAAGCAACCTCAAAAGAAGAGCAAATTCATGGCTTATTCGGGATTGAAGTAATTAATTTAATTAAGTCAGAACATCCAGAATGGTTTAATGATAGTTTTAAAGAAAAAATAGTATCTGCTTGTCAGCAAGCTTTCGTCGCTGAAGAAAAAGTTGTTGACTGGATTTTAGAAAAAGGGGAACTTGAGTTTTTACCAAAAATAGTGATTATTGAATTTATTAAAAATAGATTGAATAATTCTTTGGTGAGTATTGGTCTGGAGAAAATATTTGAGGTTGATGAAAAAATATTAGAACAAACTGAGTGGTTTGACGAAGAAATTGCGACAACTAAGCACGGCGATTTCTTTGTGAAACGCTCAATCAATTACAATAAGCGCAGCCAAAGCATTACCGGCGACGATTTATTTTAATTCTTATAAATTTATTATACAAAACGATATATGCAATGGTTAAACGATAATTCACGCAGTTTTTTAGCTAAGGGTTACTTAAGTAATGGCATTAGCGCCGAGGATAGGATAAGAGAAATAGCTAACACGGCGGAAAAAATATTAGATCAGAAAGGCTTTGCTGATAAGTTCTATGAATATATGTCACGTGGCTATTACTCCTTAGCCTCACCGATTTGGTCAAACTTCGGTTTATCTAAAGGTTTACCTATCAGTTGCTTTTCTTCTTATTTAGGAGATGATATGGGACAGATTCTATTTACTCAAGCCGAGGTTGGCATGATGAGTAAATACGGCGGGGGGACGGCCGGTTATTTTGGTGATTTGCGTGAACGCGGAGCAGCCATAAAAGATAACGGCACTTCTTCTGGTTCAGTACATTTCATGCAATTATTTGAAACTTTAGTTAATGTAGTTAGCCAGGGTTCAGTTCGTCGTGGACACTTTGCTCCTTATTTACCCTTAGAACATCCTGACGCTGATGAGTTCTTAAATATTGGCAGTGAGGGTAATCCAATTCAGGAAATGACTTATGGCGTAACTGTCACTGATGTTTGGATGAAGGAAATGGAAGCTGGTGACGCTAAGAAGCGAGCTCTGTGGGCTAAAGTCTTACAGCGTCGCAATCAAATGGGTTACCCTTATATCTTTTTTACCGATACAGTGAATAATAATACGGTTGATGTTTATAAGGATAAGAATTTAAAAATTCACGCCAGTAATCTTTGTTCAGAGATATTGCTTCCTTCAAATGAGGATTGGTCCTTTGTTTGCGATCTCTCATCTTTAAACCTCCTCCACTATGATGAGTGGAAGGATACTGATGCCGTGGAAACTCTCGTCTATTTCCTAGATGCGGTTATGAGCGATTTTATTACTCGTCTGGAAGCTTTAAGAGATAGTGGTGATAAGAAAAAAGAGCAGGCTTTCTACTTTATGAAACGAGCCTATGATTTTGCCGTGGCTAATAGGGCAATTGGCTTAGGCGTTTTGGGTTGGCATTCACTTCTGCAGAGCAAGATGATGCCGCTTGCCAGCAAGGAGTCGGCTCGCTTGAATGTTAATATTTTTAAGGATATTCAAACACAAGCCTATGCTGCTTCTAAGAAATTAGCAGAAGACTATGGTGAACCAGAAGTTTTGAAAGGCTATGGTCGTCGCAACACTACTTTAATGGCCATTGCTCCCACCACTTCTTCCGCTTTCATTCTCGGTCAGGTATCTCAAAGCATTGAGCCAATTTGGTCTAATTGCTACGTGAAAGATATTGATAAGATGAAAGTGACTATAAAAAACAAACAGTTAGCTAAATTATTAGAAGAGAAGGGTCAGAATAACAAAGAAGTGTGGGAGAGTATTCGTGATAATGATGGATCCGTTCAGCACTTAGACTTTTTGTCTGAAAATGAAAAAGAAGTCTTTAAAACCTTTCAAGAAATTGATCAAAAAATTATCATTGAACACGCTGCCGCTCGTCAAAGCTACATTGATCAAGGGCAATCTTTAAACCTGGCTATTAATCCGGCTGTACCCGTTAAGGAAATCAATGCTTTATATATGTATGCCTGGCAGCTAGGCGTTAAGACTTTGTATTATCAGCATAGTATTAACGCTGCTCAGCAATTTGGTCGTCTTAAAGACTTGCAGAATTGTCAGTCTTGTCAGTCATAAATAGATTTTTAAAAGACTCGTTCTTAAAAAAAAACGAGTCTTTTTTAATTAAATTTTTAAAAATAAAAGAGCCATTTGAAATATCAAACGGCTCATTAAATTAAATTTTTTATTTATTTAATTTAAGTACTTGTCCAAACCAACCTCTTTGATGAGATCCTCCATTTGACCTTCACCAATGCCGGACTGGAATTGATGTTTGTCATCAACTTTTAAGCAAATTGCACCATAATTGTCGCGGGCGTATTCGGCCAATTTCATAATCTGAGTGTTAAAGATTACGCTGTTGCCATTGCCGCTAAGTACTTTCAGTATTTGTTGCCCGAGCTTTAAGCCAGAGCTTTCCTGAGTTCCTTTACCAATTTCATCAATGAAGATGAGTGACTTATGAGCCGGGACCTTGCTGATATTTTCAAAAAGATTCTTCGTCTTTTTAACAAATACAGTAGCAGTCGATCCATCGCCGGAGTCGTTGGTTACAGCGCCTATCATTTCCTTAACATCGGTATCGAATTGCTCAGCAAATACTGGCAGACCTGATTGTGCGAGCCACAGGTTCTCTAAAACGCTATTACCGGCCACACTTTTGCCTCTTCCATGTTTTCCAGTCAAGCAAAGGATGTGCCCATTTATCGTTGGAAACGAAAATGGCACCATGCTCTTCTTTTGATGCATCATGTCAATTGGAGCCATTTGTTTAAAACTGATTCCAATTTTTTCATTATTAATATTTGGCATACACAAGGGTAAGTTGTGTTGCTTGGCATTATTAATGAAATAACTTATGATGTCACAAAAATCTTTTAAGTCAGACATGCCCTGCCAGAAGTAGCGACGATGTTTCGTTAAAGCTTTGTAGGCTTCATGGTGCTCCGGGGAATTGTATAGGTTTTTAATATAAACCCATTTGAAATCTGAGTCGGTTTTTGGAGATCCAATTTGCTTTGCTTCACCAATTTGCCAATTTAAACCAGATTTTATGAAATCCAAAATTTTTACAACCCCTTGCATGGATAAGGCCTCGGAAACTTCGTTGTTGATCGTCTCGATGTTTTTAGCGATGGTTTTGCGTTCTTTGTCGGTGTAGCCATTGTAATCACGGTTATATGTGCCATCAGATGAAAAAATGGTTCTAGGGCCCGCAACCTGCTTGACGCTAACAAGATTCATTCTAAGTCCAGTATCGTTATATTGGAAATAGATTTTTAGTCTCAGTGCAGGAATCCCGGATAAAAATTGATGAATCTTTTTTCCCTTTGCGTCCAAAGTTTTTACATCGCGCACATTTAGTATATCCAACCTGAGTGCATGGCGGATCCCATTTTGCAAGTCAGTAATTATTGACTTTGGAAATGTTCCAATAATCGCTGATTTTTTAGCTTGAGCGGAAGCATAGCTATTAGCAATATTTTGAGCCAAAGCTTGTATTCCAACAAAGCGCCAAAATCTCTTTCTGGTCCAGCGCGGAATTGGAGCAATGTAATCTTTTGCCCAAACGGCACTGAAGGCTTTTTGGCCAATAATCGTTGGTTCATAGGGGGCATCGTCATTTCCATTTGGTGCATACATTTTTACTCCTTCTGACTGGCTAACAATGAATTCCACTACTCCCTCCATGCGGGTTACCTTGGATAATTTTTCACTTATGATGTCAGCGGTCTCTCTTTCCACTTTGGATAGAGGTTTGATTTCATCGGCGATTTGCTGAACAAATGGCTTCATTTTTTCAGGACAATGCCCAGCTGTCTTCATTTCCTTTAAGAAATCATTAACAATTGCCCAGTAAGGATTTTCGTTTTGGTAATAATACAAAAACGCATCTTCATTGCTTGGTAGGCTGTAGGTCTGAGTTCGTGACTCGCACCAGTCATTAATTTTTTGTCTTAATTCTGGTCTTTCATACAAGAAACGCATGAATTCATTGCGAGTAACGATCTCTTTGTCATCGGCCAGGCCAAGGGAATCTAAAAATTCTTTACCGTAGATTTCTTGCAAACCTTCGCTGATAATCGAGGGTGTCTCAAAGTCGGCTGGATTAAGAATCCTTAGTTTTTTTAAGTTTTGGTACTCCCAAAACATAGAATCTGATGTTTTTTCTTTCATTTTTCTGTATTTTTTGCGTGAATACTGGTATTAATTTATGTTGATTTGACTATATTGTTAAAGTTCAAATTCATATTATATTAATATATATAATCATTTCTGTCAATATTTATTAAATAGGCAAAGCATACTATACTGCAAATAGCGGTTTT
>JAIPIE010000049.1 GCA_021734825.1 Patescibacteria group bacterium
GTAAATATTAGTTATAAGTTGATGTAATAGATTGTTGATAAAAAAAGAGCCGGACAATTAAATGTCTGGCTTTTTGTTTGTCTGATTAACCGAACATCATTTTTTCTTCTGATGTTGATTTAATCTTGTCTTCAAAGAGGGTCAATGATTTGGCGGCTGTAAAAAGGCTAATGAAAAAAAGAACAAGCCCTTCTACCGTAAGGAGGTAATGCCAATCAGTTGAAAGAAGATTGGAAAACATCCAGTCAATCCCTGATAAAGCGGCCAGGAAAATGGTTGCAGCGCAGAGCACAATGTACGACATGCTATCGCGTATTTTTACATCTCCTGATAATTTGATATCTAATTTTAATAAGATTAACAAGGAGACAACTATACTAAAGTATAGAGCGAAGGGCAGTGTTCCCACAAACAGTTTTTCTAATTGAAAACTGGCAAAAAACATTAGGGCACAAATCATCAGATGGCCCATAATCGTGAAAATTTTGTTTTTCATGGTCCGGTATTTATTGATTTTCGAATTCCATTAGGTATTCCTCGGCTTTTGCCGAGCCTTCGCTAATCGGTAGGATGATTAAACCAATAACTGAGAAAACGCATATTATTATAAACATGCTCAGAATATCGGTATTAGAGATAAAATGAGGCATACTTACAAACCCGTACCGCATGTTGATCGCAGATAAAATAATCATGATCAGCGATGCATATAAATTGGAGTCAACGAGAACTTTGAGTTGCTCGTCGTTACAGAACATGCCTGCCCATAGATAGGCCCCGAATATGCCCCAAAGGGCAGCATTGATTGCATTATGTGAAATAATTAACGCAATCACGAAAAATACCAAAGCTGTCCAGCCAAGAGTTCTGAATTCTTGGGGGATTACTTTCCTCGATGTTTCCATGGCTATATGTATTTGTGAACATTATGATGTTAAAGTTCTGAATGATTAATATTTCATCATAAATAATATCTTAAGTCAAATATCTACTCGTATCTTTATTTAACAAGACCTCGTTTCTATGCTATAATATTTTTTACCCATAATAATGGGCATATTAATAATTAACTTTAAAACACATATGACTGATAAAATTAAAAATATCTTAAATGAGCAAATTCGTGAGGAAATGTACTCTTCTAACCTTTATTTGGCTATGGCCGGACGTTTAGAGAGCTGGAATTTAAAGGGAATGTCAAACTGGATGCATATTCAGGCCAAGGAAGAGCACAATCATGCCCTCGGTTTTTTCTATTTTCTTTTAGATCGTGACGAAGAACCAGTTATTCCAGCTATTGCTGCTCCTGACTTAAGCGGTATTAAAAAGGCTAGTGATGTTTTTGCCGCCGCTTTAAAGCATGAACAGCATATTACGGCTTGTATTGGTAAAATATATGAATTAGCCAAAGAAGAGAAGGACCACGCCTTGGAATCATTTATCAAATGGTATATTGATGAACAGGTAGAAGAAGAAGCTAATGCTAAGGAAATTTCTGGCAAGTTAAGTTTAGTTGGTGACGCCGGCTCTTCCTTGTATCTGTTAGATCAGGAATTAGCTGCTCGTACTTTTGTTGACTTTATTCCTGGTAAAACGGCCGCTTAACTAGAATTAAATTATAGATATTATTTAAAAAGCTTGTCATTCTTTACAAGGCTCACCACATTCTACGTGGTGAGCTTTTTTAATTAAAACCGAGCTTAGTCAAGATCGCCAAGACTTAAGCGTCTTTGTTCTTTTATGAATTATATTATATAATAATCTTAGCGATTTTATTTTTAAATTTAAGCTTTATGTCCGCAAAAACTTATCAGCGTATTTTACAAATTGGCGTCTTTGCCTCTTTGGGTGTCGTTTTTCTTGTCTTTTCTAATTTACTCTTTCCTTACATCTCCTCTAAGCAATTAAGTTTTAATATTTTAATTGAAGCTTTATTGCCTTTCTGGCTGTTGTTAATGTGGAAATATCCCTCTTTCCGACCAAAATCTTCACCAATAATTTGGGGATTATTAGCTTATTTGCTAGTTATATTATTGTCCGCTTTTACCGGCGTTGATTTTAATCTTAGTTTTTGGGGTGACGTTGAACGTTTGCTTGGCTTTTTCCATATCTTTCACTTTTTTATTTTGTATTTATATATCATTACAGTTTTTCGTAGCCGGGAAGATTGGTATTGGCTTCTATCAGCTTCAGTACTCGCAGCTTCAGTGGAATCAATCTTAATTATACGCGGTCAAGATATTGGTTCAATCGGCAATACCGCTTATGTAAGTGGTTACATGATTTTTAATCTGTTTTTTGCTGGCCTGTTATTACTGAGAACTTCTTGGCAGAAACAATGGCCGTTTTATATCGCCATTATTTTAATGTTTATTGCCTTCTTAAGGGCTGATACCTCTGGGGCGATTATCGGTTTGGCCGTGAGTATTCTTTTCCTTATTTTTTTGCTTGGCTTTTTTGCTTCACAACGTCTATGGCGTCGAAGTGCTTTAATTGTTTTTATTGTATCTATCGTCGCTGTGGCGGCTTTATTCTCTCAATATAATCAGCCTTGGTTTAAAAACAATAGTTTTCTACATGATTTGAGTGCCAATAAAGCGACCTTTCAAACCCGTTTAATCTCTTGGAAGGGGGCGGCGGCTGATTTTCATTTACATCCTTGGCTAGGTAACGGTTTTGGTAATTACGCCATGATTTTTGATCGTCAGTTTGATCCGAAGTTTTTTGACTATACAACTTCTGATACTTATTTTGATCGAGCTCACAATAATTTAATCGATATCGCCTCAACCACTGGTGTTATTGGTCTCTTGGCTTACTTAAGTATCTTTGTGGCTGTTGCGTTGCTGTGGCGTCGCAAGGTTATAAGTGAAGGGAAGAGAATTAAGCCGGGTTATGAAGGCTTGGCAATGAAAGAGCTAATGGTTATAGCAGCCTTGCTTCTTGCTTATTTTATTCAGAATTTAGCGGTATTTGATTCCTTAGTAACTTATATCGGCTTGATGCTGAGCTTGGGCTATGTAGTAATCTTAACGCAAAAAACAGAGACAGATAACAATTTGAGTTTATCTGAGAAGAATTCTAGCTTTAGACCATTTAAAGAAATTATTTTCTTTATTCTATTAGCTCTATTTTCGTCCTTGTTAATATATTCTTACAGCATCCGTCCTTTAATAATGTTAAAGACCACTATCAATGCTTATGCTCATATGGCCTATTCTCAGTATGATCAAGGTTTTGAGCAATACAAACAAGCTTTTTCTTGGCACACGCCTCTAGATAGAGATGCTCGTACTACTTTGATTAATTTATTGGTGAGCAAGCCGGCTATGTTTACAAATCTTAATGAAAACGGCATCAAAGAATCTTTAAATTACGTGATATCATTATCTGAAGATAATCTGGCCTATAACGAAAATGATAGTTTAGCTCAAATGCAAGCAGCTCAGCTTTATGATGTTGCGTCACGCTATTATTCTCAAGAGCCATCAATGTTTAAGTTTTATTCAGATAAGGCTTTAGAAGCGATTGATAAGTCGTTGGCGGCTAGCCCTCGTCGCATTCCTATATATTTTATTAAAGCTCAGATTCAAGCCAATCGTGGGGATTTAGATGGTGCCGAACAATCATTTTTAAGTGCTTATGATTTAAATCAAAATTATGTAGAAGTGCATTGTCAATTGGCTAACTATTATTTTTTAACTGAGTCTGATAAATATATCGATTATGCTAACAATTGTCTTGATCGTGGTGGAAAAAATTTAATGTCTTCAACTTTATCTGCCGCTATTTCTCACTATCAAACGAATGAAGATAATGCTCATCTTTTACTCGCCTATCGCCTTCTTGCCGCTCAGGGTAGTAAGGAGGCCTTGCTGTATGCGAATTTAGCTAAATTAGAGCTGATTGCCGGTAATTTGGAAGCAGCTTTAAACGATGCGGTGATGGCGGCTGAAATCGACCCTTCCTTACGCCCAGCCGTTCAAGCTTTTTTACAAGACATCGAAAAAATTCAAAATGCTAATTCTGAGGAAAATTAAATAGTGTTATAAGAAATACACGAAACGCCCGATAATACGGGCGTTTTTTGTTATATATTTTCATAGCGCTCTTAACTTTATCTTCAGGTGTCTTCAGCTTGCTTTTGCTATGCTTATTTTTGGTACCGTAATTTGCCGACTCGCTTTCGCCCTTGATATTAACGCGCCGTATTTAAGGGCGAAGGCCTCGGCCCTAATTTTATGTTAATGCCTTTAATTCCAAAAAAGAAAAGTAAATATTATATTTTTTGGCAACATTATCGTTGGTGGATAATATTGACTGTAATTATTTCTATTTTTATTATTCTATTAAGTCCTTATGTTTTTCGGCCTTGGACGCGCTACCCAGAAGGATTGCGCACAAAAATTGCTTGGCGTAATTTTATCTCCACCTTTCAAAACTCTTGCCGAGAAGAATGCTTATCTAAGCGACAATCGTATGCACTTATTTGGCGTCAAACATATAAAAAACAGCCGGAATTATTAACTGAATATTTTAAAGATGTTTTTAGCGGTGATAACGCGGAACTGCAAGCGGCTTTGATTAAAATCATGGCAGCTGATAGTAAAAATAAAGAGCTGCCGCCGATATTGGCTCAGGTGATTAGTAGTCCGCAAGCCTCTTTAGAAAATAAGCGCTTGATTGTAAATTTCTTTCCGGAAAGTTTTGCCGATGATGACTGGTTGCATCAGTTAAGAATGCAAGTGAGTGATGATAGTGTCTTAGCAGCTGATAGGCTCTACGCCCTTTCTTTATTAAAATCTTATCCCAGCAGGGATAATGCTGTAAGTATTAAAAATATTATTCTTAATAATGAAGCAGAGGAAATCTTGAGCGAGGCTTGTCGTTTAGCGGGTGAATGGGATAGCAATTTGTTTGCTTGGACAGAGTCCGATATGGAAAGAATGGCAGAAATTATTAGGCAAACGGAAAATGGTCCTCAGCGTTGGCGCCGACTTTGGCTCTTAGCGGAAATTAAGGGGCACGATTTAAGCCTTCAGGCGATACTGCGCGTTTTAGCTGAAAATAGCGGCTTGGATAATATCAGCCGAAGTTTAGCCTCAGAAACACTGCTTCAGCGATTCTCCTTAAATATTAAGACACCAACGCCGACAGAGGCGGAATGGCAAATATTTTATGAAAAACTTTAACTACATTTTAATTATTTGCTTGGTCTTGCTTTGTAGCTTGTGTTGGCAGAAAACAGTACTAGCCTTAGAACCAGGCACGCTTTTATATCGTACTTCTAGTAACGGCGAGATGTATGGTTATAGTAGTAAGGAATTAATTAGGGAGAAAAATGGCATCATGACCAATATTTATCCTGGTCATGTCGCTATTTATATCGGTGAGGAGGATGGGGTTGATTATGTGGTTGAGGCTCTAAGTGGTGGTATTGTGAAAACGCCGGCTCAATATTTTATTAATGAATCTTTGGGTGAGGAATT
>JAIPIE010000050.1 GCA_021734825.1 Patescibacteria group bacterium
GGTAAACATTTTTAGTAAAAATATTACTATCCGGACGAGCAAAATAAATATTTTCAAAAATACAAAATGCCTTTTTTTCTTTTGTAGCTAATTTAACTGATTCTAATTTATCATCTTTTATAAATAAAATTTCCCCTGGCTCTATGTCTCTAATATATTTGGCATGGATTAAATCAAGAGCGCAAGTTTCACTGGCCAAAATATAAGATTTATTCAACTTACCTAAACAAAGCGGCCTAAACCCAAAAGGATCTCTAGCGCCGATTAACATTCCATCAGCCATGATTGCTAACGAATATGCCCCTTCCAACTGAGAAAGGGCAGATTTAATTTTTATTTTAATGTCTTTGGCAGAAGATTTCGCAATTAGATGAGTGATAATTTCCGAATCGGTACTGGTTTGAAAAATTGAACCTTCGTCTTCCATTTTATAGTGTAAATCAGAGGTATTTGTCAAATTTCCGTTGTGAGCGATGCTGAGATGGCCTTTTTTATGTCGAACAAAAAAAGGCTGGATATTCATCAAAGAGGATGACCCAGTAGTTGAATAACGAACATGGCCCAAGGCATATCTTCCTTTTAGAGAAGCTAAAGATTCTTCCCCAAAGGCTCCCCCTACCTGGCCCATTTTTTTTTGATAATTAGTTTTTTTCCCATCAAAACTAATAATGCCAGCACTTTCTTCTCCCCGATGCTGAAGGGCATAAAGTCCAAGATAAGTTAGGCGAGATGCTTCGGGATGGTTACTTACAGCAAATATTCCACACATAGCATTTATTAATAGTAATCTTGCAAGGGTTTAACTTCTAATTCTTCTGAATTGATTGCATTCATTCCTTCCAACAAAGCTTTAGCCCCCGGAACGGTGGTTATACAAGGAATACCTTGCATCACCGCCATGCTTCTGATCGGCCGCATATCTGATTGGCCAATTTTACCCGAAGGTGTATTTATAATTAATTTTATTTTGTTACTCTTTATGTAATTTAATATCTGCTGATCTCCTTCCGAAATTTTTCCAATTAAATCAACTGGTATCCCTTCTGACAAAAAAGCTTCTCTAGTACCTACTGTTGCAATAATCTTAAAACCAATCTTCGCTAACTGTTTGGCAATCGGAATCATCGGTTTTTTGTCAGTGTCTCTAAGGCTAATAAAAATTAAACCTTCCTTTGGCAATAATTGGCCCGCAGCTAATTGAGCTTTATAAAAAGCTTTCCCAAAGCTTTGATCGATTCCCATCACTTCTCCGGTTGATTTCATTTCCGGACTTAAAATAATATCTACGCCAGAAAAGCGAGAAAAGGGCAATACTGATTCTTTAACTGCAATGTGATCTATTGATTTTTCTTCGGTTAACCCTGCTTCTTCCAAGCTAATACCAGTCATAACTTTAGCTGCTATTTTTGCTAAAGGCACACCGGTTGCCTTGCTTACAAAAGGAGTCGTTCGTGAGGCCCGGGGATTAACTTCTAAAACAAAAACTGTGTTATCTTTTATCGCAAACTGAATATTGATTAACCCCTTTACTCCCAATTCTTGTGAAATTGCATAGGTATCTTCTCTAATCTTATCTATCAGCTGCTCATCTAAATTGTAAGGAGGAAGAACACAAGCTGAGTCACCAGAATGCACCCCTGCCTCTTCAACGTGTTCCATGATCCCACCAATAATTGTATTTTTACCATCAGAGACAGCATCCACATCCACCTCAACGGCATCTTCTAAAAATTTATCGATTAATATCGGATGTTCCGGAGACACATCTATCGCCTCTTCCATAAATTCTTTTAATGAATTTTGATCATAAACTATCTTCATTGCTCGCCCCCCTAACACATAAGAAGGCCTGACCAGTATTGGAAAACCTATTTTTTCGGCAATTACGATTGCTTCCTGCTCTGACCTGGCTGAACCACAGGCAGGCTGATTTATCTGAAGCTTATTTACTAATTTCGAAAATTCATCTCGATTTTCAGCTCGCTCAATAGAAGCCACTGAAGTCCCAATTATCGGCGCTCCTAATTTTTCAAGCTTTTTAGCTAAATTAAGTGGAGTTTGTCCGCCAAATTGCACAATTACCCCATCCGGTTTCTCTTTATCGATGATATTCATTACATCTTCTAAAGTAAGTGGCTCAAAATAAAGCTTATCTGAAGTATCATAGTCAGTAGAAACAGTTTCTGGATTTGAATTTACCATAATTGTCTCATAGCCTTCTTCTTTTAAAGCAAAAGAAGCATGACAGCAACAATAATCAAACTCAATCCCCTGGCCAATCCTGTTCGGGCCTCCGCCTAAAATCATGATTTTCTTCTTTTGCGATATTCTAGTTTCATCTTCTTGTTCGTAAGTTGAATAATAATAAGGCGTATAGGCTTCAAATTCAGCGGCACAAGTATCTACCAGCTTAAAGGTAGCTTCAATCTTAGCCTTCTTCCTTTTTTCTCTTATAGATGCCTCGTCAGTATTTGCAATTTTAGCTAATTGCCAATCAGAAAACCCAAATTGCTTTGCTTTCAGCAATAGGTCTGGATTAATATTTTTCCCCGCCCGTTTTAATTTAATTTCTAACTCTACAATTTGGCTGATATTATCAATAAACCAAGGATCTATTCCGGTAAGTTTATTTATTTTGGCAACAGAATACCCTTTTTGCAGAGCATATTTAATATAAAAAATACGGGAAGCATTCGGTTCACTCAATCTTAAATTTATTTTCTGATCACTTATCTGGTTATAATCTAATTTATTATCTAACCCCGAATGACCAATTTCTAAGCCCCGCAATCCTTTCTGTAAGGCTTCCTTAAAGGTACGGCCAATAGCCATGGTTTCACCGACTGATTTCATGGAAATTCCTAATATATCTTTTGCTTCCGGAAATTTTTCAAAAGTAAAGCGAGGTAATTTCACTACACAATAATCAATACTTGGCTCAAAAGAAGCAGGAGTCTCTTTAGTAATATCATTTCTTATTTCATCTAAGCTAAAACCCACTGCTAATTTAGCCGCAAATTTTGCAATCGGAAAACCGGTGGCTTTAGAAGCAAGGGCTGAACTACGAGAAACTCTGGGATTCATTTCCACTACAATCATCCTGCCAGTTTCAGGACAAACTGCAAATTGAATATTTGAACCACCAGTTTCAACGCCAATTTCTCTAATTATCGCCAATGAGGCATCCCGCATTTTTTGGTATTCATAATCAGCTAGAGTCTGGGCTGGAGCTACCGTAATCGAGTCTCCAGTGTGAACCCCCATCGGATCAATATTTTCAATCGCACAAACTATCACTACATTATCTTTGTTGTCTCTCATCACCTCGAGCTCATACTCTTTCCAACCGACAATAGATTCTTCAATTAATACTTCACTAATCATACTATTGTGCAGTCCAACTCGAGCCATTTCTATAAATTCTTCCTCAGTGTTGGCGATGCTGCCTCCGGTCCCCCCTAAAGTAAAGCTGGGCCGGATTATCAATGGCAATCCAATGTCTGCAAGAACTTTTTTAGCTTCTTCCATGTTGTAAGCTAGCCCACTTTTAGGAAGATCTAAGCCAATTTTTTCAATTGCTTTTTTAAAATATTTTCTATCTTCTGCTTTTTTTATTACTTCATATTCGGCTCCGATTAATTTGACACTATACTTTTCTAATATTCCCCGCTCGTATACTTCCATTGCTGTATTTAAACCAGTTTGGCCGCCTAGAGTAGGCAGGATTGCATCCGGTTTTTCTTTGATGATAATTTTTTCTACCACATCCGCACTTATTGGTTCTACATAAGTTGCATCTGCTAATTGCGGATCGGTCATGATTGTGGCAGGATTAGAATTAAGTAAAACGACCTGATAACCTTCTTCTCGCAAGGCTTTACAGGCTTGGGCGCCAGAATAATCAAATTCACAAGCTTGGCTAATAATTATTGGCCCAGAACCAATTATTAATATTTTTTTTATATCTTTACGTTTAGGCATTGTTTAGTCCTATGTCCTATGTCCTATGTCCTAAGTCCTAAGTCTTAAGTCTTAGGTTTGGTGATTTTGAATTCATTAATCATTTTTATAAAGTCTGAAAATAAATATTGACCATCGTGCGGGCCAGGCCCCGATTCTGGATGAAATTGTACTGAAAATAAAGGCATACTTTTATGTCGAATCCCTTCCACGGTATTATCATTTAAATTCAGATGCGTTACCTCAATGCTCTCTTTGTCTAAAGTATCTAGGTCTACACAAAAGCCATGATTTTGCACAGTAATCGAAATCTTACCATCACGAAGATCTTTTACAGGATGGTTCCCACCATGATGGCCAAACTTTAATTTATAAGTTTTTGCACCTTGAGCAAGCCCTAAAATTTGATTCCCTAAACAAATTCCAAACAAAGGAACTTTGCCCAGAAGGCCTTTGGTGCTCTCTACTACATAAGGCACAGCTTCCGGATCCCCTGGCCCATTTGAAATCAAAACTCCATCTGGGTTCTGCGCTAAAATTTGTTCTGAGCTAGAATCAGCTGGCATCACAAAAACCTTGCAATCTAATTCTTCTAATTTTCTTAAAATATTAAATTTAACTCCACAATCGAGGACCACTATTTTGTATTTGCCAGAATCATTCCAAAAATAAGCTTTTTTAGTGCTTACATCCTTAACCAAATCACGGCCAATAATTCCCTTTGCTGCTTTAGCTTGCTCGATAAGCTCTGAATCACTTTTATCCGAGGTTGAAATAATGGCTTTCATCGCACCTTGAATTCGAATGTGGCGAGTTAGAGCACGGGTATCTATTCCTTCAACGCCTAATTTGTTATTTTCTTTCAAATAAGAAGCTAAATCTTTACTACTGCGCCAATTACTAGGAATTCGACTCGCTTCTTTTACTAAAAATCCTGCAACCTTAGGGGTTAAGGATTCTTTGTCTTCTTCATTAATCCCGTAGTTTCCGATTAAAGGATAGGTCATGGTAACAATTTGACCATGATAAGAGGGGTCGGTAATAATTTCTTGATAACCGGTAAGGCTAGTGTTAAAGACTACTTCTCCTTCAGATTCTCCCAAACCGGTAAATGAAAAACCTTTAAATATAGCACCATCTTCTAATGCAACTCTAGCCTTTATATAATTTTCTGATATATTCATTTGTTAGCTGGGTTTAAGCTAATTTTTTTAATCATTCTTAAGAAAGGAATAAGATGCACAAACTAAATCACTCTTTTATAACATAAGTACTTTTTCTGTCAAGCATATATTATTCTTAACCTAAGATGGTGAATTGTAACTCTTATTGCGACACTATTCAACTTAAAACTCCAAATCTGTTTTTTGTAACCTCTAAAACCATTTCGTTTGCAGTCCTGTATCCCAGGATTTTTCTGGGATAATTATTGATCCATTTTTCTATTTC
>JAIPIE010000051.1 GCA_021734825.1 Patescibacteria group bacterium
GGGGTATTTTATAAACACCAAAATTTAAAATAAATTATCTTTTATTAAAAATATGCTAATAATAGCATATTTTTATGTTGTTAAGGTTATAAACATTGACAAAGATATAATAATATGCTATAAAGGAGGTACACAGTTACTGGGCAGAAAATAGTTTAAGTTTAGATGAAACTGCTTGGCACTTCCTGCGGCCAATGAGTCGCAAAGAGTTGATGGTAAAAAAAATTAACTCCAAAAATACCCCCATGACCTTGGGGAAAATGTTCCCGGGACTTGAAAACTTAAAATAGTTTTCTGCTCCACGTTCATAAGCCTTGTAACTTCGGTTCGCAAGGCTTTTTTCTTTTTTAAACAAAAAACACCCACGTGGCCGATAGGCTTTACGTAGGTGTTTTTATATAGAGCAAATTGTTTATTTAATCACGCTTACTATTTTAGCGGATTTAAGTTTTCCATTAAATTTCAATAATTTTTTATTGCTAAAAGTTACAGTTCCATCAGCCACTGCGAAAAGGGTATCGTCGTTACCGCGACGTACGTTTTCGCCTGGATGGTACTTAGTTCCGCGTTGGCGGATAATGATGTTTCCGGTTTTTGCGCTTTGGCCGCCGGAAAGTTTAACGCCTAAACGCTTACTCTCTGAATCACGGCCTAAGGCGGTTGAGCCACCGGCTTTTTTATGTGCCATACAGGTGTAAAAAACAGCTGTCGTCCTTATAATAAGAAAGCGGACGGCCGCTTTTTGGTTAAAGATTATTAATCAATAAAGCTAATATAACAAAATAACTAAGCTATGTCAACATTCCTGACAATAGTTGTTTAACTCGCAATTTGAGGAAAAAAAATCACAGATAAGATGAAATTAGACGGCTGTTATTTTTTTGTAAATATGCTATAATTTGAGTGTTAATATTTTAAAAATATAAGATAAATAACAGGCGGAGGCGTGTTATTTTTCCGATGTAAAATTATGATAAAAGTTGATCAGGACAAGTGTATCGGCTGTGGTCTTTGTTCGGGCATGTGCCCCGATGTTTTTATTATGAATGCCGATGGTAAATCAGAGGTGTTAGAGCAGGGTAATGAAGCTTGTGCCAAGGGCGCTGCCGAAAGTTGTCCGGTTAATGCAATTACTCTTTAATATGTCTAGTGAAAATAAATTAGAACAAGTCAATCTGAATTCCTCAGAACAGCTTTCTGTTGATGCTAAGATTGAATCTGCTCCAGAGACAGTGCTTGAAAGTCACGAAACACCAAAAAATGACAAGAAATCTGAACAAGCTCAAGAGCCTGTTTCGGTGCCAAAATCTTCTGCACTGAAGGAGCCTCTAGTTAATGATGATTATCGCCGTCGTCGAGCAGCTGCCATTGATGATATTTTGGAAGACGGTTTGGATAGTTTTTTTCTGCAGATGACTTCGGAGGAGCAAAAGCGTTTTAAGGAAGAAGGAGAAAAAACAACCTTTAAGATTAATCAGTTATTAGATAAAGCTAAGATTAGTGTGAGTAAAATCGTCTCTTTAATTAAACGCTGGCTGAGTTTAATTCCTAGGACTAATAAATATTTTTTGGAGCAAGAGGCAAAGATTAAAGCTGATAAAATTTTTAAGATGAATAAAAATCTATAATTTATGAATCTTTTCGAGTCTAACTCATCAATTTTTTTTCAAACTGACACCGGTTTAATCGTTTTGATTTTAATTATAATTGTCGGCTCTTTGGCTGTCCTCTTTGGGCTTTTATTAATCGTTCGCTCTTTTGTCCGTCGGGCAGTTTTAAATAAGGCCTACTTTGACCATCAAATTTTTTTAATTCGTTTACCTAAAGAAAAGCCGCAAGATGAAAATAAAGAAGCCTCTTTGCAACAAATGCGTGAAGAAATTGCTCGTGGCGAAACTATCTTCTCTAGTATTGGTGGCTTAAAAGCTCAGGGTGGTTTAAAGGCTTGGTTTTTAGGAAGAAATGATCACTTTGCTTTTGAAATTGTTGCCAATAAAAATAAAATTGCTTTCTATGCAGCCGCTCCTAGAGACTCAGCACGTTATCTAGAGCAACAGATTACTGCTCATTATCCAGCGGCCGTAATTGAGGAGATTGAAGATTATAATATTTTTGCCAAACAGGGAGAGATTGCTGCCGCTTATTTAAAAACCAGAAAAAGCTTTGTCTTGCCTTTACGCACTTATCAAAAAATTGAGGTTGACCCTCTGAACTCTTTGATTAATATCATGTCCAAGCTTGATAAGGAAGAAAGTATGTCCATCCAGTATGTGGTACGTAGTTCTCATAGCTCCTGGCATCGTCAAGTTCGTCAAACAGTTCGTCGTATCCAAAAGAAGAATTCAGTTGCTGACGGTATTAGTAACGGTGGTCTCAGTCAAGCCTTCGCTTTTATTGGTGATTTATTTAGCGTAAAACCTAAAGACAGTGAAAATAAGCAGTTAAATACTAACGAAAAACGTTTATCGGCGGTTGAAGAAGAAACCCTTAAATCAATTGAAGAAAAAAATCTACGAGCTGGCCTTGATGTTAATCTTCGTATTATTATTTCTAGTACTTCTAAACAACACGCCACCGCTTATTTAGAGAATGTGGTTAGTGTGTTCACTGAGTATAATAATTATAGCTACGGTAATGTTTTTTCTCGAGCTATTAAAAGCAATCAGAGCGCTCAGATTAATGATTTTATTTATCGTCGTTTTCGTGAAGACGCTGCTTTTTTGCTCAACACAGAAGAGCTCACTAGTATTTTTCACCTACCTTTAAGTCACATGGAAACTCCTAATATCCTGTGGTTGACCGCTAAGAATGCGCCCGCTCCGGCTGATATTCCTGATCAGGGTTTATTACTTGGAGAAAATGTCTATCGTGGCGTTAAGCAAGACATCCGCATTAAGCGTCAAGATCGTCGTCGTCATACTTATGTTGTTGGTAAATCAGGTGTCGGTAAATCAGTGCTTTTAACTAACATGGCCATTCAAGATATTCAAAATGGTGAAGGAGTCTGTGTACTTGATCCTCATGGTGATTTAATTGAAGATATTTTGCAACGCATTCCTCCAGAAAGAGCGGAAGATGTAGTGATTTTTTCTCCAGCCGACCTCGAAAGGCCATTAGCGCTCAATTTATTAGAATATGATCCTCGTTACCCAGAGCAGAAAAGTTTTGTAATTAATGAAATGATTGGTATTTTTGATAAGTTGTATGACTTAAAGGCAACCGGTGGACCAATGTTTGAGCAGTATATGCGTAACGCTTTATTGCTTATTATGGAAGACCCAGAAAGCGGTTCCACTCTGATGGAAATTCCAAAAGTCTTGTCTGATGAAAACTTTAGAAAAATGAAATTGTCTCGCTGTCATAATCGTACCGTGGTTGATTTTTGGAAGAAAGAAGCAGAGAAGGCTGGTGGCGATGCCGCTTTAGCTAATATAGTGCCTTATATTACTTCTAAGCTCACTTCCTTTATTTCTAACGACATGATGCGTCCGATTATCGGACAGCAAAAAAGTTCTTTTAATTTTCGTGATTTGATGGATAGGCAGAAAATTTTATTGATTGATCTGCCTAAGGGTGTTGTTGGAGAAATGAACGCTTATTTATTAGGTATGATTGTGGTGGGCAAAATTTTGATGGCAGCCTTATCTCGCGCGGACATGCCTGGTGATCAGCGTAAAGATTTTTATTTATACATTGATGAATTTCAAAACTTTACCACTAACTCCGTGTGTCAAATTCTATCAGAAGCAAGAAAGTACGCTTTAAATCTTATTATTGCCCATCAATATATTGGACAATTGAGTAAGAATAATAATACCGAAATTAAAGATGCCGTATTTGGCAACGTCGGTACTATGATTTCTTTCAAAATTGGCACCGAAGATGCTGAGTTTTTAGTAAAGGAATTTTCACCTGTTTTTAATTCCTATGATATGATTAATATTGATAAAGGCACGGCTTATATTAAATTGTTAGTGGATAATAGCACCACTCGACCATTTTCTATGAAAACAATTTGGCCACTTTTAGGTACGCAAAGAGAGGGTATTTCTAAAAAAATTAGAGCCTTAAGCCGTTTGAAGTATGGCCAGGACCGTAATATAGTAGAAGCAGAAATAATCAGGCGCACTGAAACTCGCACTCCTGTCTCAGCAATAAATGCGAGCAGGGAATAGAATCCAGGTCAGTATTTGCCAAAATAACTGAAAATGTACTAAGATGCCAGATAAGTCATTAATCCATAAATTAATCGTTTATAATACATTATGCCCACTTTATACCGTGATTATCGTCCGCAAAAGTTTAGTGATATTTTGGGACAGAATCACTTGAAAATTACCTTGCAAAACGAGCTAGCCCAAAATAAAATGGGTCAGGCCTATCTTTTTTGTGGTCCCAGAGCGGTTGGAAAGACTAGTATGGCGCGCGTGTTGGCGCAAACGGTTAATTGTGAACGCAGAAAAAATGGAGAATCAGAGCCTTGCGGTGAATGCGCTACTTGTTTAGCTATTCAAAAAGGCTCTTTTATGGATGTTATGGAAATAGATGCCGCTTCTAACACTGGCGTGGATAATGTTCGCGATAATATTATTTCTTCAGCTCGTTTAGCTCCGAGTGGTGGTAAAATGCGTGTGTATATTATTGACGAGGTGCACATGCTTTCAATCTCGGCTTTTAATGCTTTATTAAAAATAATTGAAGAACCGCCTCAGCACGTTTTATTTATTCTCTGTACTACTGAAGTTCATAAAGTTCCAGCGACTATTATCTCGCGCTGTCAGCGTTTTGATTTTAAACGTATTAGTCCGGCTGAAATTGTCAAAAAATTAAGTTTTATTGCTAGTCAGGAAAAGATTGAAATTGATCGCGGTGTTTTAGACGATATCGCTCGTCAGTCAGGCGGTCATTTACGTGATGCCGAAAGTATTTTAGGACAAATTTTAGCTTTAGGAAGCAAGAAAATTACAACTGAGGAAGCTGAATTGGTTTTACCACATCACCACAACCAAGAAGCAATTGCCTTAATTGAAGCTTTGGCTAAAAAAAATGCTGGTGTTGCCGTTACCTTAATTAATCAACTTGCCGACAACGGTGTTAATTTTAAAAGTTTCATTGCTGAAGTATTATTGATGTTACGTAAAATTATGTTGCAATCAGCTCAGCCAGGTTTAGCGGAAAAATTAGGTCTTGATTTTGGTGAGCAAGTTGAAATTCAAATTAGCCGCTTG
>JAIPIE010000052.1 GCA_021734825.1 Patescibacteria group bacterium
ATATGTAACTGCACCCGTAACCGTGCCTAGAGTATCAAGCATTTCCGCCATTGTAGAAACACGAAAATCATCCTTTTCAGGATCACTAATATCATGACGATCCCTTAAAACTGAGCGAATTTCGGCTGCTGTTTCTTCGGCCTGGTTGACATTACGAATTTGATGCATGAAATACATGGCATAATCAATACCCAAGATACGTTTATGTAAGGTTTGGATAGGAATATAAGCAGTATTATCAAAATCTAAAAAACTAGCGCCACCACCCTGTTCCTCTAAAACGCCAATTACTTGAAACTTTTTGGTACCAATTTTGACAAAATTACCAAGAGCTTTCTGATCGCCAAATAAAGTCTGCTTAAGAGTTGCCCCTAGTACGAGCACAGCCGCCTGACTGCGATCATCTTCTTCACTGAAATATACACCTTCAGCTAATTTCGTTTTTGTGTCAATTTGAGCATAAGGAGCACTAGTCCCAAAGAAAAAGATTTTAGCACTTTCAGATCCATAACTAATTTTTTGTTGTCCCAAAGAAACGGCATAACTATCTGTCACATTATCTAGCTTATTAATCGCCTCCATGTCTGATAATTTTAAACTAGTTACTTCAGATACGCTGGGGCCACTTGAGCCAGGAGTTTTCGTCTCGGTTTGGATGACATTTGTGCCATATGATTCAATCTCACCTAAAACTAAAGAGCTAACACCACTGCCGGCGGCAAAAACAATAATAATAGCCGCGACACCAATAACTACACCCAACACCGTTAAACTCGTCCGCAATAAATTGAGACGTAAGGAATTCCAAGCTAATTGAAAGGCAATAATTAATTGCATAATTTTATTCGTAGCGTAAAGCATCTATCGGACTCAGCCGACTGGCTCGTTTGGCGGGATAATAGCCGAAAAGGATGCCAATTAAAGTGGACAGGCCAATGGCAACGATAATAGAAGAAAGAGAAATAACAAAATCCCAACGATAACCAAGTGAACGCACAATCACAGCGGCCAAATATGAGAATATAGCCCCACCGATCAAGCCAATAATCCCCCCAATTAAAGTGAGAGCAATAGCTTCAAATAAGAACTGGCTTAATACCTGTCTATTAGTCGCACCAAGAGCTTTACGTAGACCAATTTCACGAGTTCTTTCAGTAACACTAACTAACATAATGTTCATAATACCAATCCCGCCAACAAGTAAAGATAGGGCGGCCATCGCTGCCAAGAAATAACGTAAGGCGTCAGTAATACTAGTTACTAAGGCGAGAGCATCGCGAAAACTACGAACAGAAAAATCATCATCAGCCGGATCACTAATATCATGGCGCTCGCGTAAAGTTTGCCGAGTCATTTCCATACTCTCATCAATATTATCGGCTGAATCAATTTTCAGCCTCACGGCACTTAGATAATTAACGCCAGCAATCTCCTTTTGAGCAAATAGCAGTGGACTTAAAATTAAATCATCATAATTTTGAAAACCAACCTGTCCCCTTTCTTTCATTACCCCAATCACCGTAGCCGGTTGATTAGCAATCTTTATTTTTTGCCCAATCGGATTGTTATAGGCAAAAAGCTCAGAGGCCACAGTGCTACCCAATACAACCAAACGCAAATTGGATGACATTTCATCAATGCTAAAAAAACGACCAGTCGCTACTTCGCCGCCATCAACCATTAAATAATCTCCATCCACTCCTTGAAGAGTAGTGGAATGGCTATTGTCTCGCCAAGACAAGGAAACATTAGTCTGATAATATGCGACTACCGCCTCAACATGGGAGACATTTTTTTGGTCCTTAAAAGCATGAGCATCATCTATCTTTAAACTAGTCACCTTCACACCAAAAACGGATGCTGGCGGTCCATTAGCATCTGATTGTCCTGGTAAAACGCCAATAATATCACCACCAAAACCTTCTAACTGCCCGAGAATCAAGGATTGAGCTCCTGCTCCTAGCGACATAATTAAAACGACTGCACCCACGCCAATAATAATGCCGAGCATAGTTAAAAAACTCCGGGTCTTATTACTAAACAAGGCCCGGGAAACAAGGGTAATTAATTGACGAATATTCTCCCACATAATTTTTATTTCAAGAGTTCCCCTTCGTTAGCAATGCGCCGATTCTGTACCGCCTTATCACTAACAATTTTGCCATCATGAACCTGAATAATACGCTGAGCGTGTTCAGCAGTATAAGTTTCGTGAGTTACAAGAATAATAGTTTTACCCTGAGCATTTAAATCCTGCAAAATCTTCATGACTTGTACTCCTGATTTTGAATCTAGATTCCCAGTTGGCTCATCAGCAAAAATTACGGCCGGCTCATTCACAAGTGCGCGAGCAATCGCCACGCGTTGCTTCTCTCCACCAGAAATTTGATTAGTAAAATAATCAAGACGATGATCGAGCCCAACGCTTTTTAAAACTTTCGCCGCCCTGACATCCATCTGCTTTTTATTCTGTGAATAAATAAGCGGAAGCTTCACATTATCAATCACACTGGTACGCGCCAATAAGTTAAAGGATTGAAAAACAAAACCAATTTCACGATTACGTAAATGAGCTAGATCTTCGTCGCTAAGATCGGTAATGTTTTTACCAGCAAATAAATATTCTCCAGATGTTGGTCTCTCTAATAAGCCAAGAATATGCATTAAAGTTGACTTACCCGATCCAGAGGGGCCCATAATTGATACAAATTCTCCTTTCTCTATACTAAAACTGATATTTTTTAACACCTCTGTTACTAACTCACCGCTAGTATAGGTTTTAATAATACTATCAAGTTTAATTAGGGCTGATGACATAATAAAATCTATTAATTTTTGACAAAGGTAATAACTGTATCACCACTTTGTAAACCGCTTACAACTTCAATCATACCTTCGTCTCCCCTAAGACCTGTCTCTACTATTACTTCTTGGGCTTCACCGTTCACTAATAATCTAATCATTTTCTGCCCATTATTTTCAATTAAAGCTCGGGCTGGAACTTGCAAGACATTATCGCGCTTATCGGTGGTAATCACAATATTGGCGGTCATACCGGCTTTTAAATTTAAACCACGGGCCTCAATTTTACTCATAGTACTATTTAAATCAGAAAAATCAATCTTTACTTTATAATAAACAACATCTTGAATTAAAGTTTGGGCTGGCTCAATAAAACTAACGAATCCTTGAAGAATAAAGTCTTCAGGAAAGGCATCAAAAGTAATATCAACCGCATCTCCTACTTTAATTTTACTAATATTTGATTCTGAAATATCAACTTCAACATTAAAACTATTATTTACCAAAATAGTAACCATTGCCTTGCCACCAGCCCCAAATTGTTCACCGATTTCATAATTTACGGCAGTCACAATACCCTCCAAAGGTGAACTGAGGACAGTGTCATTGATTTGTTGTTCAATGCCAGCCAAGCTAGCTTGAGCCTGGCTTACCTGAGCTTGCGCTAAAGCCACGTCCTGTGTCCGAGCTGGAGCGAGTGTATTATTTAATTGTGCCTTAGCCACCGCTACTGCCTGTTCCGCGCTATCAACTCGTGACTGAGCAGCGGCAGTTTGCTGAGCACCACTGAGTTTTAAGCTTTCCACATTATTGGTTGCGGCTAAAATCGCGTTACTTAAGTTTACTTGAGCCTGACGCACACTGTCTTGCGCCGTAGCAATAGCAGTATCATTATTTATAAAGGCGCTTCGTAAAGCCTGTAAGCTGTTTTCTACGGCCGTACTGGCGGTATTAATTTGGGTAGACTGAGAACTAATTAAAGTTTTATAAGCATCAAGATTTGCCTGAGAAAAATCAGAGCTAGTAATACTAGCCTCGAGCATCGCATAGGTATAATCAAGAGCGGTATCAGTTTTATTTAATAAATTTTGAACACTTTGACCAGCTGTTTCAATAATTGCTTGATCTGTGCGATTACCAACGTTATTAACTGCTGTTTGAGCGCCACTCACTAAAGCCAAGGCGGCTAATCGTGCCTCTGTGGTTAAACTTAGAAGTGAGCTGTTCTTAACACTAAGCACCGGATCCGCCTTTTCATCACTTAAAATTGTATTGATATTATCCAAAGCAATTTGAACCGTTAAAATTTTATCACTTAAAGTAAGTAATGCAGAACTACGAGCATTGGTAATATTTTTTGACCCAGTTTTAATAGCATTATCTAAAGAAGTTTGAGCGCTATTAACTGCTTGCTCCTGAGGAGTTAAACTGCTCGCCGTGTCCGCTTGTAAATCTGCTAAAGTTTTCTCTGCTTGGCGAATATTTTCCGTCGCTGTCTGCGTCGTCTTAGTTAAATCAATTTTTGCCGAATCTAAAGCGGATTGAGCTTGATTTAAATTAGAACGACTGACTGAAATCGACTGAGCACTGGCTCCAGCCATGGTTTTGGCCAGCGAGGCTTGAGCAATTTGTAGACCAGCCTCTAATTCCGCTTTACGGGATTGTAAACTACTATTATCCAAAGAAGCCAAAACAGCTCCCGCCTCAATCTTGTCGCCAACTTTAACATCTATACTTTTGATTCTCCCGGAACATAGGAAATTTAAAGCCACTTCTTTAACTGGCTTTAAGGTTCCAGTTTCGCTCACAGTTTGTACTAAGGGTCCTGATTCAGCATTTACTGTTGAATAAGTTGGGGTCGAACCCTTACTTGACTGCCACCACCAAATAATCACAATCAACAAGATTATAGTACCGACTATCCAATGCCAGCGTTTTATTTTTTTCATATTAATTTATAGAGAATAATTAAACTATTTGTAGATATTTAAGCATATTATAACAAATATAGCCAGCCGAGGAAAGAAAAATACAGCGAGTTATGAATTCTTCAAATAATATCCGCAATCATGCCTGTTTTAGGTACACACTTATGGCGGTTTTAATTATTCATTAAAACCATCTCATTTGGAGTTTTGCCGTTTAACGCACAATGCTCTAAGTCATTATAGTAATTATTCCACTTTCTTAACTTAATTTTCAAGTCTAGGAC
>JAIPIE010000002.1 GCA_021734825.1 Patescibacteria group bacterium
GTCAAAAAGAATTACGTGCGGCGACCGATAAAGTCAAAAAACAGGGACAGAAAAAATAATAATATTGAACTATTAAAAACCCCACGTGGTCGATAGACTTATACATGGGGTTTTTTGTTTTTTTAATTTAATTGCCGGGAACTAACACTGTAAATGGCTTTGATCCTGGATAAGCTTTGTAGCCATAGTCAGTACAGAATTTTTTAATATTCTGACGGTAGTAGTCTGGTTTTGAATCTTGAATTAGTCCGATTAAGAAATAGGAGACTGCCATGGCCCAACCTTTATCCGCATCTTTTGGGGGCATTAATTCTAAGCGATGTTTCGGGTCACCAAAATATTTATTTTCAGCAAAGCTAATAACTAATTCGTCTTTTGAGCGAACAACAAATTTAGCGTGTCGGGACTCGCCCAAACTAAAAGCACGCAAAGATAGATTCGGCCCAAAGAGTTCACTTTTTTTAATTTCTAACATCGGGGCAATGGCCGCCCATTCGTTTGGCAGAATAAAGGAGTAAGCCTGGTATTTTCGAAAATTCTTTGGCAGCTTGAGACTAAAAATAAATTTTTCTATTTTTTCCGCTTTTTCTTGGCTGGCAGCTAAAAACATGCCCAGGTAAGTAGAGACATTATAAGTATATGGCTCAGCCAATTTAGGGAAGACTTGAACTTCATCAGCAATTTTAGCGGCACTAGAATTGGCGGAGCAGGTAAATAGCACCGTTTTTAAACCAGCCTTATGCGCCGCTTTTAGTTCCCAAACAGAATCTTTTTCACCTGAAGCAGAAATGATTAGGCCGTGACTGATAGTTTTGTTTTTTATTAAATCACGATAGCGCTTAAGTATTTCTTTGAAATTACTTTCACTGGCAAAAATAGCTTTTTGTTGATCAAATAAAGCTAGTCCAGCATTAAGAGCATTACCGCTGCCGACCACCAAGGGAAAAGGGTATTTTTTTAAATCAAGACGAGGGATTTTGTTATTTCTAAAAAATTCCAGTGCTTTTAAAACACTAATGTTTAAAGAATCAAGTTCTAGATTTGGCATATTGTTGATAATTTAGCTAATTTTATTGGTGTTTTCATTATAACGGATATTGATTTTTATTTCAATTTAAGATAAGATTGGGGCGTAAATAATTAATTTCTAAACTTATGTCCGGACACTCAAAATGGGCAACAACGCATCGTCAAAAAGAAATTGTTGATGCTAAGCGTGGGGCCGTATTTACTAAATTTGCTAATTTAATTTCCATCGCTGCTAAACAAGGCGGAGACCCTGATGCTAACCCGAGCTTACGAGCAGCCATTGACCGTGCTCGTAGTATGAGCATGCCTAAAGATAATATTGAGAGAGCCATAAAGAAAGGAACAGGAGAGTTAGAGGGCGCACAAATAGAAGAATTATATTATGAAGGAATTGGCCCAGCTAATGTACAAATTATTGTTAAGTGTTTAACTGATAGTCGTAATCGCAGTGCCGCCAACGTTAGACATTTGTTTAGCAAAAATAATGGTTCTCTTGGTTCAGTGATGTGGAACTTTGAACAGGCTGGTGTTATTATGTTAAGCCAAGAGTCTCTTGATGCGGAAAAAATTAATTTTGACGAATTTGAACTAGAGCTGATTGATAATGGTGCTAACGATATTATTAAAGCGGAGGAGGGCTTAACTATCTATACAGCCTTAAGTGATTTTCAGAAAATGCAGGATTATTTGAAATCTAGAAATTTGAACACTGAATCAGCTGAGATTGAATATGTGGCGAAAGAAAAAATAAATTTATCGGATGATGATCAAGCCCTTGCCGATAAATTCTTAGAAGAACTGGAGGATAATGAAGATGTTAGCGCCTGTTACACTAATATTGCCGATTAGTTTAAAGATTTAAATTATTTGTTAAGACTTAGAACCGGCTAAAGACTAGTTTTGAGTCGCACCGTCTATGGCAAAAATTATTTTAGGTATTGACCCAGGAATTGCCGACACTGGCTACGGTTTTGTGCGAGTTGACGGCAGTCGCCTTGAGTGCTTAGCTTATGGTTCTATTAAAACCTCAGCTAAAGAGGAATTGCCTGTGCGTTTACAAATATTACATAAAGAACTGAGCGCTTTAATTAAAAAATATAAACCAGAAAAAGCTGCCGTTGAACAATTATTTTTTAATAAAAATGTACGTACCGCTTTAATTGTTGGTCAAGCGCGAGGAGTGGCTTTGCTGACCATCAGTTTAGCTAAGTTACCGATTATAGATTTTACTCCAGGGCAGGTAAAGCAAGCGGTTTCTGCTTATGGGCAGGCCTCAAAGTTACAAGTACAAAAAATGGTAAAATTAATTTTAAATTTAAAGGAGTTGCCACAGCCTGATGATGCGGCCGATGCCTTGGCAGTGGCAATCTGTGGAGCTAATCATCGTCAATATTAATGAAAATTTATGAGCAAAGCTTTAAAAATAGTACATATTGCTTCTGAGGTTGCCCCGTTCTCCAAAACGGGGGGGCTGGGTGATGTTGTGCGTAGTTTGCCCAAGGCACTTAATCGTTTAGGGCATGATGTGCGCATCATTACGCCGCTATATGGCAAGATAATCAATAAATCTGAACATAATCTTAAGCTTTTATTTGCTGATATAAAAGTTGTGCTTAATTCATCCGAGAGCGTAACAGTTAATTATTGGCAAGGTCAGTTAATGGAAGGTTTGCCTGTTTATTTTATTGAATATGCTCACTTTTTTTCTAAACATAAAAGTTTATATGGCTCCAGCCGCGAGAATGCACGTTTTTTAGTGTTTGATGTGGCCGCTTTAAAACTTCTGTCTTTATTAAAATTTCAAGCTGATATTATTCATTGTCATGATTGGCAGACAGGTCTGATTCCTTATTATTTAAAACATGATTTTCGCTATTCTAAAACTTTAAAGAATGCCAAGACGGTTTTTACTATCCATAATTTAATTTTTCAGTTTGGACATAATTGGTGGGGAGTTCCGGTAGCTAATAAAGATTATGGACGTAGTCGTATTCCTCATCTTGATAATCCTCAGTTGGAGAATATTAATTTTGCCAAGCGAGCGATCTTATCAGCTGATGTTATTAATACTGTTAGTGAGCAGTATCGGATGGAAATTATGACTAAGAAATTTGGTCAGGACTTACATCAGATTTTACGTAATCGTTCTGAGCGTTTATTCGGCATCATTAATGGCATTGATTATAATGCCTATAATCCCGAAAAAGATGCTGGCTTAGTACAAAGATATGGGGTCAACACTTTAGGTAAACGCCTATCGGCGAAAAAAATAAATAAACTTGCCTTTCAGACAAAGGTCGGTTTACCTCAAGAATCCTTAACGCCGATGATTTGTACAACATCTAGAGTTACCTTCCAAAAAGGATTTAATCTTATTCTCGATGTTATGCCGGCCCTATTACGCCTGGATGTTCAGTTAGTTTTTATGGGTGATGGTAGTAAAGAGTATATTAGCAGTTTGAAAGGTTGGCAAAAAAAATTCAGTCGTAAAATTGTCTGGCTGCCTTTCGACGAAAAAATGGAAACATCTTTATACGCTGCTTCGGATTTCTTTTTATTGCCATCCAATCATGAGCCTTGTGGCATTAATCAGTTAATTGCTATGCGCTATGGCTGTATTCCAGTGGTTAGAGAAATAGGTGGCTTGTATGATACAGTCGATGATTATAACCCGGCCACTAAAAGAGGTAATGGTTTTACCTTCCAACAAGAAGATGGCTTAGATTTTTTTGGCGCCATTAGCCGTGGTTTAGAAAATTTTAAACATCGTTTTGCCTGGGAAGATTTGGTGAAGCAAGTGATGAAACAATCTAATAGTTGGGAAATTCCTGCTAAAAAATATGTTCAGCTTTACCGTCGCGCTAAACGTTTATAATTATGATTTGGATTAATTTCTTTCATCTCTATCAGCCAGCTAATAGCCCAATTGAACGCATTCAAGAGGCGGTTGATAAAAGTTATGCGCGCCTAGCTCGTTTAATGCTAGAGCATCCGCATTTAAAGTTCACCGCTAATATCAGTGGCTGCCTTTTGGAACGCTTACAAGAGAGTAGCTCTACCGCCATCATTAATGATTGGCGGACTTTACTAAAGTCTGGACGACTGGAGTTAGTGGGTTCCGCCGCTTATCACGCCTTTCTCCCCTTTATTGATGAGGAGGAAATTCGTTATCAAATTAAACGACAAGAAGAATTGACTTGGGAAATATTAGGCGTGGACATCAAGCAGGGAGGTTTCTTTTTGCCTGAGATGGCCTATACTCCCGCTTTGGGAAAATTGATTAAAAATTTGGGTTATAAATGGTTGATTTTGGATGAGGCCTCTTTACCGGATACCCTCACTAATCCGCAAACAGCTTATATCGATGCTAATAGTGGCCTTTCTGTTTTAGTGAGACAGAGAGAATTCTCTAATGCTTATGCGCCCGATCTTATTAATGATTTAGCTAAAGTAAATAAGCTGCCACAAATTATAGTGACTGCCACTGACGCAGAATTATATGGTCTGCGCCATGAAGATCCGAGCGCCGAACTGGAGAAAATGGTTAAGATTAAAGATTTGCAAACAAACACCATTAGTGATTATTTGGATACGCTGGATAAGTTGCCTTCAATAAAATTTCAATCGGCTTCATGGGAGACAAATTGGCAGCATGATCAAAAACAGCCTTTTGCGATTTGGAAAGAGAAGGGAAATAAAACCCAAACATTATTATGGGACTTAGCAGCCTTAGCGCTTAAGGCTGGGAAAAAATTTAAAAATGATAATAACTATGCTTGGTATCGCTGGCATTTAAGTCGTGGCTTGGCTAGCTGTTCTTTTTGGTGGGCTAGTGGTCGTAATTTCTCTCATAATTTTGGACCGATTGCTTGGAATCCCGATGAAGTTGAGAATGGTTTAAATGATTTATTACGCTCGCTGCGCTCGCTTGAAGATAAGCGTTCTCTGAAATATAAAATAAAAGCAGAGAAGTTAGCAAGTGATATAAAGAAATCTTTGTGGACGAGACATTGGTCAGATTATTGGTTAAACACAAATAGCAATTAATTATTTAATTTATTTTCCGTAGGAGTCGGAGCTTTCATTATGAATAAAATTTTAGATTTATTTAACGAGCAGATTGTGCGCAGTTTATTAGAAAAAGAAGTTTTGCCTCTGTACCCAGATTTTAGTAAAATTTTGTCTTTTAAGATAAGACCATATAAAGAATTAATTTGGACTTCAACTTATCATGTAGTCATTGCTTACCAGGTAAAGTTTTTGCATAAAGACGGACAAAAAATTCATTTAGAGATAGTTTGTTCGGCTCATAGTGACGAACCGCGCGAAGTGGTGTTTAAAGTTTTAAAGTATTTAGAAAAAAACTCTCTAGCAAGTGAGAATGTGGCCCTACCTCGTCCTTTATTTTTTAGTGCTGAATATAACGGCACCTTCTATCGGGCAGTTGAGGGCAAGCATCTCTTGCGTATTATTAAAGAAGGAAGAAAATTGAAAACAAAAAAAATGGTCATTCAGGCGGCTCATTTATTTGCTACGCTACACAATTTAAAACTACCCGATGACCTGAGCATTTTTAGTGATAATAATCGTTTATTGCGCACGGTTGTGCCCGGGCGAGATATGATTATTAAAGAGATTGGTGAACGTTTTGGCGATACTTACGTTCATGTTGTTTCAGAGTTGTATGCTGGATTCATCGCTGAAGAGGAACAATTTTTTAATAACACGGACAAACGTTGGCTTATTCATGGTGATGCTCATCCAGAGAATATTATCTCTGCTGGTAAACATAAAATTGGCCTGATTGATTTTACTGATTTTTGTTTAGCTGATTTTGCTCGCGACCTTGGCTCTTTTATGCAGCAATTGGAGTATAAAATGATGCGCCATTTTGACGATCAAGTACTGGCTACAGCGATGAAAAAATTATTTCTCAATTCATATTTAGAGGCTGCAAATATTAAACTTGATGAATCTCTACAGAAGCGCATAGATCTTTATTATAATTGGACTGCTATTAGAACGGCTACTTTTTGGTTGCTAAAACATGATTGTGAACCACATAAGGCTGATAATAATATTAATAAAATAAAAAATAATTTAATTAGCAATTATCATGCTCAAGATTAATAAAAATAACAAAATGATTACTAAAATTCTTTTTTGTGCTGCCGAAGCTGCGCCTTTGGCTAAGGTAGGAGGGCTGGCCGATGTAGTCGGCTCTTTGCCGGAAGCTTTAAAAGCGCAAGGCCTTGATGCTCGAATTTTAATGCCGGCTCACGGTAGTATTTCGTTGAAATCTTGGAAGGCGAAGAAAATAAATTCTTTTTTAATTAAAATTGATAAAAAACAGGAGCGAGTTAATATTTGGTACATCAAAGTCAAGGGTACTAGTTATTATCTGCTTCAGAATAAAAACTATTTTTCCGGACATGTCTATGAGGGAGATAGTATTAGTAAATATTTATTTTTTGCGCGAGCAGCTTTAAAAGCTTTAAGTCTTTTACCTTTTAAGCCTCAAGTTATTCACGCTCATGATTTTCATGCGGCGAGCATTATTACTGAATTGTCTACTCAGGCGCGAACAGGGAGGCCGGGGCTTGTTTTAACTATTCATAATCTTCAACATCAGGGCTGGACAGAAGAAAAAGCTTTACTTAAATTTGATTTTTGTAAAACAGATTTTCAAGTAAGAGATAAGAATATAAGTAATAAGAAAACTAGCACCTGGATAAATTTGCTCGCCGCCGGTATTAAAAGTGCCGATAAAATTACTACCGTTAGTCCAACTTATGCCAAAGAAATATTAACACCCGCATATGGTTACGGTCTGGAAAAATTGTTAAGCAGTCGCCGTAAAGACTTAGTTGGTATACTTAATGGCATTGATGTTAAAACCTATAATCCTGCTGGTGATATCAACTTGGCGCAAAAATATGCCAGCAAAGATGTTGTCGCTGGTAAGCAAAATAATAAACAGGCAGTGCGCGCTTATTTAAAATTAAAAGAAGATAATTCTCCTTTATTTGTCTTTATTGCTCGTTTTTCTAATCAAAAAGGCTTGGATTTATTTAAAGCTGAGGATTTATTAAATTTGCAGAAAAAATTTCCTTTTCAATTAGTTATTTTGGGTAGTGGGGAAGAAAAATATGAGCAAATGATTTTGGCTGTAAATAAGCAGCTACCTGATAATATGCGTACGATTATTGCTTTTGATGAAACTTTGGCGCACAACCTCTATGCGTCCGCCAATTATTTTCTTGTTCCTTCAAAGTTTGAGCCCTGTGGGTTGACACAAATGATGGCGATGCGTTATGGCGCGGTTCCAATTGTGCGCGCAACTGGAGGTTTAAAGGACACGGTTATCCATGAAAAAACTGGTCTTGTCTTTAAACAATATACGAGCCAAGCTTTCAATCGTGTGCTTAAACAGGCTTTGCTTGTATATTATCAACAGCCAGCCCTATATAAAAAGATGAGATCTGATGGTTTAAGGCAGGATTGGTCTTGGCAGGCTTCAGCTCCTGAGTATCAGCGTTTGTATCAGGAAATATAATACCTAAGCTTTTTCTATCTGTCTTTATTTTATATTCATTTGAGCTTTTCGCCTGCTTTTTGTATAATGAGAGCGTAATTATTAATACCGCCGCCATTTGGCTGAGGTGTGATGTATATGGCAAGAAAAAAGAAAAAATCTGATAATCCTTTTGACAATTTAAATCTGCCCTCATTTGAGCTAGACACAAGAGCTAAGCGCAGTATTTGGATTGTTCTAATTTTTGCCTTGGGTCTTATTTCCTTGCTCGGTCTTTTTAATATGTCCGGTCAAACCGGAATCTTCTTGTCTAAGTGGCTGATATTAATTTTTGGTTTTGGTAAGTGGCTAGTGCCGTTGATATTATTATTTTGGGGTATATTATTGGTACGCGACAAGACGGTTGATGTAAAATTTAATGATTATTTAGGCTTATTCCTTTTATTTATTTCCTATCAAACCTTGTTTCATTTTTTCTTTGATAAAGCGAGGTGGCTGAGCATAATTAAAGAAGGTTTAGGTGGTGGTTATATTGGTTATTATCTAAGCACCGCTTTTGCTTATATTTTTGGCTTTTGGGGAGGGATTATTATTCTTATATGTTTATTTTTAGTGTCTCTTGTTCTTGTTTTTAACACCTCTTTGTCGAAATTAATCGGACGGGAGAGTTTATTTGGCTCAATCTTTAATTCTATTACTGCCTCATTTCAAGCTCTGTTTTCTTCTACTCAAAACAATGGTGATAGTCAGTCAGCTCGGGATCTGATTGAAGAAGCGCGCACAAAAGTTCTAAATTCTTGGCAGAGCAAAGCCTTAGAGGAGAGCGAAGAACTTGACGATAGCCGAGATGAAGATAAATTGGCCGAAGATATTATGGCGACACAGGCTAAAATTTCCAAATCAAGCAAATTTAAAACACAAGAAAAAATAATTTTTCCAAAAAAGAGAATTAGAATTGACATGCCCTTAGAGCTTTTAAGTGCTAAGGCCGGACAAGCAATTGGTGGTGATACGGAAATTGGTGCCCAAAAAATTAAACACACACTGGAAAATTTTGGTATCGCCGTGGAGATGGCGGAAACAAAAGTTGGCCCGACAGTAACGCAGTATACTTTTAAACCAGCTGAGGGCGTGAAAGTATCACGCATTATTACTTTAAATAATGATTTATCTTTGGCCTTAGCTGCCCATCCTATTCGTATTGAAGCCCCGATACCAGGACAATCATTAGTCGGCATTGAGGTTCCGAATAAGACTAAGGCAGTGGTCGGTTTGCGAGAAATTTTAGAAGATAAGGTCTTTATCAATCGCAAGCATAATATGATGATTGCTTTGGGTAAGGATGTTTCTGGAACATCTTGGATTTATGATTTAACGCGCATGCCTCACTTGTTAGTAGCTGGTGCCACTAATTCCGGTAAATCGGTTTGCTTAAATACAATTATTATTTCTCTTTTATATCAAAATAATCCTGATGATTTGCGTTTTATTATGATTGATCCGAAGCGTGTAGAATTGCCTGCCTATAACGGCATTCCTCATTTATTAACGCCGGTTATCACTGAAGTTTCTAAAACAATTAACGCCTTAAAGTGGTGTTTAAATGAAATGGATCGTCGTTATGATGTTTTAAATAAGTCGGGTAAGAAAAATATTCAAGGATATAATGAAGCTAAGCCGGAAGAAAAATTGCCATACATTATTTTTATCATTGATGAGCTAGCTGATTTTATGATGACCTCGGGTAAGGAAATGGAGGCAGCCATTATTCGCTTGGCTCAAATGTCTCGGGCCGTTGGTATTCATTTAATTCTTGCCACCCAGCGTCCGAGCGTTGATGTTATTACCGGGCTGATTAAAGCGAATGTTCCTGCTAGAATTGCCTTTTCTGTCACCTCGCTGGTTGACTCCAAGACAATTTTAGATGTGAGTGGCGCCGAAAAATTACTTGGTCAGGGCGACATGCTTTTAACAACAGCGGAATTATCTAAGCCTAAACGCATTCAGGGTGCTTACGTTAGTGATCAGGAAATTAATGATGTTATCAGTTATATTAAAGAAAAGAGTGGTGAAGCTGAATATCTTGAGGGCATCACTGATAGGCAAAAGGTTGCTGGTGTGGCTGGCGTTGGTCTTGATGGCACTCATGGCGACGAAGATGAATTAATGGAAGAGGCTCAGGAAGTTATTATTAAGGCTGGCAAGGCCTCGACTTCGCTATTACAACGAAGATTATCAATCGGTTATGGCCGAGCCGCTAAAATTTTGGACATGCTCGAAGATGCGGGTATTATTAGTCCTTCTAATGGCTCGAAGCCAAGAGAAGTTTTAGTGAGCCGTGAACAAATGGAGAATATGCGTAATCAAGGAGTTAGCGCGATGCCCGTGCATGATCGTAAGTCGGCCTCTGCTCCGAGTGCTTATTTAGATGAAGGTGATGATGATACTTTGGCTTTTACTAATAACGAAGAAGAGGAGATTGAAGAAGAAGGTGATGATGATAAGCTTGTGCCTGAAAAAGAAATTAACAAAGAGACAGAAGAAGGAGAGAATGAAGACCGTGCAATAGACAAAGAAGAAGATGAGACTGAAGAGAGCAAAATTGAGACTCCAGCTTTTTTACTTGATGATGACGGACCGGAAGATAACGTTAAAGATGAGGATGAAATTTTAGAAGAGATTAAAGCCGACTCAGACGAGGAGGAGTCAGACAAGAAAGATGATGATAAGAAAAAAGAAGTAAAACCAAGAATATTTGATGATGAAGATGAGGGTATGTTTTTCAGCCGCTAATGATTAACATAGATATTATAAAAAGACCGAGTTTGGTCTTTTTTGTATAGTTTTTTCTTTCCGTTTTTCTTGTTATAATGTTAATGTATGTTAAATAAAATAAAAAAATTAATACCACTACAAGCTTTTAAATTTCTACAACCAGTTTACCATTTTTTAATGGCTTATGTGGCGGCCTTGTATTATAACTTTCCTAGTCGTAAGTTGCTTATTATTGGCGTGACTGGCACCACCGGTAAAACCACCACTGTTTATTTGCTGTCGCGCTTGCTTTCTGAAAACGGTTATAAAGCAGGCTATACTTCAACCGCTCAATTTAATAATGGCGAGAAAGAATGGTTGAATGACAAGAAGATGACCATGCCAGGAAGATTTTTTCTGCAAAAAAATCTACGTAAGATGATAAAAAATGATTGTCGTGTGGCGATTGTGGAGACAACGTCACAAGGTATTGAGCAGTTCCGTCATCGCTTTATCAATTATGACTTATTAGTGTTTACTAATCTTTACCCCGAACATATTGAGGCTCATGGTGGTTTTGAAAATTACAAAAAAGCGAAGGGCAAATTATTCTCTCACTTAGCTAGATGTAAGAGTAAATATTTTGATAGTGATAATAAGGTTGTAATTGGTGCTAGTGGTTTAAAGCAGACAGAGCTGCGTAAAATAAAAAAGACGATTATCGTTAATGGTGATGATGAACAAGCCTCATATTTTCTGTCTTTCGCGGCTGAACGCAAGTGCGTTTATACAAGTAATGAAAAATTAAGAGTTGAGAATTTAAATTTGAATAATCAAGAAGAAATTAAACCAGTTCCAGAAATATTTTTATATCAGTCTTTATTCTCCGGAGCCGAAGGGTCTGATTTTCAGTTTTTAAATAATCATTATCATTTGCCGGTTCTTGGTTCCTATAATGTCTATAATGCTGTGGCCGCCCTTAGTATAGCCGAAGCTTTAGGTATAGAGTCTAAGAAGACTTTAGAATCTTTATCTAAAATTAAAACGGTGGCCGGGAAGATGGAAAAAATCGAAGCTGGTCAGAATTTTACCGTTTTGGTGGATTATGCTTTTGAACCTAAAGCTTTAGCTGCTTTGTATGAAAATTTAAAACACTTTAATTATCAGCACTTAATCCATATTCTTGGCTCTACTGGCGGTGGTCGCGATCAATCTCGTCGGCAAATTCTTGGCAATTTAGCAGGTAAGGAGGCGGATATAGTTATTGTCACCAATGAGGACCCTTATGACGAAGATCCACAGATAATTATTGATCAAGTGGCCGCTGGGGCGGAGAATGCTGACAAAGAGCCAGATAAAAGCTTATTTAAAGTATTGGATCGTCGTGAGGCTTTTCGCTTGGCTTTTAAATTAGCTCAGGCGGATGATTTAGTTTTAATCACTGGCAAAGGGGCAGAGCAGTATATTTGCGCTAAAAATGGTCATAAAATTCCCTGGGATGACCGTAAAGTTGCACGTGAAGAATTAGCGAATCTATAATCGTTGAGTTTTGAATCTTGAATTTTGAATCTTGAATATGAGCCGCAGGCGAATAAAGTCTCTGTGCATAAGCTGTGTATTGACAAATATTGACGAATGTAATAATATAAATAATACAATCAGGCATCAGGTATAATAATGAAAAAATTTGTCGGTAAGGTGTAAATTTCTTCTCTATTCACCCATCCGCTTTTTTTGTATTATTAGCCTGAATTCACTTTATAAATAATTTTTATTCTAAAGTGATTATAAAATATAGTTGCAATTAAATATCAACTCAATAACTCAAGCTCATTTAGGTTTGAGGTTTTTTTGTTGAAAGCATCTATTCTCATCATGCAATAAAATTCGGGCCAGCTTATCGTCAACCTGTTTGACAGGTGATGATTGGTTTGTTGCCCTTAAAGCTCTATGCCAAACACGAGCACTGTAGATAAAAAGATCGCTGAACGTAAATTTTTTACCGATTTTAAGGCAGTTATGCCTTTACCGGATTTAATTGAAATTCAAAAAGATTCATATAGCTGGTTCTTAAAAGAAGGCTTAATTGAATTATTTGACGAAATTAATCCCGTTACCGATTTTATTGGTCGGGATTTAGAGTTATATTTTGAAGACTACTATCTTGATGAGCCAAAGTTCACTGAGCTAGAAAGTCGAGAAAAAAATATTACTTACGAATCCCCTTTACGCGTAAAGACGCGTTTAGTGAATAAGAAGAGCGGGCAATCTGTTAATCAAGAAGTGTATTTGGGTGATTTCCCGGTAATGACCGATAAAGGTACTTTTATTATTAATGGTATTGAGCGTGTAGTTGTTTCTCAGTTGATTCGTTCGGCTGGAGTTATGTTTACCTCCGAGTTTGTGAAAGGTAAGAAATGTTATGGTGCTAAAATTATTCCTAATCGTGGTGCTTGGTTAGAAATTGAAACAGATTCAAATAAAGTTATTTGGGTGCGTATTGATCGTAAACGTAAAGTGGCCGTGACTTCACTGTTGCGTGCTTTTGGCTATGAAACTGACGAAGAAATAAAGAAATTATTTGCTGATGTTGATTTAGTTAAAGATGTGGATGAGCCAAGTTTTATTGAGGCAACAATCGAAAAGGATATTGCTAAAGATGAGGCAGAAGGCTTGCAGGAGGTTTATCGTCGTATTCGTCCTGGAGATTTAGCTTCAGTTGATAATGCTCGCCAGTTAATTCATTCCATGTTTTTCCGCTTTGATCGTTACGATTTTGGTCGCGTTGGTCGCTATAAATTGAATCGCCGCTTTAATCTTGATTTAGCTAATACCAAAGAGAATAGAGTTTTAAGAAAAGAGGATTTATTGTTAATTGTTAAAGAGGTTATTCGTTTAAATATTACTAAAGAACCAGAAGATGATATCGATCACTTGGGTAATCGTCGCGTACGGGCTATTGGCGGTCTAATTCAGAATCGTTTTCGTGTTGGCTTGGCTCGCATGGAACGTATTATTAAGGACCGTATGTCCACTACTGATATTGCCACTTTAACACCAAATAAATTGGTAAATTCTCGTCCAGTTATCGGTGTGGTGAAAGAATTTTTCATGTCTTCGCAGCTGTCTCAGTTTATGGATCAAACCAATCCCTTAGCTGAACTTGAGCATAAGCGTCGTTTATCAGCCATGGGTCCTGGTGGTTTAACCAGAGAAAGAGCGGGCTTTGATGTTCGTGACGTGCATTCCACTCATTATGGACGTATTTGTCCGATTGCTACTCCTGAAGGTCCAAATATTGGTTTAGTTGGACACCTTGCCAGTTATGCTCGCTTAAATAGTTATGGCTTTTTAGAAGCACCATATCGTAAAGTAAAACATAGCAAGACTGGTAGTCATGTTACTGATGAAATTGTTTATATTGATGCTTTTGAAGAAGAAAAATATATTACGGTTGACTCCACTATTCCGACTGACGCCGCTGGGCGCTTTATCCCTACTCGTTATGAGGTAAGAAAATATGCACAACCAGGCATGGAGGACGTAGATAAGATTGATTTAGTCGGCGTAGCCGCTAATCAGATTATTTCCATTGCCACTTCCTTAATTCCTTTCATGGAACATAATGATGGACAGCGTTCACTCATGGGAACAAACATGCAACGTCAGGCTGTTCCGCTCGTTAAAGCGGAGGCGCCTGTGGTTGGCACTGGTGTCGAGGCTCGAGCTGCTCGTGATAGCGGTCACGTTGTGATTGCCAAAGAAGATGGAGTAGTAGTTAAGGCAGATGCCGCCGTGATTGAAGTTGAAAATAAAAAGGGACAAGTAGTTAGATATTCTCTAAATAAATTTTTACGTTCTAATTCTTCAACTTGTATTAATCAGCATCCCTTAGTAATGGTGGGTGATAAAATTAAAGCTGATCAAATTCTTTCCGACGGACCTTCTATTGATAACGGGGAACTGTCTTTAGGTCGCAATGTTTTAGCAGCTTTTATGACTTGGGATGGTTTTAACTATGAAGACGCTATTATTATTTCTGAACGTTTGGTAAAAGAAGATATTTATTCATCTATTCATATTGAAAACTACACCATTGATGTTCGTGATACTAAGCTCGGTCCAGAAGTAATAACAAATGATATTCCTAATATCAGTGAAGAAAAGTTAAAAAACTTAGATGAAGAAGGTATTATCCATATTGGTGCTGAAGTTTCTTCAGGAGATATTTTAGTGGGCAAGATTACACCCAAGGGTGAAACCACTTTATCGGCTGAAGAAAAATTATTACGCGCCATTTTCGGTGAAAAGGCTAAAGATGTACGTGATTCTTCTTTATATCTTGAACATGGTGAACACGGAAAAGTGGTTGATGTGAAGATTTTCTCTCGTGAAGAAGGAGATAAATTAGCTGCCGGCGTTTTACAATCTATTCAAGTTTCAGTGGCAAACTTACGTAAGATTCAGGTTGGCGATAAGATGTCTGGTCGTCATGGTAATAAAGGTGTTATTTCCAAAATTGTACCCGCCGAAGATATGCCTTATATGGAAGATGGAACTCCGATTGATATTATTCTTTCTCCTTTAGGTATTATTTCTCGTATGAACTTGGGACAATTATTAGAAACTCACATGGGCTTTGCTGTGAAGAAGCTAGGCTATCGTGTGGCCACCCCAGCTTTAAACGGAATTACTGAAGATCAAATTAAGAGTGAATTAAAGAGAGCTGGTTTATCTGAAGACGGCAAGGTGACTCTTTATGATGGTAAAACCGGTGAAGCTTTTGATCATAAGATTACGGTTGGTTATAAATATGTTTTGAAATTAAATCACATGGTGGAAGATAAGATTCACCAAAGATCAATTGGTCCATACTCTCTCATTACCCAACAGCCTTTGGGAGGAAAAGCACAGTTTGGCGGACAGCGTTTTGGAGAAATGGAAGTTTGGGCGCTTGAAGGTTACGGCGCTGCCCACACTTTACAAGAAATGCTTACCATCAAGTCTGATGACGTCCCTGGTCGCAGTAAAGCTTATGAAGCTATTATTAAAGGTGAGGAAATTGAGAAGCTCAATGTGCCTGAGTCATTTAATGTTTTAATTCGTGAGTTAAAAGGTTTAGGTTTGAGTGTTGAATTGCTTGGTGGTAGTAATGGGCAACCAGCTTCTGAAGTCGAGACAGAGCTGGACCTTGAAGAGAAGAAAGATGCTCGCTTTGATTACGACAAGCCAGAGGTAATAGTAACTGATGAATTGCCGATAACCGATGAATTGCCAGCGAGTGCAGAAACATCAGAAGAATAATTCAATAATTCAATAATTCAAAATTCAAAATTAAAAAATTATTAATCTTTGAATCTTCAATCTTGAATATCTATATCTATATATGTTGAATCCAATCAAAACTAGCGACTTTAACGCTATTCGTCTCAAACTTGCTTCTCCCGAGGAGATTATTTCTTGGTCTCATGGTGAAGTGACTCGTCCGGAGACAATTAACTATCGCACGCAGAAGCCAGAAAAAGATGGTTTATTTTGCGAAAAGATTTTTGGTCCAACTAAAGACTGGGAATGTGCTTGTGGCAAATATAAAAAAATTAGATACAAAGGAATCGTTTGTGATAAGTGCGGTGTGGAAGTGACTCGTAGCGTGGTTAGACGTGAACGCATGGGCAGTATTTCTTTGCAAATCCCTTGTACTCATATTTGGTTTTTGCGGGGCATTTCTTCCAAAATTGGCTTATTGTTAAATTTAGGTATTCAGTCTTTAGAAAAAGTTATATACTTTGCTAGTTTTATCGTGATCGATGTTGATGAAGATTTAAAAATAGCAACCTTAGAGCAAATTAAACAAGAACATAAGTCCAAACGTAAAAGTATTGATGGCGACTTAAATCAACAAATTAAGAATATTCAGGCTACCCGTGCTCAACTTTTAAAGGACGGCAAGACTAAAACAGAGGTGGATGCCGAAATAAACAAGAAAGTTAAGGAGTTAACTCAGGCAAAAGATGAGAAAGTTGAACAATTAGAAGAAGATTTTGCTCAGGTTGTTAAGGAGTTAAAAGATCTTAAACCTCTGTTAATTTTATCTGAACATCAATATCAGAATTTAAGTTTGAAATTTGGCCATATCTTTGAAGCTGGTATTGGCGCCGAAGCTATTCGCACCTTGCTGGAAAGAATTGATTTAAATAAGAGTGTTGCTAAGGTAGAAGAGAAGTTGATTGATGTGGTTGATTCCAAGAAAGATAAATTAACCAAGCGTTTAAAGTTGCTTAAGAGTTTTCGTAATAATAATTTACGTCCAGAATGGATGATTGTCACCGTCCTACCTATTGTTCCTCCTGATTTACGTCCGATGGTGGCTCTTGATGGTGGACGCTTTGCCGCTTCCGATTTAAATGATTTATATCGACGCGTTATTAATCGTAATAATCGTTTGAAGCAGTTAACAGATTTAAATGCTCCAGAGGTAATTTGTCGTAATGAAAAACGCATGTTGCAAGAGGCAGTTGATGCCTTAATTGATAATTCGGCTCGTCATACTAAAACCGTGACTGCTTCGACTGGTCAAAAAAGACAATTGAAATCTTTAGCCGATGGATTAAAAGGAAAACAAGGACGCTTCCGCCAAAATTTACTAGGTAAGCGCGTTGATTATTCCGGTCGTAGTGTTATTGTAGTTAATCCTAAATTAAATTTGGATCAATGTGGTTTGCCGAAGATTATGGCTTTAGAATTATTTAAGCCTTTTATTATTAGTCAATTAATTAAAAGAGAGGTTGTGCATAATGTGCGTAGCGCTTCTCGCTACATCGAGGCTGGACATGATGAAGTTTGGGATATTTTAGAAGAAACGGTTAAAGGTGCTTATGTGCTTTTAAATCGTGCTCCAACCTTGCATCGTTTAGGTATTCAAGCTTTTAAGCCTGTATTAATTGAAGGTAAGGCAATTCAAATTCATCCTCTTGTTTGTACTGCCTTTAACGCTGACTTTGATGGTGACCAGATGGCTGTTCATGTGCCTTTAACTAAGGAGGCAAAAAACGAAGCGGCAACTTTAATGCTTTCTTCTCATAATTTATTGAAACCGGCCACAGGTGATCCAATCGTGGCTCCGGGCCAAGATATTGTTTGGGGTACTTATTATATAACTTTAGAAGATCCAGATAAAAAAGATTTAGCTGATAAGGATTTAAGACGTTTTTATGATGATGACGATGCTTTGTTGGCTTATGAAAATGGCTTTATTACTCTCAGTGAACCTGTGATCGTAAAAATAAATGGTGAATTAATTCGAACCACAGCTGGTCGCATGGTATTCAATAAAATTTTGCCGGAAAAGTTGCGTTATATTAATGAGATTGTGGGTAAGAGTAAATTAAAGGATTTAATTCGTGAATGTTTGCGTTTTTATACCGAAGAAGAAACGGTTACTTTTATTGATAATTTAAAAAATAAGAGTTTTGCTTTTATTACTAAATCTGGCCTTTCTTGGGGCTTCGGTGACTTGCCGACTTTACCAGAAAAGGATCGTCTGATTGATGACGCCAATAAGAGTGTTGATTTGATTCGTGAACAATATGAAGAAGGTTTGTTAACCGAAAGCGAGCGCTACGCTAAAGTGATTGAAGAATGGACTAATACTAAGGATAAGATTGCCGATATTTGTAAAAAGGGCTTAAGTAATATTTTGCCAGTTTATTCGATGATTGATTCTGGGGCTCGTGGTTCTTGGGCTCAGCCAGTGCAGATTTTAGGTATGAAGGGTTTGGTTACATCGCCGTCTGGCGCCATTATCGAATTGCCAGTTAAAGGTAATTTTAAAGAAGGCTTCGGCGTATTAGAATACTTTATTTCCACTCACGGCGTGCGTAAAGGTTTATCCGATACCGCCTTAAGAACAGCCAACGCCGGTTATTTAACTAGACGCTTAATTGATGTGGCTCAGGATGTAATTGTGACGGAAGAGGATTGTGGTGATAAAAAGGGCGTCCATTATACTTATTCTGAGGCTGATAAGGTTGGTGATGATTTTTATAAGAAAATTATTGGTAGATTCTTGGCTCAGAATATTGTTGATGAAAAAGACAAGATTATCGCTAAGTCCGGGTCATTAATTAATGATGACGTTGCTAAAGAATGCCGCAAACATAATATTAAAGAGTTAAATTTGCGTTCAGTTTTAAGCTGTCATTTACATAAGGGTGTTTGTGCTAAATGTTATGGTTGGGACCTAGCTTATAATAAGCCAGTTAAATTGGGTTCAGCCGTTGGTATTATCGCTGCTCAGTCTATTGGTGAGCCGGGAACACAGTTAACTATGAGAACCTTCCATACTGGTGGTGTGGCTGGACAGGATGATATCACTCAAGGTTTACCAAGAGTTGAAGAGATTTTTGAAGCTCGCAGTCCAAAGAAAAAAGCTTTAATGTCTGATGTTGCTGGTACAATTAAAATAGAATTTGCTCAAAAGACAATTAAAGATCAAGATGGTAAGGATATTGTTGTGCCTAATCCTCAAGCAAAAGTTCTCAGTATTACGTATCGCGGCAAAGAGCAAGAAAAATATTATTTTTCTGAAAAGATTAATGAAATGAAGCTTGCCACTGGTATGACGGCTAAGGATAAAAAGAAATTGGTGGTTGTACATGAAGTTAAAGACGGCGATAAAGTGGCTAAAGGTGCGGTTCTGTTTAAAGTGGGAGCTGAGAGTGTTAAGGCTAAGTCGGCCGGAGTCGCCTCAATAACTGATAAATATATTGGTGTTTCTAAAGACGTCGACAAGGTAAAAGAATTTTCCATTTTAAAGGGAACTATGATGATGGTTAAGGATGGTGATGTTGTTGAAAAAGGTACTCAACTAACTGAAGGAAGTTTAGACCTAAGAGAGCTGTATAAACTAAAAGGAGAGCAAGAAACGCAGAAGTATATTATTCGTGAAATTCAGTATGTTTATTCTTCTCAAGGGCAACCTTTAAATGATAAGCATGTGGAGATTATTGCTCGTCAGATGTTCTCTCGCTACTTGATTACAGAGTCTGGCGACACTAATTTACTACCAGGTGAAGTAATTGAAACAGAAGTGTTTGAACATGCTAATTTAGAGGTTAAGAAGCATGCAAAGGCAGATCGTCTTTTAATGGGTATTACTAAGGCTTCACTAACTACTGATAGTTTCTTGTCGGCTGCCTCCTTCCAAGAAACGCCACGCGTACTAATTGAAGCAGCTGTAAACGGTAAGATTGACTACCTTGAAGGCTTAAAAGAAAATGTTATTATTGGTTGTCTAATCCCAGCTGGTACTGGTTACAAAGGAAAGAAAATTCGTGAGGAATATGAAGCTATTCAGGCTCAACCTGAAAGTGCCCAATCTTAAGATTCTTTGTTTATAAAATCCCCTGTACTTGCTTGCGTAATCACGTTCTACATGATTCTGCGCGAGCGAGTACGGGGGTTTTTTGTAAGTTTATGCTGTATTTTTTGTGAAAATCTTAGTATAATAAGGATAGTTTACAGATACTAATAAGTAACTAAATATTTATTTTAATGATTTCTTTTAAGCATAAAATAAGAATATTTTGGCTAGTATTATTGATAATAATACTCTTATTTTTACTTTGGCAGAGGGTATCACCGGCGGGTGAGTGGACTTGTCGACAGAACTTTAGTGCCGATTCTTTATCTTTAGTTACAGATTCTTTGAGCGGGCGCTCTTGCTTATCTAGAGCTACACCGGTAGAGAGAGTTATTAGTGGCGATAATGGCCCCCTAATTGTTTTAGCTGATCCAGTTTATTTTTCTGTCTTTACGCCGCGTGCCTTTAGCCGGGCAGAGTTAGAAATTATTTATCGTCCTCATTTAAGTTCCTCAACACCAATAGTAGAGGCGGGTTTTTTGGCTGATAGTAAGCTTTGGCGCTACGACTTACAGCCAGTATATAATCTTTGGTTAGAAGAAGGGCTGAAAGATTGGTCGTCTTTGTCTATGAGTAATATTCATCTATTTCAGCGCCAAAAGAAGTTTGATGAAATTTTTGATTTTCTTGATGCCTGGCAAAATGATAGCGCCTCTATTTGCGCTACTCCTCGTTGCTTGGCCGTTTATAATTTTGACTTAAGCGCCTTTCCTCCAGCGATTAATTTGGAACAATTAAATCATGCCTCTGAATCTTTGTTTTTTCCTTATACTATTCGCGGAGCTCATCAATTCTATTTCTATTTATCTAGCTCAACTTTAAATCTAAGCGGTGAATTAATTGATCGCAATGAAGGTAAGGATAAAGACCCCCTTGAACTGTCAGTATATAATGGTCACAAATTAGTGGCTTCAATTAAACTTGAAGATAATGGCTTTGAGTTTGAAGGTAGTGGCGACAGGAGTGAATCTAGGTTATTTCAAATTAATAAGGAAGATCTAACTCCGGGTTTGTATCGCCTGGATCTACGTAGTAGTGATGATGTGATGATCAAAAATCTTCATTTAAATACCCAATATTTATCAGCTTTACATAAAATTTGGTTGGAAAGCACAGATCCTGTGCAGTTAGTGACTGATGCCCCCTATGTGCAGGTCAAAGCTTTAGACCCAACTTCTTTGCAAATGCTTAATTTTGATGATAAATTTTTAAATATCGAGGAAATATATCGTCAATATGAAGTAAAAGGGGAAGGGGCTGATTGGTATAATATTGATTTAAGTAGGGGTGGCGTAATCTTAGAAAATAATGGGGTTTTTGCTCTAAATAAAGAGTCTTTACTTAATCCAGATTATCCTCGTCTGGATAGATCACTAGGAATTTCTGCTCAATTTGATTATATTTTGGCCGATTATGAATTGGCACAAAAAGAGCATAATAATTATTTGAGTAGTCGTTTAGATTTTTCAACTTCTAACTTTTATCGCGAAAAAGGACGTTATAATTTAATCTTATCTATTCCGGGGCTTAAACTTGATTCTGCCGCTTCTGGATATTTAGAAATTAAAAACATTAAAGTTCGTTTTTATGGTAACAGTTTATGGTTTAAAATAAGAAATTGGTTAAATTTATGAAAAAGGTTGTAATCATTAAAGAGCTTTTTTATTTCTTTAGTGCCTTATTATTGCTGGCATGTTTAGTTGAACTTATATTTCCGGGTTTATTTATTTTATTTTTTAATTTGGCTTTTCTGACCATTCTATGGTTAAGCTCGGCTTTACTTGCTTTGTTATATGTACGCTAATAAAAAAATCATTGTCGTTTTACCGGCTTATAACGCTGCCAGAACTTTAGAAAAAACTGTGGCAGCATTGCCAAACCTTGTTGATGAAATTATTTTAGTTGATGATGCTAGCAATGACGATACGGCTGAAATCGCTGAAAAACTTGGTCTGTTTGTTTACCGTCATCAAAAAAATGCCGGCTACGGCGCTAACCAAAAAAGTTGTTATCGCATTGCCCTAGAACGAGGTGCTGATATAGTTGTGATGGTACACCCTGATTATCAGTATGATCCGAGTCTAGTTTCTTATTTTTCTTCGTTTATTGCAGATGATTATTTTGATGTAATGCTGGGCTCACGTATTCGCAGTCGTCGCGAAACTTTAGCTGGCGGCATGCCAAGATATAAATATTATGCTAATCGCTTCCTAACTTTTATTGAAAATTTGGCGACTGGACAAAATTTATCAGAGTGGCATACCGGTATGCGTGCTTATTCTGCTCAAGTATTACGTAGTTTAAATTTAGAGAAGACAAGTGATGATTTTGTCTTTGATACTCAAGTTTTATTACAAATTGTCGCGCGGAAATGGCGTGTTGGTGAAATTCCGGTACCCGTTCGTTATTTTCCCGAAGCTTCATCTATTAATTGGCGACGAAGCTTGCAGTATGGTTTAAGCACTCTATGGCTTACGTTTAAATATCTTTGGCGTAAGCCTTAGTTAGTGATAATGAAAAATTTTTTTCAAAAACATTTTTTTTCTCCGGGCTGGCTTAATAGTTGGCGTCCTTATTTTTTGTTATTTATTCTTATTTTTTTAGTTTATGGTCGATCTTTATTTTTTGATTTAACTTTCTTTGATGATAACGCTTTAATTGCAGATAGACAGGAAATTCTGAGTAATTTTAACAATATTTCTAGCATTTTTTTAACTGATGTCTTTTTTTCAGAGGATCGCTCATACTATCGCCCGATGCTTAATCTCTCTTTCATGCTTGACGCTATGTTTGGACCTTTAAATTATGCTATTTTCCACCTATCTAATATTATTTGGCATTTTTTAGCAGTTGCTCTCAGTTTTTCCTTGCTTGTTCGTTTATTTAAAAGGCGACAGCTCGCTTTTGTGCTTGCGTTAATTATGGCTATTCATCCGGCTTTGTCACAAGCGGTTGCTTGGCTACCGGGAAGAAATGATTCCATCGTTACGGTTTTTGCTTTGCTATCTTTTTGGTTTTTCTTGAATTTTTTGAATAAAGAAAAAATTACTAATTTTTTAGCTTTATCGTTTTTCTTTCTTTTAGCTTTATTAAGTAAAGAAACTATTATTTTACTACCCCTTCTTTTTATTACTTATTTTCTGCTTTTTCGTAAAAGCTGGCATTTGCCTGCTCGGAGCCTATATTTAAGTTTACTCGGATCAGGTACGGTAATGGTATTTTGGTTTTTATTAAGAGATATTGCCTTGCGCGGTGGACGCTTGAACTCTGAGCAAGTGTTATTTGCCATTATTGAAAATTTATTACCGGCAGGAGCAATGGCTGCTAAAATATTTTTACCTTTTAATTTATCTGGTTTAGCGGTAGCGGCTGACACCAATTACATATATCTTATCGTAGCCGTGCTTGTCTTAGTGTTTCTATTTATTTTTTCGAAAGATAAAGATTGGCGCTATATAATTTTTGGTTTCTTGTGGTTTGGTATTTTTTTATTTCCTCCCTTTATTGTTGCCGATGCTGCTCCTTTGCTGTTGGAGCATCGTTTATATCTACCTTTCTTTGGTCTAGCTATTGCCTCTTTTGGTTTTAGCGAGCTCAGGTCTTTTTCTTGGCAACGCCATCGTCATGTATATGTGGCCTTATCGATTATAATTATTTTAGCTCTTATTAGTTTTTTCCATATTGCGATTTTTTCTGATAGAATAAAATTTTGGGAGTCAGTCGCTAAAAGCTCTCCTCATTCTCCTTTGGCTCAACGTAACTTGGGGGCGATGTATTATTTGGATGGTGATTTAAATAGGGCTGAAGTTCGTTTTCGTCAAGCTCTACAGTTAAACGAACAGGAAGCAATGGCCCATAATAATTTAGCGGCTATTTATATTGATCGCGGTGATTTATGGCGCGGAGAGACTGAATTAAAAAAAGAATTAGCAATTAATCCCAACTATGATAAGGCCTTGTTTAATCTTGGTCGTATTTATTATCTGCGCGAGCAGTATCAAGCGGCAGGAGCACTATGGCAGAGAGCTTTAAAGGCAAATTCGTATAATCAAGAAGCTGCCCTTAGTTTGCAGGAGTTAGCCAATAAATTTCAAGAAAAAGATTCTAATTTTAAATAGATAGAATGATATTATGTCATATTTACAGAGACTAATTAGTCGTCCCATTACCAGTATTACCGCTGCCGCCGCTTTAGTGGCGTCCTTTTCCGTGGCTTCACGTTTCTTGGGTGTTATTAGGGACCATATTTTGGCTGGTAGTTTCGGTGCCGATTTAAGTATGGATATGTATTACGCTGCTTTTAGGGTGCCTGATTTTATCTATAATTTAGTGGTTTTGGGTGCTTTGTCAGCCGGTTTTATACCAATTTTTTCGGAGATGATCAAAAAGTCAGAAATGCACTTAGCCACCAAAGAGACGCTAGTTAAATTAGCCAGTAATATTTTTAATGCTTTGTTATTGATGATTATCTTTTTGTCTATTTTAGGTATTATCTTTGCGGATACTTTAACTGCTTGGGTAGCCCCAGGATTTAGCTTTGAAGCAAAGATGCAAACAGCCGTCTTAACTAGAATTATGTTTTTGTCACCGATATTTTTAGGTATGTCTGGAATTTTGGGTGGTATTTTACAGAGTTATAAACGTTTTTTTGTTTATTCGCTGTCGCCCATATTTTATAATCTTGGTATTATTTTTGGCGCCTTAGTGCTCGTGCGTCATTATGGCTTACCTGGGCTGGCCTGGGGCGTAGTTATTGGTGCCTTTTTACATTTTGCGGTACAATTACCGACTGTTTGGCAATTAGGTTTTCGTTATAGCTTTTATTTAGATTTGAAAGATAAAAGCTTAAGACAAATTGCTCGCATGATGGGGCCACGAACTTTATCCTTAGCGGTTTCACAAATTAATTTACTGGCAATGACGGCCTTTGCCTCCACTTTAGATAGCGGTTCTTTAAGTATATTTAATTGGGCCAACAATCTTCAGTCTTTTCCTTTAGGTGTCTTTGGTATTTCTTTCGCCGTAGCTGCTTTCCCATTCTTATCGGAAAATGCTTACAAGATGGAAGAATTAAAAATCCGCTTTTCTTCCACTATTCGTCAGATCTTATTTTTTATTATTCCTGCTTCAGTGTTAATTATTACTTTAAGAGCGCAGATTATACGTGTTGTTTTAGGTAGTGGCGCTTTTAACTGGACTGATACAGTTTTAACTATGGATACTTTGGGCTTTTTTGCGCTTAGTTTATTTGCTCAAGCAAGCATTCCTCTCTTAGTGCGCATGTTTTATGCTCGACGTGATTCTTGGACGCCATTTTATTTGGGCTTAGTCTCAGTATTCGTAAATATTGGTTTAGCTTATTATTTGCGTCAGTATTTTGGCGTCGCTGGTCTTGCTCTTGCTTTTTCTATTGCTAGTATTTTTAATTTCCTTTGTTTGTGGCTCTGGCTTTATGTTAAGGTCGGGTCTTTAGATATTGATAAAATATTTAATTCTGTTTTGAAATTTTTAGCAGCCGGCATCGGCACAGGCTTAGTGGTGCAGGCCTTAAAATTTCTAGTCTGGCCTTTTATTGATATGCAAACTTTTGCTGGCGTCTTTATACAAATGACGGTAGCTGGTACGGGTGGATTAATTGCCTATATTCTGCTTTGTTATTTATTTAAGAGTGAAGAACTATTAGCCGCCATCATTGTTTTTAAAAGACGCTTGCCTTGGAAAAAAACTAATTTAGCTGATCAGGGCGAGGCTAGGGGATTATAGCTAAGACTTGCTTGGCCTTAAAATTAATGTTAAGGTGTTTGAGCGAAAAGAATCTGAAAATATCAATTTTTTTGCTAATATAATTTAATTATTATCTTTTTTTCATGAGCGAATCTAGTAATAAAATTCGTAATTTTGCCATTTTGGCCCATATTGATCACGGTAAGTCTACTTTGGCTGACCGCATGCTTGAAATAACGGGAACGGTTGATAAGAGAAAAATGAAAAATCAGATTTTGGACGGCATGGATATTGAGCGTGAACGTGGAATTACTATTAAATTGCAACCAGTCACCATGCAATATCAAGGTTATCAATTAAATTTAATTGACACTCCGGGGCATGTTGATTTTTCTTATGAAGTTTCTCGTTCTTTAGCGGCGGTGGAAACGGCTGTTTTATTAGTTGACTGCACCCAAGGTATTCAAGCACAAACTCTAGCTAATCTTTATTTAGCTTTAGAACAAGATTTAACTATTATTCCGGTGGTTAATAAAATTGATTTACCTGCCGCTAATGTACCGAAAACAAAAGCAGAGATTGTTCGTCTTTTGGGTTGTCGTGAGGAAGAAATATTAACTTCTTCCGGTAAAACCGGAGAGGGGGTGGAATCAATCTTACAAGCCGTTATTGCTCATGGCTTGGCTCCGAAAAAAGAAAGTGAAGCCGTTTCTAGAGCGTTAATCTTTGATTCAAAATACGATGAGTATAAAGGCGTGGTTGCTTTCATCCGCATCTTTGAAGGTGAGTTGCGTAAAGGTGATAAAATTAAATTATTAGCTACGGATGCACATAGTGAAGCTTTAGATGTTGGTGTTTTTAAGCCTGAATATCATCCGACCGCTTCTTTGCAGTCGGGAGAGATTGGTTATGTTGTTACCGGTTTTAAACAAGTGGGCGATTGTCGTGTGGGAGATACTTTAATTGCTGGCAATTCTAAAGAAGAGGTTCAAGCTTTGGCCGGCTACAAAGAAGTGATGCCGATGGTTTTTGCCGGCGTGTTTCCGCGAGAAGGTAGCGACTTTGAAGACTTACGTGAAGCAATGGATAAATTAAAATTGAATGACGCCGCCCTGTCATATGAACCGGAACGATCAGATGCTCTTGGCTTTGGCTTTCGTTGTGGTTTTTTAGGTCTTTTGCATTTAGAAATTTTTCAGGAAAGATTGCGCCGTGAATACGGCTTGGATTTGATTGTTACTGTACCGAGCGTGGCCTATAAAGTAACTAGTAAAAATGGGGAAGAGCTGGTTATTCGTACTCCACAGCGCTTGCCTGATCCAAATGAAATTTCCTTGATTGAAGAGCCGTGGGTAAAACTTGATGTTATTACACCGCAAGAATATATCGGTAATATTATGAGCTTGTCTCAAGAAAAAAAAGGTATTTATAAAAATACCGAGTATATTTCTGCTGGCAGCGATGAGGCTCGAGCAATTTTGCATTATCACATGCCTTTATCGGCCATCTTAACCGATTTTTACGATAAGATTAAAAGTGTTTCCGCTGGCTATGCTTCAATTAACTATGAATATTTAGATTATCGGGTAGCTGATGTTGTGCGTATGGACATATTGGTGGCCGAAGAACAGATTGAAGCTTTAGCGACAATTGTTTATCGTGATGACGCTTATCGACAGGGTAAGGCAATTGTTGATATTTTAAAAGACACTTTACCTCGACAAATGTTTGCTTTAAAAATTCAAGCTGCCTTAGGTGGCAAGGTTGTGGCCGCTGAACGTTTGTCAGCAATGCGTAAAGATGTAACGGCTAAACTTTACGGCGGTGATGTTACTCGTAAAAGAAAACTTTTAGAGAAACAGAAAAAGGGTAAAAAGAAAATGATGGCCGCCGGGAAGGGTAGTGTTGATATTCCTCCTGAAGCTTTTGTTAAAATATTAAAGAGATAAATCAATAATATTAATTCAAAATTCAACAATTCAAAATTCAATAATTATTAATCTTTGAATCTTGAATCTTGAATCTTTGAATCTATTTACTTTATGAAAAGACGCAAAAAGATCATTAAAGTCGCCTGGACAATTATGTCAGTGATTATTATTATTTCTATGATTATCTTTACTTTCGGAGCGACATTTTTTTAAGTTTGTATGCATAAAAATTGGAAAATATCGGAATTAGCGCCAGTAGAATTTAAACAGTCTGTGCCGGAGGCAGATGATGTTTTGCTTGATATTCTTTGGAATAGAGGTTTGCGGAGTTCGGAAGCGGTGCGGGCTTTTTTAAGTGATGAAATTGAGCCTGCTCTCAGTCTTGATTTATCTGATAATGCTAGTTTAGTGTTTTATGACCCCTTTCTCTTTCGTGATATGCAAAAGTCAGTTGACTTGATTATTAAACATATTAAAGCTGGACATAAGATTATTGTGTATGGTGATTATGACGCTGATGGTGTAACTTCATCGGCAGTTTTAGCGGAAGCTTTAACTACTTTACACGCTAAAGTTGAGGTTTATTTGCCCGATCGAGTTAGCGAGGGCTATGGTTTAAATAAAGAAGCCTTAAAACAATTAAAAGATAATGGAGCAGAATTAATCATTACCGTTGATAATGGTATTAGAAATAAGGCGGAGGTAGAATTTGCGCAGCAGCTTGGCCTGGAAGTTATTATTACCGACCATCATGTTTTGCCGGAGACAAAAGAGGAATTACCAGATTGCCCTATTATTGACCCAGCCGATAAAAGTGATACCTATCCTTGGCCATTTTTGGCTGGTGTGGGCGTGGCCTTTAAATTGGTCTCAGCTGTTTTATCTCAATCGAAACTAGAAACTGAGCAAAAGCGTTTGATTGCGGAAAGATCTTTAGATTTAGTGGCGGTTGGCACGATTGCCGATATGGTAAGCTTATTGGGAGAAAATCGTATTTTAGTAAAAAAGGGATTAGAGATATTAAATCAGAACCGGCGACTTGGCTTAAGAGAAATTTTTAAGACGGCAAAAATTGCGATTGATAAGCCACTTGAAGCTTGGAATGTTGGCTGGCAACTTGGGCCACGTCTAAATGCTGCTAGTCGTATGGGGCATGCTAATAGCGCCTATGCTCTGATTGTGGCCGATAAAGAAAAAGAGGCCAAGGAGTTAGCCTTGGAATTGAATCAACGCAATCAAGAACGTCAACAAATTACGGAAAATATTATTAAGCAAGTAGAAGCACAAATTGAGGTCAAGAATTTACCTCAAATTATTATTGG
>JAIPIE010000003.1 GCA_021734825.1 Patescibacteria group bacterium
AATTCAATAAAAAGACTAATATGCCCACCGGAAATAGCCACAATATGACTTAAACCTGCTTGCTGAAAATTTTCTTCTTCACTTTTATGTAAAGTTTTTTTATAACCTAAAAGCAAGGCTGAAGCCAAGCCTGCCTCCGGTTCCGGCAAACCATAATTGATTTGCTGTAAGGCCCAACGCTTAGCTTGATATAATTGACGCCAAAAACTCTTCCCTTCCGCCGCTGAATCAAGTTCTATGACCTGTGGCCAAGAACAAATAGCACCAATGCCGTGAGCGGCTAAATAAGCGGCATAATTAAAATCCGGAAAAATCGGTGCTTTTTCCAAGCGACACTGAAGCTGTAGTTTGTCGCCATAACGAACTTGAGGATAAAGAGGTAAATTTGCTAATACCTTTTCCTGATTAAAATCACCCGAAAAAGAAGGCGCCAGCGGACATAAGGTCGTTATTTGCCGATACCAATCCGGCTCTGGATCGGTACAAACCAAAAAATCCCAAGTCTTGGTTTGGTTAAAATATTTATGTAAATTTGCATTTACAACACTCATGCTTTGTCCGCGCCACAGTCCTAAACAGAAAAAAGTAAGCAAGAAAAAAAATAAAGAATAATTTTTCTTTTTTCTCAGCAATAAACTGAAAACTAGTAAAAGCCAGGGCCACCAAGCAAAATTTGGTAAATTTAAAAACGAGGATAACAATAATCCAAATAAAAAGGCGCCTAAATGCCAAAAAAGAGATGATAACATCTCTTAATTATAAAACTTATTGATAAATTCTAAATAAACTTTAGTTTTGCTGACGTAAGCAACGCAGGTAAGCAGCGATAAATTTTTCCAACTTACCATCCATAACACCATCAACATCGCTATCAGAATAATCACTACGATGATCCTTAACTAAACGATTACCATAGAACCAGTATGAGCGAACCTGTTGCCCCCATTCTGCCTTCACCACCCCTCCTTTTAATTTCTTTTCCGCTTCTTCCTTCTTTTTTAATTCCAATTGAGCAAGGCGGGCTCGTAAAATCGTATAAGCATTTTCCTTGTTCTGATGTTGTGATCGCTCACTCTGACAACTGATTGTAATTCCAGTTGGTATGTGCACCAAACGTACGGCCGAATCAGTTGTATTCACGCTTTGTCCGCCCGGGCCACTGGAACGAAAAACATCAAGACGCACATCCTCGTCTTTAATATTTATTTCTGTCTCCGCTAATTCAGGAATGACTTCAACCGAGGCAAAGGAGGTTTGACGTAAACCATCAGCGTTAAAGGGAGAATTGCGCAATAAGCGATGAGTACCATTTTCGCTCTTTAAATTACCATAAGCTCTAATGCCACTAAAGCTAATCATCACACTCTTAATACCCGCCTCTGTGGCCGTCAAACGATCAAGTATCTCTGCTTTCCATCCCTGCTTCTCGGCAAAACGTAAATACATCCGTTCCAGCATTTGTGCCCAGTCTTGAGCATCAACACCACCAGTGCCAGCGTTAATACTTAAAATTACATCCTTATCGTCATAAGGACCAGAATATAGAGTGCTCGTCTCCAAAGCTTCTAAATCGGCCCGCCAAATTTCTATTTTTTTGCTTAATTCTGGAATTAAATCTTCATCTTGCCCCGTCTTTGATAATTTTAAAAGTTCTTCCCCTTCTTTAAAATCAGCCTCTAAGTCTCGCCATTGCTGAATATCTTTATGTAATAGTTCGGCCCGACGACTGATTTTCACCGCTCGTGTCTGATCTTGCCAAAAATCAGGAGCCTCCATCTTTAAACGCAAGTCATCTTCTTCGCTTTGTAGTGTGTCCACGTCAAAAGACGCCGTCAGTTCAGCTCGACGAGCATCTAACTCCGATAATATTTTAGTTAAACTATCTAAACTTTCCATAATAATTATCTTAACATAAAACAAAAGCAAAATACATTAGCCAGTAAGAATCAGGGGGATATAAAAACTCCCACGTAAAGCCTATCGGCCACGTGGGAGTTTTTTAATATAGAGTCAATATAATATAAATCTTTAGCGCTTACTCCATTGTGGAGCTTTACGAGCACCTCTTAATCCAGGTTTCTTTCTTTCTTTCTTACGAGGATCACGAGTCAAAAATCCATTTACTTTCAAAGAATCTTTCAGTAATGGATCAAGTAATAATAAGGCACGAGCAATACCATGACGGCAAGCTTCAATCTGACCAGTAACACCGCCACCTTTCACAATAATAGAAAAATTTAAATCACGTACGTGTCCAGTTGCCTTTAAAGGCTGAATCACAATAGAAATGCCATCGCCAACGAAGAACTGAGAACCGCGCTTGCCATTAATAACCACCGCCCCTTTACCATCTTTATACATACGAACTTGGGCAACAGAAGTTTTGCGACGACCAACGGTTTTAATATATTCACCACTAAATTCAACCATCTCTGTAATTGGCAAATCCTTAGCAGCCTCATCGGCAGCTAATTTCATTTCATTGACAGCCTCTGCATCTTCTTCCAAAACTGGCTCTTTCTTTTCTTTAGTGGCCTTTTCTTTGGCAGTAGCACTAGCTTTCTTAGCCTTAACGGCAGCTGAAGCTGGAGACTTCTTTTCTTTAACTGTTTTTTGTTTCGTTTCCATAGAAAAATGAAATTATCTAATAATTAAGCGCTTCATCTGCGCATCGCGCAATTTTGTCGGTGGCAACATCTGTTTAACCGCTCGGCGCAATATTTCTCCCGGATCTTTACTAAAAATTTCAGACATTCTTTTTGTCTTAAGACCACTTAGAAAACCGGAATAATGAAAATATTTTTTTTGTAAAAGTTTTTTGCCACTAAAAGACATCTTCTCAATATTGTTAACTTCAACAATATCGCCACCATCAATGTGAGGCAAAAATTCAGGCTTGTTCTTACCACGTAAAATAATCGCAATCTGACTGGCTAAGCGTCCGTAGGCCTGATCGCTGGCATCAATTTTATGGATTTTTCTTTCTATTGTATTCATATGACTTGCGATAAAAATTAAACGAGTTCAATTTGAACCATTTCCGCTCCGTCTCCGGGACGAGGTCCTAATTTAGTAGTACGAGTATAACCACCATCTCGACTCTTATAACGGTCGCCCAACACTTCCATAGATTTCTTAACGGCATTTTTTTGTAAAAGCACTTTAATTAAACCACGACGAGCATTTAAATCACCAACTTTAGCTGAAGTAATCATGCGCTCAACTAAAGGTCGCACCGCTTCTGCTTTCGCTCTGGTAGTTTTTACTTTTTCGTAAATCAAAATACTGGAAGCCAAATTGCGAAGCATTAATTCGCGAGGTCCCTTTTTTCGATCTAATATTTTATTCTTATTTCTGTGGCGCATATAATATTATTATAATGAAGCAATTATTTTTTACTTTTTTTCTTCGCCGGCTTTGCTTCTTCGACGACTACCTCTGTTTCTTCTTCAATATTTAAAGCAGCTACTTCCTCTTCTTCTACAGCCGGGGCAGGCTCTTGAGTCTTAGGTAGTAAGGCGCTAAATTGATTTACTAAAATTTCTGAAGCCTGATTAAAAGCTTCCATGGGACTTAGAGTGCCGTCAGTTTTCAAATCAATTAACAATTTATCCCAGTTTGTCATCTTACCAACACGAGTATTTTCAACATCTAAGCTCACTGCTAATACTGGTGAAAAAATGGAATCAATCTCAATATAACCAAGTTCAGAATTTTCACGCTTAGAGCCTTCATTCATGCGATAACCACGTCCAGGACGAGCCATTATTTCAATATCTAAACTTGCCTTTTCTTCAGTTAACGTTGCCAAAATTAATTCTGGATTCTTAATCTCTACTCGGCTATCCTTAGTAATGTCGGCAGCTGTAATAACTTTTTTTCCTTTAGCTTTTAATTCTAATTTAATTTCTTCATCGTCATGAATCCTTAAGTGTAACTGTTTAATATTCAAAATAATTTCTAAAACATCTTCTTGAATACCAGGTAAAGTCATAAACTCATGACTCGCACCTTTTATTTTGGCACCAATAACGGCGGCGCCAGGCAAAGAAGATAAAAGAACGCGACGTAAGGAATTACCTAAAGTCATGCCGTAGCCCGGATATAAAGGCTCAACCACAATCACTCCCTCATTGGCATTTTTACCCTCAAGAAAATCTACCTTTTTTGGTAATGCGATATTTTCCATAAAACATAGGTCATCAGCACGCAGTTTTACGCTTAATCCGATTAAATCGAAGCCAAGCGCCTCCTCAACATGCTGAGCGACAAATTATTTTGAATAATATTCAATGATCATTTGTACGTTTAAATGACTTGGTAAATCAGTATCAGCTGGCTCATGTAAAACTTTAGCCGACATCTCAGATTTTTGTAAATTTAACCAAGCTGGTAATTCAGCCTTCTTCAGATTTTCAGCCACTTGTTTAAAATATGGATTCTTTTTACTTGACGCTCTAACACTAATCTCCTGACCAGGCTTAACAATACATGAAGGGATATCAGTTTTAGTGCCATTTAAAGCAAAATGACCATGGTTAACTAGTTGACGTGCCTGATTACGGGAAGAAGCCATTCCCAAGCGGAATACAACATTATCTAAACGCATCTCTAGTAAACGTAAGAAATTTTTACCAGCATCACCACTCTTATTTGAAGCTTTCTCAAAAGTTAAACGGAATTGCTTTTCCATCATGTTGTAGTATTTCTTGGCTTTTTGTTTTTCCATTAACTGAGTACCGTAGTCGCTAATTTTACGACGACCGCGAGTAGGACCATGAAATCCAGGGGGATAATTACGTTTTACCATGGCGCATTTAGGAGTATTACAACGTTCGCCCTTTAAAAAGAGTTTTTCGCCGACACGTCGGCATTGTGAGCATTTGCTGTCTAAATTTCTTCCCATATTATATTGATTAGTCCTTCGTCCATCCCTTAGCTCAGGGTGGCAAGGATGACAAATTTATTTATTATACTCTTCGTGGTTTCTTCGGACGGCAACCATTATGAGGCACCGAAGTTGTGTCTTTAATTGAAGAAACCTCTAAACCATTAGCATTCAAGGCTCTAATGGCCGCTTCACGGCCAGTACCAACACCGGAGACAAACACACTTACCTCTTGCAGTCCGTATTCTTCTTTTGCTTTCTGAACGGCAATTTTGGTAATAATTTGAGAAGCATAAGGAGTAGCCTTCTTGGCACCCTTAAACCCAGCCATACCGGCGCTTGCCCAAGCAATAACATCACCATTAGTATCAGCAAGAGTAACCATAGTATTGTTATAGGTGGCATTAATATAAGCGTTACCAACCTTAACGGTCCGAGCTACTCTCTTTTTGCGCTTCTTAACTAATTTCTTCTTGGCGCGAGCTTGCTTATTCTTTTCTAATTTTTGTTTAATTTCGTCTGGAAGCTCTTCATCAGCAGAAGAATCAAGTGAAAAGGCATGATCATCATCAGCGTCTTCTTTGTCTTCCTTCATGGTAAGCTTAGTTGTTGACTGAGCCTCTTCAGTTTTATCAGGCTTAGTTTCACTAGCCTTTTGATCAACAGAAGCAGCGCTAGTGGTAGCGTTTAATTCATCTTCATTGATATTTAAATTCTTTTCCTCTGACATAGTAAGAATACTTAATAAATTAATCTCTAAAAATGGCCAGACTAGGTCTTTAAGCCAGCTTTAGCGCGACCGCTACCCATGGTTAAACGCTTATTGCCACGAACAGTACGACTGTTTGTTTTAGTGCGCTGACCACGTACCGGCAAATTACGGCTGTGACGCAGACCACGATAACATCCGATTTCTTTTAATCGTTTAATGTTTCCTGAAACTTCGCGACGTAAATCACCTTCAACTACGTGTTTCTTTTCGATGCTTTCACGTAATCGATTAGCTTCCTCTTCTTTTAAATCCTTGACCTTAGTCTCAGCTTTAATGTCTAGATCAGCCAAAATCTTCTTAGCTCGGCTGTTGCCGATGCCAAAAATATAAGTGAGTGAAATGTCGACTCTTTTGTCGTTGGGGATACTTACACCCGCAATTCTAATAGCCATAGTTATATAATACTTAGGAAATGATTAATTAATTCCTAATGCTTAATTATCCTTGTCTTTGCTTATGCTTCGGATTTTTACAGATAACATAAACACGTCCTTTACGACGGACGGTTTGACAGTCTTTACAAATTTTCTTGGCACTCGCACGTACTTTCATATAATAGTAAAAAGTAAATAAAATGTTTTAAACCTTAAGGGTTCCTTAGGCTGTGATAATCCATTTATAAATAAATGATTAGAGACGAAACACGATCCGCCCCTTGCTTAAATCATAAGGACTGATCTCTAAGCGGACACGATCTCCAGGAAGAATGCGAATACGATGCATACGCATCTTACCAGAAAGATGAGCGAGAATTTCATGACCAGTATCAAGCTTCACTTTAAAAGTGGCTGCCGGCATTAATTCTAACACTTCGCCTTGCATGTCCAAAAAGTCTTTGGCATTCAAAGTTTCCGCTGTTTCTTGATTTTTATTCTTTGGTTTTGACATTAACACAAAAAATTTGATAAAGACAGATTTTAGTCTTATCAAAATTTTTTAGAAATATTCCTATTTAATCGCATTATCACTCTCAATGGAACTAGTATATAGACAAGCGTAAAAATTGTCAATACTCTGAGATTACTCTAAGACTGCCTTCAGACGACGCACACCAGCCGAAGAAGCTTCTTCTTTTATTAGCTTAAAATGACCTAAATCTTCAAGTGTTTCAACGTGCGGCCCACCACAAATTTCCCGGGAAAAAATATTATCCCAATTCCTCTGCTCTTTACCGTTATCCTGACCGACCGTATAGACCTTAACTTTTTCGGCATATTTAGAATCAAAGACTCCGGTCGCTCCGCTTTCCTTGGCATCTGCAAGAGCAATTTCTTCAAAAGCAACTTTTAATTTCTGATTAATCGCTTCATTGACCAAAGATTCCACTTTTAACATCTGTTCAGGCGTCATTTTTTCTGGATGAGAAAAATCAAAACGTAAACGTTCGGCGGTGATATTACTTCCCTTTTGGGCAACGTGATCGCCCAAAACTTGACGCAAAGCAGCTAGCAATAAATGAGCGGCAGTGTGAAGACGGGTTGTCTCTACACTGTTATCAGCCAAACCGCCTTTAAACTTTCCAGCCGAAGCGGTACGCGAAAGTTCTTGATGTTTAGCCAACTCCTCTTCAAATCCAGAGCGATCAATCTTCCAGCCTTTCTCTAAGGCTAACTCCTCACTTAATTCCCAAGGAAAGCCGTAACTCTGAAAAAGATTAAAAATATCACTACCCTTAACTAAATTATTTTCCACCAAGATTTTATCAAATTCTTTTAAACCATTATCCAAAGTGCGTTGAAACTTTTCTCCCTCTTGCACAATTGCCTGAACAATAAAAATTTTATTATCTACCAATTCCGGATAAGCAATGGCATAAATATTTATAATAGCTTCAACAATTTTCTCTAGCCAATTAGAATTCGTTTTAATATCAATGCCTAAACGACCAGCCTGAACAATAGCGCGACGCAATAAGCGACGAACGACATAGCCTTGTCCGACGTTTGAAGGACTTACTCCCTTAGGATCACCTATGATAAAAACAGCAGCCTTAACATGATCAGCAATGATACGCATTGAACGTGTAATTATTTGGTCACTTAAATATTCTTTTTTCGACAACTCTTCAATCTTTTGGATAATGGGCCAAAATAAATCTGTTTGATAATTATCACCATGATTTAAAATTGCCGTGACTCTCTCTAGCCCCAGTCCAGTGTCAACATTTTTTTGTTTCAGTAAATCAAAATTACCCTCAGTATTTTTAAAATACTGCATAAACACATTATTCCAAATCTCAACCCAAAGCTCATTATCATCATTAAAACTGCTTGGCACTTCTTCGGGTCTACCGGACCAATAAAATATTTCTGTATCTGGACCACAAGGACCGCTCTGGCCGGCTGGACCCCACCAATTATTTTTCTTAGGCAGTTTTGCTATTCTATCAGCTGGCACTCCAACCTTCAGCCATAAATTATACGACTCTTCATCAAAAGGAGCATCATCATCGCCAATAAAAACAGAAACGGCTAATAAATTTGGATCTAAATTCAAGCCCTCTGCTGAAGTTAAAAATTCCCAACTCCAAGCAATAGATTCCTCTTTAAAATAATCTCCCAAAGACCAATTACCCATCATTTCAAAAAAGGTGTGGTGAGTAGCATCACCGACTTCATCAATATCATCAGTACGCACACATTTCTGAGCATCGACTAAACGCTTGCCGGCAGGATGATTCGCCCCCATTAAATAAGGCACCAATGGATGCATGCCGGCAGTGGTAAATAAGACTGTCGGATCATTTTCTGGAATTAAAGAAGCGCTCGCAATAATTGCGTGTCCCTTATTTTGGAAAAACTCCAAATATTTTTGTCTTAATTCATTAGCTGTCATATATAGAATTCAAAATTGAAAGATTGAAAATTAAATAATTTTTGAATTTTTAATCTTGAATTTTGAATTAATTTATAATATTCACTTCTGGCTCAATCTTAAGTCCAAATTTTTTATATACCCCTAGTTGAACACGTCGCACCTGAGCCAAAACTTGTTTGGCACTTGCCCCCTCATAATTAACCAAAATTAAAGCCTGATTTTCATACATGCCCACCGGGCCGAAGCGCTTACCCTTAAAGCCGGCCTGTTCAATTAACCAGCCAGCCGGGACTTTAATTTTCTCAGGTCTAGCCGAGGGAAAAAATTTAATTTCCGGAAAGCGCAACTGTAATTTTTTAAAAGCGGAAATGGAAATTTCTGGATTTTTGAAAAATGAACCAGCATTGGCAAGTACAGCCGGATTGGGCAACTTGCTGTCTCTAATTTGACGAATAATTTCCGCCACTTGTCTAATGTTTGGCTTTTTAATACCCTGTTCACTTAGTTTAGCCTTAATATCACCATAGTCTAATTTTAACTTGGGGTTTTTGCTTAATTTAACGGTCACACTTAAAATAAAATATCGCCCCTTATATTTATGTTTAAAAACACTATCACGATAAGCAAATTTACATTCCTCTGCCGTAAATATTTTTTCTTTACCACTTTGTAAATCAAAGGCAAGTAAACTCACAAAAGTGTCTTTTAATTCTACACCATAGGCACCAATATTTTGAACTGGAGCAGCGCCGACAGTGCCAGGCACATAATAAAGATTTTCAATGCCACCCCAATTATGAGTAACAGCAAAATGAACTAAAGTGCTCCACCATTCACCTGACCTCGCTTCTAGCCAAGCAGCAGTCTTTGTTTCCTTGATGACACTTATGCCCTTAATTTCATTCTTTAAAACCAAGGCCTTAATATTTTGAGAAAACAGAATATTAGAACCACCGCCAAGCACAAAAATAGGCAGATTTTTCTTCTTGGCCCAAGCATAGGCCTCTTGTAATTCCACCTTGCTATAAATAATGGCAAAATAGGCCGCTTTAGCCGCAATTTTAAGAGTATTGTGTTTCCTTAAATCAACTTGTTTTTGAATCTTTAACATACTGCTATTATAACTTAAATACATACGGGAAGTCCACATCAACACAGCGTAAATCATTTATGACTAACGACAAACTACTCAAGCTCTCCCACTGCCTGTAAACGTAATAATTTTGCATATAAACCACCGCTCACCTGCGCCAAAGATTCATGATTACCCTGTTCAACTACTTCTCCATTTTCTAGCACAATAATTTCATCTGCCCTTTTAATAGTGCTGAGACGATGTGCAATTATAATCACCGTGCGATCTTTGGCTAAGCGTTCAAGGGCAGACTGAATTAAAAGTTCACTTTGGCTATCAAGACTGGAAGTGGCCTCGTCAAAAATCAATATCTTTGGATTGGCTAAAATAGCACGAGCAATGCCGAGGCGCTGACGCTGTCCACCCGATAACTTTAGGCCACGCTCCCCCACTAAAGTCTTGTAACCCTGGTCAAGTTTTATAATGAATTCTTCAGCGTTAGCAATGCGGGCTGCTTCTTCAATTTCTTTATCACTAGCGTTAGGATTGGCGTAGGCAATGTTATCACGCACACTTAAATCAAAAATTTCCACTTCTTGAGGCACAATAGCTAAAAAGCGACGATAGGCAAAAAGATCTAAACCGCGAATATCTTGACCGTCCACCAGTACTTGCCCCGAGTGCGGATCATAATGACGATAAATCAAGCGAGCGACGGTTGTTTTACCACCACCCGAAGGACCAACCAAGGCCACAGTTTTTCCAGCTTCAATTTTAAAACTTACCTTACGTAAAGCAATGGCCTGAGTGTTTTTATATTTAAATGAAGCTTGGCAAAACTCGATACTACCTTTCATATCTTGAAGTGCAACAGCATTTTTCACATTTTGTACTTCACTTTGAGCATTAAATAATAATAAAAGACGGCTCACGCCCTCACGACCTTCTTCCATGCGGTCATAAAAACGAGATAAGCGATAAGTCGAAGCATAAGCTTTTTCACTGAGAGTAAAAGCAAAAATAAGGGTGCCCACACTAATCTGGCCTTGATAAACTAAGTAAACACCAAGGAAGAGCACCGTCGCCCGGCCAATATCAACAATCAAGTTTCTACCCAAACCAACCTTCATCATCCAGCTCCATTGCTTGTTTTCATTATCACGAACACCAGCTTTAATTTGATCAAAATCAGACAACTCTCTTTCTTCTTGGACAAAAGATTGAACGGCATTTATATTTAAAATTGACTGCGTCATCTTACCAGAAGCAACTTCATAAGACTTATAGATTTCCTTACGCACTGGATACATTTTTTGATTAGACCAATAAGTCACCGCCATAAAAAGCGGCGTAAAAAACATAAAAGACAAACCAATGCGCCAATCTGCCCAAAATAAAGCAGGGACCGTAAAGATGAGCTGAATGAAAGTCGGCGCAACTTCCCAACCGATACTATTTATTAATTGTGAAATACGGTCAATGCCACGCTCAATTTTAACCACCTTAGAGCCAGTATTTTCATCTTCATGATAAGCAAGACTTAAATCCAATAACTTTGACTGGGCTTTTAAACCTAAGTGATATTCAATTTTTACTAGCAAACTTAAGATTGAACGATCGGCAAAATATTGCACCAAGGAACGAAGCTGATCAGAGCCAAGATACAACAAGATTAGCCAAAGCAAAAAGCGAAAATCAATCGATTGAAAATTATATAAACTGTCAATGACAAGTTTTAAAATATAAGGCTTAGCCAAATCAAAAAGACCGGCAACAATCGTTACTATTAAAATCCAGGCTATTAAGCGACGAAAAGGCTTAAGCAGTTGCCATAATGTCCACCAAAATTTTGACCAAGCCAGGCTTGGTGCTGGTGTTGTTATTTTTTTATTTCCGTTAGACATAAAAACTCATAATAGCTAATAAAATATCTAAAATTAAATAAAATAACTAATATTTGATATTAAATCTTTTTTGCTATTCTGTCAAATAATTGACAATAATTAAAATATTTGGTAATAATAGAGCAGAACTTTTCCAATTAATCATCAAAATAAATAAAAAATGACACAGAAAAAAAGAAATCTGGAGCCGGCAGATCAGCTCTCAATGGAGCGGCGGATTATGACCGTAATATCAAAAAAATCGGACATTGACCCGAAGGAGACAGCTTTAAATAGCTTGCAAAAAGAATTTGACCAAGCAAAATTGGCAAGAAAAATTGAAATTTTTAAAGAGGCCAATAAAGTCGGCCCCTTTTACAACGCTGATTACAGCACCGAGTTGTCAGCCATCGGCTACAAATTTTGCCAGATGAATTGGCATCGAATGATTTACCTTATTAACACCGTTGAGGATGGCAAGGCTATATACAAAGCCATGTATTATGAGTTTGCGGCCACACCAGAGATTTGGCCAACAATCGCTGCTCTTAAAACTATAGAGATTTGGGGTCAAAACAAAACAATTAACGACCTCGCGGACGAATATCACTCTTTGCTTGATTCTTTCCGGGATAGTTTAAATGCCAGACAGATCATTGTCGCTCAAATGATTTTGGCAAAGATGTAAAAATCTTATCTCAAAAATTTTAATCCGACTTCAATGTCGGATTTTTTATTTGTTTATTTCTTTTGCTTTAATAAACTTTCCCCTACCCGAAAAATATCACCCGCTCCCATTAAGATTAAAACATCGTTCGGTTTAAGTTGTTTTTTAAGCCAAGACAAAGCTTGATCAAAATCAGCTAAATAATATACCGAATAAAAGCTATAATTTATACTCACCCTTTTTCTTTGATCTGCCCAAGTATTGACAAAAATAAAAACACTAGCTAAGAATAGAATAGAACTTTACATATCAATAATCATTAAAAAATAATAAAATCATGAGCAATAAGAAGCAAGAAGAAGAATTCTCTGTAAAATTATGGCAAGAAAATTTTAATAAAGCTGATCTTGAAACAAAGATCAAAATTTTCAGCGAACTTAATCATGGTGATGAATTTCCATTAATAATGACTCAAGAATTCTGTCAGAGAAACTGGTCTAATCTGATTAGGTATATTTCAACGCCAAGAAATGGACGAAGAATATATAATGCCCTATACAACGAAGCCCATGATATTAGTAAAATATGGGGCTCAGTTGCCGCTCTTAGAACCATTGAGGTCTGGGCAAATGAAGCTAGTTCTGAAAACTATGCCGAATTCATTGAAGCCTGTCACGTTAGTCTTCGCGACGCCTGGCAAGTTGAAATTGCCCGACAAACACTAGACAAACTATAGTACTAAAAAGCTGAGAAAAAAACAGCTTTCACTCCCAAAACAAATTCGACAATTAAGGTCGAATTTTTTATTTTACTTTCAATAATTTTTCTCCCACTCTAAAAATATCACCCGCTCCCATTAAGATTAAAACATCGTTCGGTTTAAGTTGTTTTTTAAGCCAAGACAAAGCTTGATCAAAATCAGCTAAATAATATACCGGTTTTTTACGTCTATTCTTTTTTAAAGCCTGCATCAAATCACGACTAGATACGCCTCCCTGCTCTTCGCGCGCCGAGCCATATATTTCCATTAAAGCAAGCGTATCGACTTGATCAAAACTACTGACAAAGTCTTTAAATAGTGCCTTAGTGCGAGTGAAAGTATGAGGATGAAAAACTAAAACTAAGCGTTTATCCGGATAAATTTCTTTAAAGGCCTGCAAAGCCGCCTTTACTTCCGTAGGATGATGAGCATAATCATCAAACACTGGGACGCCCTTATAGCTACCTAATAACTCCGCCCGTCTCGCCGTGCCCGTAAATAAGGCTAAAGGCTTTTTCATCGCTTCTGGATTAATCCCTAAAGCTAACCCACTAGCTAAAACTGCTAGAGCATTTTCCAAATTATGTTTTCCATACAAACGGATCTTAAACTCTCCCCAATCATTAACTTGAAAATATTGCCATTTTTTTTCATAACGCACACTATGCCCAAGCAAACTAAGCTTAATTTTTTTACCAAATAATTTTTCGTCTAAAGCGTAAGTAAAAATTCTCGTCTTCGCCATGGGTAATAATTTCTGAATCTGCTTATCAGCCACATTAGCTACCAGAAAACCGGAATGTGGCAATTTCTGCACAAAATCAGCAAAGACCTGAAAATAGGCAGTTTTATTTTTAAAATAATCAGGATGATCAAAATCAATGTTATTTAAAACTATTCCTTGTGGTTGGAAATATTGTAATTTATTTTGATACTCATCCGCTTCAGCGATAAAATAAGAGGAACGGCCGATAATGGCGCTACCTTGAAACTGAGGTACACGCGCACCTACTAAAACATTGGGTTCTAAGCCGAGTTGTTGCAAAACAAAACCCAGCCAAGCAGTGGTTGTGGTTTTGCCGTGGCTACCACAAACAGCGATACCTTGATAAGAACTAAATAAGGCTCCAATTGCTTGCGCATAGTTTAATAAAAGTTGCTTATTAAATTTTTTTTGATTCTGCGAGATATAAGCAAGTTCAGTGTTGTTGTCAGCATTATAAGCACTGCTATGAATGATAACAGCGCTGGCGGGAATTTGTTCTGCTTTAAAGCCAGAAAATACTGGAATCTTTTGGCTACGTAAAACAGCGTCAGTCATAAAAGTATCGGCAATATCTGAACCAGAAACAAGCTTAGCTTTTTCGCGTAAAAACTGAGCCAGCATAGTCATGCCCACACCTTTAATACCAATCAAATAAAATTTTTTATGTTTTAATAAATTCATATTATTACTCTGTCAGCATTGCTTGTATTATTTTTGCTCCCTTGAAGGCAGCTTCTTTCGGGAGGACGCTACTAATATTATAAGCCAACCGCATACGCTTGTTCTCGTCCTGATATAAGGTCTCAATTTCTTTGGCCAATTTTTGTCCATTTAATTCTGCTTGCATCAATACCAAAACAGCTTCTTTCGCTTGAAAATAAGCAGCGTTGTTTTCTTGATGCGAATTAGGCATAGGGATAATAATACTTGGTCTAGCTAAAGCCGCAAGCGTCGTTAAAGCTCCTAGCCCAGCCCGAGAAATAACAATATCGGCGCAGGCCACTAAGGCTGTAAAGTCATTTTGAGCGATATTAGGATATATTTGATAATTATTTTGAACGGGTGCATCTTCATCCTTGCCCTGTCCTATTTGGTGCACAATTTGCCAGTCAGTAGATAAATAAGGCAAAGCGGTAAATATTAATTTATTGATAGCGAGAGCACCACTAGCACCACCGGTAATAAATAATAAAGGTTTATCAGAGCTAAGCTTGAATTTTGTTCTTAAAACATTTTTACTATCTTCAGTAACAGCCATAGCTTCACTAGGATTACCGATCACCAGAGCTTTCTTGCCATAATCGGCCAAGGATTTCTCAAAACAAACAGTGATTTTATCCGCCCATGGCGCCATTAGGCGGTTGGCGAGACCAGGACGAATATCCTGTTGATGTACCAATATTTTAATTTTTAAAATCTTCCCCGCCCAAACTAATGGCACGCTCGCAAAAGAACCGGCGGAAATAATTAAATCTGGTTTTAATTTTCTTAAATAATAATAGGCACGAAAAAAAGCACTATATATTTTAATAATATCTGAAAAGTTATGCCAAGAAAAATATCGGCGCCACTTCCCTGATGGTAAAGCATAATAATCTGCTTGCAGGGCTTGTAAATTATCCGCAAATAAATCCTGATCTAAGGACTTGTCATTACCAAAAAATACAAAATGCGTATTAGCATTAAGTTCGCGATACGCCTGCGCCAAAGCTAATGGCACCATGCTTGGTCCACCAGTTCCACCACCAGAAATAATAATTAATTTTTTTCTAACGTCTTTCATGTTGACCGTGTTTACTAATATTTACCAAGATACCCATTGCCATGAGCGTCGCAATAATTGAGGAGCCTCCGGCCGAAACAAAAGGCAGAGGAACTCCCGTCATAGGGATAACATTTATCATGCCGCCAATATTTAAAAATGTTTGTATGGCTAACCAGGCGATAATACCAACCGCTAAAGCGCTACCATAAATATCAGGGGCAGCTCGAGCAATTTTAATGCCACGATAAAAGAGTAGTCCGTATAACAAAATAAAGAAAGAGCTAAAAATAAAGCCTATCTCCTCAGCTACAATCGGAAAAATTGAATCACCCCAGACCTCAGGTAAATACATAAATTTTTGACGACTCTGCCCCAAGCCTCTTCCCATCCAACCACCAGAGCCGACGGCGATTAAAGATTGACTAATTTGATAGCACTCATTCTGTGAATCATAGGAAGGGCTTTGATAGCAACGAAAACGATCACTTTGATAAGATGAGTTAGTATAGAAGGTCAGTCCTGCCGCCAAAATAACCGCAAGTATAACCATAATAATATGGGAAAGTTTGCCGCCAGCTACAAAAAAAGCAGCTAAAGAAGCAAACCAGATGATAGATAAAGTGCCGAAATCAGGCTGAGCCAACATCAGACCGCTGATTATTACCAAGCTGCCCAAAAGTGGAATAATACCACTGCTCGCTTCTTTTAATTTATCTTTTTTTGCTTCTAACCAAGTAGCTAAATAAATCAAAAAACTAAGCTTAACTAATTCCGATGGTTGGAAAGATTGTCCGAAAATTATAATCCAGCTACGGGCGCTACCATGTTCTGCCCGCAAACCCGGAATAAATACTAAAACGAGTAAAAGAATAGAGGCAATTAGAGCCCAGAGGGCATAACGTCGCCACACGCGATAGTCCTGCTTAGAAAAAATATAAAAAAATCCGGCGCCAATGGCGACGGCAATTAATTGATGCACGAAATAATGATAAGTATTAGCAAACTTAGAGTAGGAAACTACTGCCGAAGCACTGGACAACATCACCAAGCCAATAATAGACAAAGCTCCCACAGCCAACAAAAACAAACGATCAGGCGCATGAGCTTGCTCCTTTTTATTACTACTAAATATATTCTTCAGGCTTTTTGAAACTTTCATAAAATACTACCATTGTCTATCGGCCAAAAAGACAATAAGGCCTAAAACGCTGCCCAGGGCCGAAATAACCCAAAAACGCATGACAATTTTTGATTCTGGCCAGCCTAAAGCTTGAAAATGATGATGAATAGGTGAAGATAAAAAAACTTTCTTATGCCTTATTTTTTTAGAGAGCACCTGTACAATCACGGACACTGATTCAATTAAAAATATTGAACCAATCAAAGGTAATAATAAGGCGCTATTGGTCAGCATTGCAATTACACCCAAAGTCACCCCTAAACTCATCGCCCCAGTATCCCCCATATAAAAACGAGCGGGCGGAATATTAAACCAAAGAAAAGCGAGTAAGGCACCAATGATGACACCGCAGAAAGTGGCCAATTGATACCAGCCCAAAACAAAGGCGATAATACCATAGGCAGCAAAGGCCATAATTAGCGAACCACCAGCTAACCCATCAAGACCATCGCTTTCATTTACAGAAAAGGAAGTGGCAACAATGACAAAAATAAATACTGGCATATACCACCAAGATATTTCAAAATTACCAAAAAACGGAATATGGAAAACAGTCCAATCTAATTTAAAATAAAACCAAGCGGCTCCAGCGGCAGCAATCAAGGCATAAATCAGGAGACGATGTTTTAACTTTAATCCGCCCCCACCAAAGACTCCCTTAGCGCTCACGTCAAGCCAATCATCAATTAAACCGATTAGAGCACTAGCGATTAAAACACCCAAAGGCAATAAAGTTTCCGAGCGAGAAAAAAAGTTTAAATATTGAAAAATTTCACCTGGTAAAATATCAGCCAAAAAAGAAAAGAGCACCATAAAAACTAAAACCGTGCCCCAAATTAAAATGCCGCCCATAGTCGGCGTACCAACTTTATGAGCATGCAGGCGACTAAAAATCGGTGTGTCTCCGCTATTTCTAATCTGCTTGCCTAACTTATATTTATATAAAAAATTAGTGAGGGCTGGCGTACAAGCAAAGGCAAAGATAAAAGCCAAAGTTGATAATAATAAAATTTTAACAATATAAAAAACAATCATAACAAATTAAGCCAGAAAATTTATTAAATATAGAGACATAAGCGCTAAAGCAGCTAACAACTGCACCATCACTCCAGTAATACCAGCGGCATTGGTCAGAAAATTAAAATTTAAGCGTTTAGTAAAGAATGACAAAACGAACCCATTTAAAATTAAAGCACCAAGAGCGAGTAAAGGAATATTAAAGATTTGCTTGGGATTGCCAATAGCATCAATGCCAAAATCAACATTATAATGGGCAACCAACAAATCATTGCCCAAGCTAATATAAATTTGATAGGCAAAAATCCAGATTAATACTTGCATTATCACCGAAATTAATAAATACAAGCGATTTGGCTGATAACGCCAATACTTAGTCAAAATAAAAGATAGGCGCCGCTTGAGCGCATACCAACGACTATAAATAAATGAATAAGCCATAATATTTAAAAATATTCTCTCTTTCCTTTTAAAAGTTTCGACCTTATTGTATCATATTATTAAGCATTTTAAAAATCAAGTAGATAATGGTATAATGTACTTATGTCAGAGAAAATAATTAAAACAATTTGTCACTACGCCAATGAGCGTGGTCATAGTCATTTTAGCCTAGAAGCAAAGGATGATAATTTATTTTGTACTTGCGGTTACGGAGAGAATGCTAATTATCTACAATTAGACCCAGAAACCGAACTCAATATTAAGGCCACCTTCCGCCGATTAGTGGGTGCCAACGAGAATGACCTATTTCATAATAAACGTTTTAAAATAAGTGACGCCGAGGAGATTATTAAAGGACGAGCCTCTTTAATTCCCTCTTCTAGCGGAGAAAAGCTTTTAATTAGTCTCAGTGCCGAACATCCTCGCATTCTTCGATTGTCTGCTCTAGGCTTAAACAAAACTCAGCGAAACAACTTTAAACAGGCCATAAATAAAAAAAGTGGAATTATTATAATTACCGCCGCCGAGGAAAATGGCGCTAGTAGCACATATTACTCCCTTCTACAATTAGCCGCTAGCAAACGCAGCGCCTATTCTATTGAAGACTTTCCCTTACATAAAATTGAAGGTGTTAATACTATCAACTCCAGTCATTACGAGAGTTTCAACCAAATTATAGAAAAGCTCATGATTTTAGATAGTGAAATTATAGCCGTAGACGCTGCTTTAAAAAATTCTGATATAAAAGCTCTTTGGCGAGCGGCTGATAGCGGTCGCCTAGTTATTCTAACTTTGCCGCTAGCTAGTGCGGCAGCATCTTTAAAATTACTACGTCAAGCTGGTATTAATTCCAAGGATATAGCCGAACAGATTATTTTAATATCTGCTCAAAAATTATTTACTCGCCCCTGCTCTCGTTGTGCTCAAGTTTTTGATCCTGGAAAAGAGATTAAACAAAATATTCTACATCGTTGGCCAATCAGCAAGGCTTACTGGCCGCAGAAATTATACCGTCAGCGTGGCTGCACTTACTGTCAAAAGAAAAAAACACCACCGAAAACAGCTGTTTTTGAAATTATGCATTTTTTAAGCGATGGTCGCCTGCAAAAAGGCTACGAACCATTGATTAAAGGAGCCTTAGATAAAGCTGGCACCGGTCTTATTAATATTGAAGAAATTGCCACTTGGGCAGAGAGCGATACAAAATTATGAAAATTATCTGTGTAATTCCCGCTTGGAATGAAGCTAAACATATTGTCCGCGTTATTGATAAGGTTAAGCCCCTAGTGAATGACGTTATAGTTGTAGATGATCATTCCACTGATAACACTTCTGAGCTGGCGAAAAACGCCGGCGCTTTTGTCTTAAGACATCCGATTAATCGCGGACAAGGAGCTTCCTTGCAAACTGGTAGTGACCAAGCCTTAAAAATGGGGGCAGATATTATTGTTCATTTTGATGCCGACGATCAATTCGCAGCCACAGAAATCCCCGAAGTAATCGCCCCTTTATTAAAACAAGAAGCTGATGTTGTTTTTGGTTCACGTTTCTTGGGAAAAAAATCAAATTTGCCTTTCAGTAAAAAATACCTTATTCTCCCCTTAGGTCGTTTAATCAATCACTTGCTCGGCGCTCATACCAGTGATCCGCAAAGCGGCTTTCGAGCTTATACTAAAGAAGTGGCGCACAGCTTTCGCATTGAAAACAACGAGATGGCTCATTGCAGTGAAATATTAATTAAACTCAGTCAAGGGAAATGGCGCATTAAAGAAGTGCCTATTACTGTCACCTATCACGAATACGGACAAAAGTTTTCCGGAGGACTCCGTATTCTCAAAGATTTATTCATTCAAAAAATTAGACAATAAAAAAAGAGGTAAGTTATAGCTTACCTCAAATAAATGCTTTCTTTTTTACGGTGTGGGAATAGGAATGAGTGGCAATACTAAAAATTCTATCACCACCACTAATGCTAAAGTTAACAACACCCGACCACTAGCGATAAGCCAGTGTGAAGCTGTCATTTTCCTATATATCCCTAGAATGACAAAGGATAATAGACTAATAACCAGCACGACAATCAAGGCATACCAAACATAATCATCGTAGTTATCTGCCCTGAAAAAATCTAAGACAAATAGAGTAGCGGCGGCGGCAAACAATGAACTCGACAAGCCAAAAGCTTTTTTTTCTGAGTTAATTATGCTTAACAGCAACCACATTAACACGGACACAGTAATAACAAGCGCGAACGTGTCCACACCTTGAATCGATAATGGTCCGGCGATTAGGCCTCTTACCAGGGCATAAACAATTATAAACCAAGACAGCCCTACGGTCTGGCTAACAAGGAACTTTTTCATAATAAATATGATTTAGGTTAAAAATGAACAAACAATAATTCTCATTATATTAAGACGATAATTAACTTTTGTCAAACATATGTTTCAACAAGCCATTGCTCTCATTTTCATCGCTATTTTTATCTGGCGACTATTTCAACAAAAAAAGCACAAACAAATTGGCAACAACGAATTTATTTTATGGCTCAGCTTCTGGTCCTTAGGCGCTCTCGCCATTATTTTTATTCGCTTTCTTGATCAAGTTCTTGTTAGTGTCGGCTTTTCTGGTTCTGGTATTAACTTCTTGCTCTATCTTGCTGTTATTAGTCTTTTCTACTTTGTATTTAAACTACGCCTCAAACTAAGTAAGTTGGAAAAAAATCTAACCGACTTAGTACGAGAAATTACTCTGAAATAAATCTAAGCTCTTATGAAAATTGCCCAAATCGTTTGTGCCTTCCCTCCTTATGCCGGTGGCATCGGCCAAAGTGCCTATCGCTTAGGCGAAATTTTGAGTCGCGAGCATCAAGTTAACACCTTTACTCTTATGCCAGCACAGGCCAAAACACCGCCTACCCCGACTTACAATCAACAAGTTCATTTTTTACGTCCTCGTCTACGTTCTGGTCATGGCGCCTTAGCGCTTTCCTTACTCCTTAGACTTTTTAAAGATGAAGTAATATATCTGCACTATCCATTTTTTGGCACAGATGCCATTGTGCTTTTTATGTGCTCTGTCTTCAAAAAAAAGCGCTTATTTATCCATTATCACATGGACACTCCCGCCCTGCCTGCCAATAAAAAGATATTGGCCTTCCCCTCCCGTTTAATTTTTAAGCGTTTAATGAAAAGAGCAGAAAAAATTATCGTCGGTAGTCGTGATTATGCTGAAAATGGCAAACTGGCGACAATCTGTAAAGCTTATCCAGAAAAGATTAAAATTATCCCCTTTGGCGTGGAAAGTGATATTTTTAAACCAAGGATACCTGCCCAAACTGAAGCTAAGGGCAATAAAGCGGCGGCCATCGTTAATTTTGTTAATCGTCGTTTTATTAAACACGGCGGACACACTCTTTTGTTTGTCGGCGGCCTTGATAGCGCTCATTATTTTAAGGGATTAAGTATTCTCTTAGAAGCAATGGCGAGAATTAGCCTACCTTTGACTCTGCATATCATTGGTGATGGTGATTTAAAAAAACAATATCAACAACAAACAGTAAAACTACACTTAGATAAAAAGGTTCGTTTTCTTGGAAGAGTGAGCGAAGAAGAATTAATCAAAGAATATCAAGGGGCTGATATGTTAATTTTACCTTCAATTAATAGTCATGAGGCCTTTGGTCTAGTTCTAATTGAAGCAATGGCTTGTGGTCTGCCAGTAATTGCCAGTAATCTGGTCGGAGTCCGTAGCGTTTTTAATGACAGCAAAGAAGGCCTTATCTGTCAGCCCGGCGATATCAAAGATTTGAGCGAAAAAATTACTAGTCTTATCTCTGATGAAAATAAACGTTTAAAAATGAGTCAAGCAGCCCGCAAACTAGTTGAAGATAAATATGCCTGGGAAAAAGTTGCCGATCAAATTTTAGACGAATTCGTTCGCTAATTAATATTTTATGCGCATTGCCATCGTCAACAATTTATATCCTCCCTACGGACGCAATAGCGGTGCCGAAATTATTGCTGCTAAAATGACCGCCGATTTAAGGGCAACTGGTCATGAGGTTTTTATTATCACCTCCACCCTCAATCATGAAGAAGGTGATACAATCGATACTTATTTTCTCAATTCATCCTATCGTCTCTTATCGCAATGGACTACCCCACGGAAACTTATTTGGCACTTGGGGCAATTACTTCTACCTTTGCATAAACGCCGATTAAAACAAATACTGAGTGCAAAGAAAGTTGATTTAGTCATAACGCATAATCTTCTTGGGTTAGGCTTTTACCTGCCCCGCTTATTACGACGTCTACATATTTCCCATCGCCACATCCTGCACGATATTCAGCTATTATACCCATCAGGCTTAATGTATTGTGGCCAAGAAAATATTATTCATTCCCTTTTGGCTCGCTGCTATCAATTTTTCAGTCGCCGTGCCTTAAGCGGAGCAGCTCAAATAATTTCCCCCTCACAATGGCTACTAGATATTCATCAACAGAACGGATTTTTCCAAAAACAAAAAACCATAGTCCGGCCAAATTTTAAATTAAACAAAATTACTCCAAAAAAAATCAGCCTACCGCTTCATTTTCTTTTTTCCGGACAACTTGAAAAACACAAAGGCATTCATATTCTACTGGAGGCTTGGGGGAAAGCGGCACTGCCTAAAGAAAAGGCAAGTTTAAGTATTGCCGGTGGTGGCAGCTTACTTAAATTAGTACAAGAGCAAAGCAATAAGACTGATAATATTGCTTATGTCGGACACTTGAGTCACGGGGAAATGGAAAAATTAATAGAAACAGCCACGGTTGTACTTCTCCCTTCACTTGTTTATGAAAATTCTCCCACTAGTTTATGGGAAGCAGCTAAATACGGCCTACATGCCATTGCCTCAGATATTGGCGGTATTCCCGAACTGCAAGAGTATTTAGACTTAAAATTGATTCCACCTAATGATAGCGACGCCCTCGCTCAAGCAATTGTCAAGATAGTCAAAGAAAGTGAGAAATAAAAAAACCCCGAGTCAGCTAAGTGAATCGAGGTTAAGCGTATACTAGCAGCCATTTATTCTTCTTGGCTGTCCCAATTATTCGGGATACTTTTGTAGTCAACCGGCAAAATCAACTGGTTGTTTTTTTGACTGTAAAGAGCATAAAGGTTGGCGTGGTTGGCGCTTACAAACTTTATAATAGTTTTATTATCAATTTTTTTTACCATCCTTGGTAAAAAGGGGACGCCACCTTTGACCATAATCCCCCTGTTGATA
>JAIPIE010000004.1 GCA_021734825.1 Patescibacteria group bacterium
CGAACCGCACTTCTAGATTTCCTTTTTTTAGGATTAGCCATATTGTTGAATTAAGTATGTAAATAGAGCTTTATAATAAATTGCTCTAATTTATTTATATCTATTTTTAGTATAGCCAAAAATTAATATTAGTCAAACCTTGTCTAGTTTAAACCAGGTCCACCTTAGCCGTCTCAGGGGCCAGTAAAGCTTCAAACTCTTCTTTTTCTAAAGTTTCTCTGACTAATAAAGCCTCGGCTATTATTTCCAGTTTTTTGCGATTTTCATCTAATATCCTCTTGGCCACTGCTCCTGCTTGAGCTATAAATGAAGCAATTTCTGCATCTATCTGCTCTGCCACTTTTTCACTATAATCACGCTGCTCGTGAATCTCTCGGCCTAAAAATATTAACTCTTCTTTTTGACCAAAAGTTCGCGGACCAAGAACATCGCTCATACCATAATCGGTAATCAAACTACGAGCCACTGAAGTCGCTCGACGTAAATCAGAAGTAGCTCCAGTAGTAACTTCGCCGAATATTTCTTTTTCTACCAGATGACCAGCCAAAAGAACAGCAATTTCATCTAAGAAATCGGATTTTGCATGAAAATATTTATCTTCAATCGGCACTTTCAAAGTATAGCCACCAGCAGAGCCACGAGCAATAATAGAAACTTTCTGAACAGGATCACTATTAGGCAGAAAATGTGCAACAAGTGCGTGCCCCGCCTCATGATAAGCAGTAATCTTTTTCTCTTTATCACTGATAACTCGACTTTTGCGTTCTGGACCAATCATTACTTTTTCAATGGCGGAAAATAATTCAGCCATGCCAATACTTTTTTTGTCTTCACGGGCAGTTAAAATAGCAGCCTCATTCAATAAATTGGCCAAATCAGCTCCAGAAAATCCAGGAGTTCTTTCTGCAATTCTTTTTAAGTCAACCTCTTTGTCTAAAGGTTTTTTCTTAACATGAACTTTTAATATTTCTTCCCGATCTTTTAGGTCTGGGCGATCTATCACTACTTGGCGATCAAAGCGTCCCGGACGAAGCAGAGCTGGGTCAAGCACGTCGGGACGGTTGGTAGCCGCAATAACAATTACATTCTGACTAATTTCAAAACCATCCATCTCTACTAATATTTGATTCAAAGTCTGTTCGCGTTCGTCATGAGAACCTCCCATGCCTGATCCACGACGACGGCCGACGGCATCAATTTCATCAATAAACACAATACAAGGAGATTGTTTTTTAGCTTTTTGAAAAAGTGAACGAACTCGAGAAGCTCCCACACCAACAAACATTTCCACAAATTCAGAGCCAGACATATGAAAGAAAGGAACTTTCGCTTCACCAGCCACGGCTCGCGCTAATAAAGTCTTGCCTGTGCCAGGGCTACCCAATAACAGAACACCGCGAGGAATCCGCGCTCCCAAATCCTGAAACTTTTTGGGATATCGTAAAAATTCCACAACCTCACTCAATTCTTCTTTAGCTTCTTTAGCTCCGGCCACATCTTTAAAAGTCACCCGCTCCTTATTATCTAAATTAAAATCTTTAGCACTCGATTGCCCAAAACTCATGGCGCGTGAATTCATTCCTTGAGCACCACGCATCATAAACATTAAAAATAGAGCGACTAAGAGTAAGGGTAAAGCAAATGGTAAAATTATCCCTAACCAATAAGACCAGCCAGAAGGCTCTTGAACGGTTACAGCGACTGTTTGTAGCTTAGCTGGGTCTACGGCAAAGTTACTTAATAAAGTCGACAAACTCTCTCCGCTTTCTTTTTGAACGAGCTGTTTAGAACCGTCAATTAGTTCTATTTTTATCTCATTACCGCTCACCACCAATGACTTAACTTGATTATCATTTAGTTCTTGAACCATTTTTTCAATACCAACATCAGCTACCTCATTATTTTGAGAAAAAGTGCTAAAAAGTGCAGCAATAGCTATAAATATTAAAAAGAAAAGTAAGAAATTTCGTATTAATTTTTTCATATTTTTTCTAAAATAGGCAAATTTTTATCTTATTATCGTAATCCTTATTATATAAGATTAGATTGGTTTTGGCAATTCACCCAAAAGCTTTCTAAAACTAAAATGCTCCCCAGAAAGAAAGGGGGAGCATTTTAAAATCTATTTCTAAATATTGAAAGAATTACACTTCTTTACTTACTTCTTTGTTTTCTTCCTTTTTTTCATCGCTCTTATCCTTTTTATCTGTTTTCTCTTGCTTAGCTTCAAGACCTTCTTTATCTGTCTTAAGGTCTAGATCCTCTTTAGACACATCGCTGATTTCTTCTTTTTTAGTCTTAGTTGCTTTCTTTTTGTCTCCTTCTTTTTCATTTTTAACTTCACCAGCTAATTTTAAACCTAAACGATGCTCTGCTGGAGAAATGCTAACAATCTCAAAATCGCGAACTTCTCCTGCCTTAAATAATTCACTTAATTTCTCCTTACCAGCCAAATTTAATTGACTAATGTGGGCCAGCCCATGAATTTCTTCATCTAGCTTCACAAAAAGACCGAAAGGATTTAATTTTACAATTGAACCAGAAATAACCTGTCCAACACTATATTTAGCGCTTGCTTCCTGCCAAGGATCTTTCTGTAATTTTTTTGAACTTAAGAAAATCTTACTACCATCAATGCTTACAATTTCTGCCTTAATATGATCACCAACCTTAAATAATTCGTTAGGAGAATCGATGCGTTGCCAGGCGATTTCGGAAATATGAATTAAACCTTCCATGCCATCATCAAAGTTCAAAAATACACCAAAATTAGTAATAGCTGTAATTCTGCCATCAACCACCATGCCGACATTATAACGATCAAGCGCTGGCTTCTGTTTTTTATTCCAAACATCCTTTTCGCTAAAAATAATTTTATTTTCATCTTCATTTAAAGTAATAACGGATACTTCAAAATCACGCCCAACAAAAGATTTTAATTTTTCTAAAATTTTACTCTTATCCCCGCCACTAATACGAGGATAATTTTCTGGAGCTAATTGAGAAACAGGTAAAAATCCGTTAATCTGACAATAGCGAGCTAATAAGCCGCCTTTGTTGGCATCAATAATTCTAATTTTAATAATTTCCTTGTCTTTAAAGGCTTCGCGTAGAGCCTCCCAAGCCTTCTCTTGCCCAACCTGACGAAAGGATAATTCAATACGGCCCTCTTCATTTTCTGTTTCTAAAACAGCTGCCTCCGCCTGATCACCAGGCTTTAAGTGAGAAAATTCATCAACTTCTGCATATAACTCCGGACCCCTTACTACTCCCATTAAAACGCCGTCGATATCTAAAACAACCTCAGACTTTGAAGCAGTAACAACGGTTCCCTTGACGATATCCCCAACCTGAGGAATATTAACACCATCTTTTTCTAATAAGGCTGCGAAAGCACTTACTGGTGTTGATTCTGTTGATTCTTCTGACATAAATTTAGCTTACTTTAAATAAATAATACTTATTTAAGGTAATAAAAAATATTCCTTAACCCTTCCTTGCGGAAGAGCCTTCAGGCCACCTCAAGCAAAATATTTAGATAATTGCTATAAAATCCCAAAGACTAATAAAAGGTGAATATTTTATTGTTAAACTAATCGTATGACAAAATATACAAAAAGTCAAGGCTTAAGAACCCTGACTTTTTGAATAAATTTTTACTTTTAACTTAAACTTTAATTACTACTGGTAGCACCATAGGGCGTCGTTTTGTTTGAGTGAACAAGAATTGGCCTACATCATTTCTAATTTTATTTTTAATAAAATCATCATCAGCTGGAGTCATCGGATTCTTATCTTTAACAATATTCTTCACACGCATACGAGTCTTCTCAATTAAATCACGGCTTTCTTTCATATAAATAAAACCGCGAGAAATAATATCGGGATTGCCGATTATATTACCGGTCTTAGCGTCAATAGTGGCAATAATTACAATCATGCCATCTCCGGCCATCATTAAGCGATCACGTAAAACAACTTCCGAAACATCACCCACACCAAGCCCATCAACCATCACGTAATCAGTAGGGACCTTCTCTTTGGTAAGGGCACCAATGCTTTTGCCAATATTATTTTTTTGGAATAAAACTGCTTGACCGTTATCAGCCACAAAGATGCGATCTTTACTAATGCCAACTTGCTCTGCTAATTCAGCATGAGCTCTTAACATATAATGGTTAGCCTCAATCGGCATAAAATACTCTGGCTTAATAAGACGCATCATTAATTTTAAATCTTCAGCCTTAGCGTGTCCACCAGCATGAATATCTAACATTCGGTAATGAATAATATGAGCACCCTGACGAACAACCATATCCATTAAATTTTGGATTGACCTTTCATTACCAGGGATAACCGAGGAGGAAAAAAGCACAGTATCACCTTGCTTAATGTGGACACTACGATGTTCTCCGTTAACCACTCTACTTAAAAAAGCATTAGACTCTCCCTGCGCACCAGTCCCAATAATCATAACCTTATTATCGGGAAGACGGCTTAATTCATTGTCATCAATTAATATTTTTGGATCAAACTTCAAGTAGCCAATCTCATGAGCAATCTCTACATTAGAATTCATACTACGCCCTTGCAAGCTCACGCGCCGACCAAAATGCTTAGCTAATTCTAAAATTTTCTGAACACGACTAATCTGCGAAGCAAAGGTGCCGATAATAATACGCCCTTCAATCTTTTCAAAAATTCTACCCATCTCATCACCGATAGCCGATTCCGAAACCTGATAACCAGGATGAGTAGCGTCGGTAGAGTCAGACATTAAAAGCATAATGCCGTCATTACCGATTTGTGCTAAGCGCTGTAAATCGGCTGGCTTATCATTAACAGGAGTAAAATCAATCTTAAAATCACCAGTGTGCATAATTTTTCCCAAAGGCGTACTAGCGATAACGGCGAAACAATCAGGAATAGAATGATTAACTCGAGTAAATTCAAGATTAAATGAAGCTCCTAATTTTAATTTAAATTCTTCATTAATTTCCTTAATTTTTAAAACCGGTGCATTCTTATACTCCTGATGACGTTTCTTTACCAGCCCAGCCGTTAATGCCCCCATAAACATAGGAGGATTACCAATCTCTCCCATAATATGAGGAATGCCACCGATATGATCATAATGCCCATGAGTAATAACAACCCCCTTTATCCAATCTATTTTATCTCGTAAATAAGAAATATTGGGAATGATATAATCAATTCCGGGCATATCTTCTTCTGGAAACTGTAAGCCCATATCAATAATGATAATTTCTTTATTACATTCAATTAAAGTCATGTTGCGACCAACCTCTTCAAGTCCGCCCAGAACAATGACTTTAACGTAGTCGCCATTACTATTTTGTTTTTGTAATACTGTTGTTGGCTTAACAAAATTTGAACGCATTGGCGCTTTAGAGTGTTTATTAATTCTTATTTGTGAACCTTTTTCTTTGCTGGCATTCATGCCAGACTTGTAACGAGTAATCATGTGTTTTTACACACAAAGAGAGGACCGATGCCAAAAATACATGCGGTAATTTCAATTTATGCTTATTATTATAGTGAGAATTTATTAAATGTAGACTTTACCAGTCTAAATGCTTGCTTGTTTTTAAATACCAATTATTAATACCGGCCAAACGATCGCTCGGACTGTTAATAGCGCTGCCATTAAAACCGCGAACACGTTTTGTTTGCACGTATGTATAATTGGGAGAATACAGGAAAATTGCGGGCGCATCTGTGCTAATAATTTCCTGAAATTTTTTATATTTTTCTAAACGTAGATCAAAATTATCAGCAGCTTGTCTAGCCTCTGATAACAGCTTATCTACTTCACTGTTATTATAACTGGAAAGATTTAATCCCTGTCCAGCTATTTTCGATGAATGCCAAAAAGCAATTACATCTGGATCAAAGCCTACAACTTGACCATATAGAAAAGCTTCAAAATTATGGTTTATAATTAACTCAGTATTTAAAGATGAACTGTCGACCTTAACAATATTAACATGGACTCCAATTGCCTCCCAATTATTTTTAATACTCTCGGCAACATCAAAGCGACCATTATCTGGAACCGATAATTTAATTACTAGCGGTTGATAAACTTTATCAGCTTGAAAAACGCGCCACAGTCCTTTGGCATCCACACTGGTTGAACTAGCATATTTTACAATAGCTGTTTCTTCTGGACTAAATTCATCTTTAGCTAAAGTCTGATCACTAATATCTACCAATTTGTAATCTGCGTCTGTTAATATTTGCTCCGCCTTAGTTCTGTCAAAATTATATTGCAGCTCGCTAGGAGTATAAGCAAAGTCTGTTGCCAAAATAGGTCCATAGGCTCGATCAACTTCCTCGTTTAACACATCCTTAATTAAAAAATCATAATTAACTGCATATGCCAAAGCCTGCCTAAGCTTCACATCAGCTAAGGCCTTATCGTTATTGGCGTTAAAAAATATAGCATTGATCTGAGGCAGTCGTAAATTATGAATAGCCAAAGAATGCTTAGCCAACAAATCATTTTTTAAATCGTCAGGAACATAACTTGCCCCTTCAATATCATTAGCATTCAAAGCTCGCAATAATTCATTATAGTTTGGGAAAAATTTAAAAATAACTTCCTGAATATAAGGCTGAGAAGCATAATAATCTGGATTAGCTATTAAACGATATTCTTTTAATTCTCCTCCTTTATTTTTAATCAGGGAGGCAAACATATAAGGACCACTGCCAATTGGTTTTAAGTTTAATTCTGATAAAGAAGCTGCCTCCGGGATAATTAACTCCCATGCATTCTGAGGCATAATGCCAAAAGTTAATAAACTAAAAAAGTCGGCATAGGCCTCGCTCAAACTAAACTTAATTGTTAAATCGTCAACTTTACTAATTGTTACACCTTCAAGTGTAAATCGTTGAGGTGAACGAAACTCTGGCGCCTTAATTAGATTAAAGGTAAAGACAACATCATCAGCCCTTAAAAGACCACCATTGTGCCACTTAACTCCATCTTTTAAAGTTATTATATAATCCTTATTTTCATTTTCTATTCGCCAAGAGGCGGCTAAATCAGGTAATAAACGTCCGTCCTGATCATAATTAAATAAACTGGAATAAATAAGACGAGCCAAATCGGCATCAACGTCACGACTGTTTGAATAGAGAGGATTAATTGTTTGTGGATAGCCCACCACGCCCTCAATATAAGTTCCTCCGACTTTAGGCACTTGAATTAAATGTTTTTGATAAAATCCGTAACCAAGATAAAAAACACTAACGAGTAAAGCAAGGATAGCAATTTTTAAAAATACTTTTTCCTTTGGATTCAAAAAGCGAGCTATATGCTTTAATTGATTCTTCCGTGGTATTTTACTATGAGCCAAAGAATAAACTAAATTTTTATCAGTATTTAATTTAGAAAAAGAGGAATTATTATTATTTTTAATTAAACCTAACTTATTAAGCCAAAGCAAAAACGGAGAAAGTAGCTTTTTTTTCTCTTTAAAAAATAATTTTATTTTTTGAAGCGATAAATCCACAAGTTAAAAACGAAACGAGAGGAATCAGCTTACATCAGCAAGCCAGCCAATGATAAACCAAAAAAGAGCACCGCCAAAATAATAGTGGCAGTGAATAATTTCTTTTCCAGACCGCGCTTCGTCAAATAAACGCCACCGGTACCACCAAAAGCACTACCAAGTCCAGCGCCACGATTCTGAAGCAAGATCACTATAATAAGAAGAATAGAGATTACTATTTGAATAATTTGTAACCAAGACATATATTATTTCTTAAGTCCTCCAACTATTTCCGCTAATACTTTTTTATTATTAACGGCTAAATCGGCTAAAATTTTTCTGTCAATGGCGATGTTGGACTTCTTTAAAGCCCCCATGAATCGAGAATAAGACCAGTCGTACTCACGCACAAAAGCATTAATCTTGATTTGCCACAAAGCACGCATATCACGTTTTTTCTTACGACGATCACGATAAGCATGAGCACCAGCTTTAGTCTGAGCAGTGGTAGCAAGTTTAATTAAATTTTTTCGCCCCCATTTATAACCCTTAACCTGCTGTAACAGTTTTCGGCGTTTTTTTACATGGGTAGTTCCTCTTTTTACTCTTGGCATATACGAATAGCTTAAAGCCGCATCTTATCGATACGGAGTTAAAGTTTTAATAGTTTTCACTAAAGTAGCATCGGCATTGATATCCAAACGTTTAGCTCTTTTAGTGTTGCCGGATTCCCGGGAATTAAAATGGTCTTGTCCAGCTTTTCTTTTCTTTAACTTAGAAGTAGCTGTAAGTCGGAAACGTTTGGCCGTCGCCTTATGAGTCTTTATTTTCGGCATAAATTTGATAAAAAAACAGGCTAAAGCACCTGATGATAAAAAGACTTTATTTCTTATTTATCAACAATATAGTAAATCTTCCGCCTTGATTTGTCAAGCCTTGTTCAACTTCAATATTTAAATCAGGATTTTGACGAAGTTTAGTCATAAATCTTTCAATAATTTCTCTAGCCTTTTGTGGGTATTGACGTTCACGTCCACGTAAAATAAGTTCAATCTTTAATTTGTTCTCTTTAGCTAAAAATTTTTCTGCTTGAACATAACGGAAATTAAAATCATGCTCACTGATACGAAAAGATAAGCGAATTACTTTGGTGTCTACTTTTTTCTGCATCACCTTCTGACGGTGCAACTTTTTTTCATGCTCATATTTTAATTGACCTAAATCAACAATTTTTGCTACTGGTGGCTTAGCTTTTGGATTTACTTCCACTAAATCAAGGTCTAAATCTTTAGCCATTCTTACTGCCTCATCAGTATCAACAATACCCACATTTTCACCATTTTCATCAATTAAAAAAACCTGCTCCGACTTGATTTGTCGGTTTGACTTGAAAAATTTCTTTTCCTTCTGTTCAACTCGATGAAATTTTATACGCATGCTGTCTTTGTTTTAGTTATTTAAATTAGCGACGCCAAGGCATTTTTAAACCTGTCTTAGCGGGCTTAGTTTTCTTTCTTCTTTCTTCCATCATTTTCTCTGTTGGGGTTCGATTTGGATCAACTGGTTTGCCATACTTATCATATTCAACTTTAATTGCATTAATAGGAGCTTTTTTATCTCTCACCTTAATAAATTTAGCCTTTTCTAAATTAAAATAAATTTTACCAGTTTCGGCATCATAACCAGTAACCTCTTCACCAATAATTTTATAAAAGGCTTTATTCGCCTTTTTTAAAGCCGTTCTTTCGTCTTGCTCATTATCTAAAATCGCACGATATTCAACTAAAAATTCATTAACATTTTTAAATAGTTCTTCTTTTTTGTCATCAGCCACCTTGTCAAAATAATCATTCAGCACAGATACAAACCCAAACTTATCAAATTCAAACTCGTCCTTATTTTTTTCTATACTAGCTTCAACGTTTTCATAAATAGCTGACTCAGCGTCTTCATCAACCACTTCTTTAATAGAAACAAAAGGTTCTTCATTTCCCTTCGGGCTATTCTTTTTGTTCTCTCTCTGTAAATTCTGGCGATCCCTCTCTTCGTTTTCCTGATTATAGCTATTTTCAGGATGAACAGCACCATAAACATTGTTTTCAAAGCCCATATAATTAAAATTAAATTTATTAAGCTCTCTTCCTTTGTTTATAGCGGAAAATTAGACAAAAGTCAAATAAATACAGCTTGATTTTATCTAAAAATATTACAAGCTTACAATACAGCCAAGCAAATTAAAGCGAGAACGGCAATAAACAACAAACAGGAAATGGTTAAATAAAAAAGTTTTAATGCTTCCTTTTTAGAATTATCCAGATAAAGAAGTAAGGGTTTGCCTAATATTAAATAACCCGTTATTGTTGCGGAAATCACAAATAATAATAAGAAAGTGGCGGCGCCAAACATATCAGAATTACCAGCAAACAATCGGTCCCCGTTTGACACCAGCCAGGCAATAAATATTACATAAACGGAAACTGCTAACGCGCTCAAGGCGCTACGTACAAATAAGTTTAATTTTTTCATAATATTAAATATAATTTATTAGTTATTTTATAAATTATAAGGCTAAAAAATCAAAATGATCACATTTTCTAGATTAAATAAACTCCTCTTATTTAAGATACAACAATATGACAACAAAAAACAGCCCCTTCGGACTATTTCTGTAGTGAGCTCCAAAGTGGAAGTTAGTCAAACCTGTTTTAAAGTTAAGTTATTAAAAGAAGTTAGAAATATTATTTATAAATAGAAAAAATCGCCTTTTTATAAAGGCGATTTACACTGAGTTTTAGGAAAAGATCATTTATAGTGCATGGCAAGAATAGTTAATATATCCTCAACATCATATATTGATATAAGATGTTTTTTCTCGTCAAAATCAGAAATTCCTTCAATAGCATGTCGACTGCAAGGTAGGTGTAGATAAATATAAGGAATTGAACAATCTTCTAACTGAATAGCTTGTAATGTTCTAAACATCAAAGCATTGCAACAAAAAGAGTTAGCATCAGTTGATATTTTTGGCTCGTAAGTTATGTTCATCTCTGTAAAGGCAGAAAATATTTTAGGTATATTCCATTTATTCAAATCTATGTCCAGTGCCGCTTTGGAGCTCAAGCTATTATCAATAACTCGCCTTTGTTCTGATGGTATACAATATTTGGCATTTTCAACCCAATTTACAGCTCGTGATTCAACTCTTAAACCTTTTATATCTGACCCCATTCCTAAAGAAATAATTGCTTTGGCGTTAATTTCTTTTGCCTTAGCAACTATTTGCTTGCCATAATTTTCTGCACCATTAGAAAAAATTCTAACAGGGAAAATTAAATATTCAAGAGAATAATTTGGTAGTTCTAAAATTTTTCTACTTATAATTTCAGTGATATTCTCTTTGTAGACCCCAAATCTTTCAAATCCTGTTATTAAAATTTTATTCATTTTCAAGACCTCCTATTATTTATTTGTTAATTTACTATTTTATTAATATTAAATATTATAATAATTTGTCTAATAAATCAAGGATAATAAGCTGTTAAACACAAGTAGACGTTAGTCAATCTTTTCGTTTTTACCTAACAAAAACAACCTCATGAAGAGGTTGTTTTTATGTGTGTGAGCGGGTAACGGGAATCGAACCCGTCTTTCGACCTTGGCAAGGTCGCATAATAGCCACTATACGATACCCGCATAAGCTATAACTTTTATAGCAAAGATTTAAATACTAAACAAGAGGGTTAAAAAGGCACTTATTCTTAAAAAATTCGTGCCGCGGGCGGGAATCGGTCACGGTCGCTAAGTCTCGCTTGCCTGCCTACGCAGCCTGCGCTCACTAAGCGCCCCGACCCGGTCTCGCGATGCGTCGCTTTGCTCCGCATATCGCTCCGACTTTCGCTTCCCGACACGAAGCACGCAGGTGCTTCGTTCCCTTGCAAAATTTCTTACGAAATTTGTGCCGCGGGCGGGAATCGAACCCGCACTGTATCTCTACAACTGGATTTTAAGTCCAGCGCGTCTACCAGTTCCGCCACCGCGGCCAAATAAAATATTCATCATTTACACTTTTTTAAAACCATCTACGCTAGCTGGTTTTAAAAAAATGTAAACAAAAAACTTGTGGAGATGATGGGAGTTGAACCCATGTCTAATAAGCGCTTCTAGATAATTTTACAAAAGTAGTTTGATTTGTATTTGTCGTTGATGTCATCAAAAATCAAACAAAAGAAACATCAACCACCCTTCATTATCTCGAAAATCCCGAGAAGGGACCGTGATTTTCAAAGCTTCGATATATAACACCGGGTGGCGGCGCTGAAGCGGCACCGTTCCGATGGCTACGGCTATTTTTTAATTAAGCCATAACAGGAGCGAAACTTGGAACTTTCCAAGAAAACGCTCTGCCAGTATTTTTGGCAAATATGTTTTAGGTTAATTTTTACGGTGTAACCAAAACCCGTTTTGAATATCTAAAAACGGTCTTTACTATCGATGCCCGGCATCCCCTGTTATCGTTTTAAAGCCTGTCTCTTTGTTAATGTTCGCAAGTCTCTCTCGATATCTTTCTGTTTTATAGCCTCTCTTTTATCATATTTTTTCTTACCCTTACCTAAAGCGAATTCCAGTTTTACAAAACTGCGTTTAGTATACATTTTGACGGGAATTAATGTCAAGCCTTTTTCCCTAGTTTTACCAACTAAGCGCTCAATATCCTTTTTACCCAATAAAAGCTTACGTTCTCTTAGTGGATTATAGTCTGGTAATTTGCCAGCATACTTATATAAAGAAATATGTGTGTTAAGTAGCCAAAGTTCCGGACCATTCGGTCCGGGACGCATGGAAACATAAGAACCACTCAAATTTACATGCCCAGCCTTAGCCGATTTTGCCTCATGGCCAAACAAAACTATACCAGCCTCATAATTTTCTAAGAGGTCGTAATCAAAACTAGCTCTGCGGTTGTTGGCTAGAGTCGGCATAATTCCATTCTTTTAATTGAGCCACAACCTGATCGTTAAACATCATATTTTCTATATAACGCTTATATTCAGGGGTCTCAATTTGTTTTAATATTTCCAGTTTATCCGTATAGTTCTTTTTTAATTCATCTAATTTCTTAACCACGTCATCTGTTTTTACTTCTATCTTTTCTTGCACGCCAACTTCACGAATAATTAAAGCTGTCTTAATACGTTTCACCGCATTAGGCAACATTTCCATTCTTAATTCAGGTTTTGTTTTTTGTAAATGCTTTAAATAATCTTCAAAATTACCACCCTGAGCCGTAACATTTCGTTCCAATTCCACCATCATATTATCTGCCTCACTTTCAAGTAGGGTTTCCGGAATATCACCAAACTTAGCTTTATCAGCAATTGCCTCCAACATTTTTAATTCTGATTTTACATCTGCTTGACGCTCTCTATCCGCTAAAATATTTTTCCGAATTGCATCTTTTAAATCCACTAAATCCTTAAACTGCATTTCTTTGGCCAACTCATCATTCAACTCCGGCAATTCTCTGTTGAAAACATTAGTAGCGGTAACAGAAAATTCTACCATTTTACCAGCTAATTGAGCTTGGTGGTGATCCTTAGGATAAGCTAATTTAAATTCTCTCTTTTCGCCCGTCTTCATTCCTTCTACCTTTTCATCAAAACCAGGCACCATATACTCTTTGCCTAAAATAACATTAACATCATGAGCATGCCCCTCTTCAATTTGCACTTTATCTAAACTCAAATGGATATTTAAAACAATTTTATCACCTTTTTTTGCTCCTTCTGTGCTAGCCGTTTCTTTCACGCGCATTTCCAAAATTTCATTAAGTGTTTTGCTAACATCCTCATCACTGACCGCTGGTTTTTCTTGAACGATCTTTAAATCTTTATAGGCTCCCAAAGTAATAGTTGGTAATAATGAGATAGTGACTTTATATTCCAAAGGATTCTCTGGCGCGAGTTTACTGATTTCTACTTTTGGCTGTCCGACTGGCTGTCTATCTGGCAATTCCTTTTTTAAAATATCATCAATAGTTTTACGAATAGCAATGTGAGCCGATTCTTCTAAAATACTAATCTCACCGACCTTTTTCTTTAAAATATCATAAGGAACCTTGCCGGCACGAAAACCTTCAATCTTTGTATGCTCGGAAATATGTTTCGTTCCTTCTTCAATATATGGCTTAAATTCACCAAATTCTAATTCAACCGTTAATTCCACTTGTGATTTTTCTAAGTCTTTTTTAGTAATTTTCATAATTCTTTGACAATTAGAAGCGAGCCTTTTATGGGCCGCCTATTTTTCAAATCAACAAAATTAAAGAAGTAGGCCAACGATAAGTAGAGCGACAATATTTAAGACTTTAATCATTGGATTAATCGCTGGACCAGCCGTATCCTTATAAGGATCACCAACCGTATCACCAGTTACCGCTGCTTTATGAGCATCGGAACCTTTGCCCCCAAAATAACCTTCTTCAATATATTTTTTAGCATTATCCCAAGCACCGCCCCCAGAAGTCATAGAAATAGCCACAAAGATTCCAGTGACAATAGAGCCAACTAATAAACCACCAAGAGCCTCTATGCCATGACCAGGGCCAAACAAATAATTAAAACCGAAGCCAACAATAAGTGGAGCCACTACCGGAATTAGAGCCGGTACAATCATTTCTTTAAGAGCCGCTTTCGTCACAATATCAACAGTGCGCCCATAATCAGGCTTTTCGGTGCCCGCCATAATACCAGTTTTCTCTTTAAATTGAGCACGCACATCTTCTACGACTGAGCCGGCAGCCCGACCAACAGCCTTCATTGCCATTGCTCCAAATAAATAAGGAAGTAAGCCGCCTAAAAATAGTCCGGCCAAAACATAGGGGTTATTAATTAAGAATTGAGCATTACCACCTAAATCTGTAATCTTATAAGTAAAATCAGCAAACAACACCAAAGCAGCTAAAGCAGCTGAGCCAATCGCATAGCCCTTAGTAACGGCCTTAGTAGTATTACCGACTGCATCAAGCGGATCAGTGATATTACGCACATCATCGCCTAACTCAGCCATTTCCGCAATGCCACCAGCATTATCGGTAATCGGACCATAAGCATCAATCGTCACAATAATTCCTGCCATAGAAAGCATGGCTACAGCCGCTACGGCCACGCCATATAAACCAACAAGCATGTAAGAACCTAAAATAGCAGCGACGATAATAAGCACCGGCCAAGCCGTTGACTTCATTGACACCGCCAAACCAGCAATCACATTAGTACCATGTCCTGTTCTTGATGCTTCAGCAATATTTTTTACTGGAGCAAACTTAGTAGAAGTATAATATTCAGTAATAACTACTAAAGCAGCGGTTACGGCCAAACCGATTAAACTAGCAAAATAAATATTTAAAGCTAGATTAGCGTCCTTAATAAAAGCTTGAGTAATCGGATAAAAGGCAATCGCTGATAACACACCAGCCACAATTAAACCTTTATATAAAGCTTTCATGATATTTTGTTTTTTCCCTAAACGAATAAAGAAAATACCAATAATAGAAGCAATGATAGAGGCTGCTCCCAAAACTAAAGGATAGATAACGATGTTGGCGTCTCCAGTAAATAATAGTGAACCAAGAACCATGGCTGCAATTGAAGTAACGGCGTAAGTATCAAATAAATCAGCCGCCATCCCAGCACAGTCACCAACATTATCACCAACATTATCGGCAATAACAGCTGGATTACGAGGATCATCTTCAGGAATGTCTGCCTCAACCTTGCCGACTAAGTCAGCCCCAACATCGGCTGCTTTAGTATAAATACCTCCACCTAAACGAGCAAAAATAGAAATAAGCGAGCCACCAAAACCAAATCCAATTAAAGCGTGTAAATCTCCAGGATTAAGTAAATAAAAACCAGCGGTTCCTAATAAGGCTAAACCAACTACCAGTAATCCCGTAACACTACCACCACGAACAGCCACGTTTAAAGCTTTTTGTAAGCCACCACGAGCAGCTTCGGCGGTGCGAACGTTAGCGCGCACGCTCACAAACATACCAATATAACCAGTGAGGGCAGAAAAAACAGCACCCAGCAAAAAGGCGATAGCGGTTAACCAGCCCAGAGAAGGTAGAAAACCAATAATTAAAAAGAGAGCTGTCGCCACCATCGCCACCGAGCGATACTGACGATTTAGAAAAGCGTTAGCTCCCGTTTGAATTGCTTTCGCAATTTCTTTCATTTTTTCATTACCAGCTGGCAAACGAAGAATAAACATGCCCATAATTAAGCCGTAAACGATAGCGGCAATTGCGCTGGCAATAATCAATAAATTAGTGATCATATTAATATCAATACCTTCCAATTTACGCTCAATTAAGCGGGAGAGGAAGGCTTAAATTATTCTTTAATACTATCTTTTTTTACAGTTTTTTTAGTTTCTTTTTTTACAACACTTGTCTTCTCCTTTTTAGGCTTAGTTTTTTTCTCTGTAGACACTTCTTCTTTTTCTACTTCTCCAATTTCAGCTTTAACCTCTTCATTTGCCAACTCCGGAGCAATTACTCCAGCTTCACTATCGGCAACTTTCTTTTCACCATCTTCACCAGCTTCTAAAATATCAATCTTCCAGCCGGTTAAATGAGCGGCTAAACGCACATTCTGTCCACTCTTACCAATAGCCAATGATAATTTATCAGAACTAACTTTAACAATAGCGCGATGTTCAGCTTCATTTAGTTCAATGCTAACAGTTTTGGCTGGAGCTAAAGAATTAGCAATAAATTTAGCCGGATCTTCATTATATTCAATAATATCAACCTTTTCTCCGCCTAATTCACTTATAATCGTTTGAATGCGAGCTCCTCTTTGTCCAACACAAGAACCAACTGGATCAACATTTTCTGCTTCACTGTATATAGCCACTTTTGATCTAGCGCCAGCCTCACGTGCCACTGCTTTTATTTCCACTAAGCCATTAGCAATTTCTGGAATTTCCAAATAAAAAATCTTTTTCAAAATTTCTTCACTTCGACGAGAAAGAATTATTTCCGGTCCTTTATGGCCTTCACGAACTTCTTTAATATAAACCTTAACTCTTTCGCCAGCATTATAATATTCATTAAAAATTTGTTCTTCTGAGGGAAGAATACCAATAGCTTTACCAAGATCGACAAAAACTAAGCGACCTTCACGACGCTGAACAACACCACTTACAACCTCTTTTTCCTTGCTCTTGAATTCGCTCAAAACCATATCGCGCTCCATTTCACGTAACTTTTGAATAATTACTTGCTTGGCGGTTTGAGCCGCCATACGACCATAACTTTCTGGAATAGGAAGTTCGGTCATTATTTCATCACCAATCTTGGCGCCATGCTTTAAAATCATCGCTTCTTTAATTTGAATATCTGTTTTTGGGTTAAATCTTTTTTCTTTTTCTTCTTCTCCTTCCTCTTCTGTGTCAATCAATCTAACTTCTTTTTCTTTTTTTTCTTCCATCTTTTTATGATCTTTTTCTTCAGGACGATAATCAGGATCATTTAAGCGACGTAGCATTTCTTCTTCTTCTTGGGCAGGTAAATTATCTACCACTGTTTTAACGTCATAAATCTCCGAAGAGCTAGTATTCGGATCAAAAATAACTTTAATATTCTGGTTCTTTTCGCCGTAATCTTTACGATAAGCGGCTGCCAGGGCCAGTTCGATAGTGTTCACAACCGCTTGGTAGTCAAGATTTTTTTCTTCACAGACCTGCTTGATTGCGTTAATTAAATCAGACATAATGTTTAGCCGTTAAATAGTTCGGCAAAATTAATAAAGTAAAAGCTAATTGTTTAGCACAATTAGCCTTCTATAGTCTTAATACTAACAAATCTCCCGGCTTTTGTCAAAAACTTAAAAATACATATAATTTACATTGCTAACTGCAGCCTGTAATCTCATAAGTATCCAATAGCTTATTCCCCAGGCAGACAACACAATTACCAGACCAATAACTGCCTGCGTAATTTGTTTAAGCGCACTTTTTACCTGCTCCTCGTTGCCCGCTGCTGTCATATATTTAAAACCAGCGATTAATACTAAAATCAAAAAAATAACTCCTAAAAACAAAAGAGATATGTTTATAAAACGTACAATCGTATAACGAATATCATCTGGAGTATCGTTGCCAAAAGCAGACTGAATTTCATTCCCTTTGAATCCTTCTTGTGTGCTCAATAAATCCGAGTCAGCTGAAACGAAATTAGAGCTTAAAATTAGGGCCGTAAGACTGAAAGCAAAAATAAACAAAAAAGTAAAAGTTTTTTTCATGGCAATGCGCATATATTTTTTATTATGTTATAATCATTATATCTAATCCCTTCCGAAAAAACAAGAAATTATGAGTTTACACCGACAAATATTTAATAACACCCTAGCTCAAACCTTAGGTAAAATTGCCTCTACTGGATTAAATCTGGTAGCTTTTGCTTTAATGACTCGTGATTTAGGCCAAAGTGGCTTTGGTGAATACACTACTGTTATTACTTTTCTTTCCTTTTTTGCCATTCTCGCCGATTTAGGATTAACTCTGGTAACGGTGCAAATGATAAATAGCGATAAGGATAATGAAGAAAAAATACTAGGAAATTTATTTGGCCTCAGGCTAGTCTCTGCTCTATTGTTTATAGGCTTAGCACCTGCCATCGTTTGGTTGTTTGATTATAGTGATGGCATTAAAATTGGGGTCTTAATAGCAGCCGCCTCCTTCGTCTTTACGGCTCTTAATCAAATAATGGTGGGTCTTTTTCAGAGTCGACTCAAAATGAATCGTGTTGTTTGGGCTGAAGTTCTTAGTCGTTTCATTTTAATTATTGGTGTTATTCTAGCACTGAAATATCACTGGGGGCTTAACGGCATGCTCGCCGCTGCTTCCATTGCTAGTCTCAGTAGCTTTCTTCTGCATTTCTATTTTGCTAGAAATTTTGCTAAAATTAAGCCAAGATTTAGTTTATTTTGGTGGCGAAAAATAACACGTTTATCCTGGCCATTAGCTATTACTATTGCCTTCAATCTAATCTATCTGCGAGCCGACACTCTTATTTTATCCTTAATGAAAAGCCAAGCTGAGGTTGGCTTATACGGAGCTGCTTATAAAATAATTGACGTTCTTAGTTCTTTGCCTTTTATGTTTGCAGGTGTTATTCTGCCCTTACTAGTATTGGCTTGGCAAAAAAGAGATTTACTTAAATTTAAAAAAATCTTACAAAAATCTTTTGATGTTCTCGCTATAGCTGCCTTGCCCGTAGTCGTTGGTACTCAATTTTTAGCTGACGACATTATTGTCCTCATAGCTGGACCAGATTTTATTGAAGCGGGCATGATTTTGCGTGTATTAATTTTAGCGGTAGCAGCAATTTTCCTCGGCAATATGATGTCTCACGCTGTCGTTGCTATTGAAGCTCAAAAAAAAGTAATTTGGATTTATATTTTTACAAGCATAACCGCTTTAATCGCTTATCTAATTTTAATACCTCGTTTTTCTTACTTTGGAGCGGCAGCTGTTACAATTTATAGTGAAACTGCCATTGCTATCCTTTCCACTATTTTCATTTACAAAAAATTGGGCATTAAAGTTAACTTACTCATACTCGGTAAAGCAACTGTCGCTTCTTTATTAATGGGCCTGATTTTATGGCTTTTTCCAGTAAACTTCCTTCACTCACTACTTGGCTTAGCGAGCGCAATTTTTGCCGCTATAATTTCCTATGTTTTCTTTCTCTGGTTATTCCGCGCTTTTAATAAAGAGGATTTAAAATTAGTCTTAAATAAATAATAAGCATATGTCTACAATAAAATGCCCCCAAGGAAAAATAGAAATCATCTATGAAGATGAGGATGTTTTAGTAATAAATAAACCAGCTGGATTAATTGTACATGAATCAGATAATACCGAAGATAGAACTTTAGCTGATTTTTTAGTAGAGGCACGTCCAGAAATAATTTCAGTCGGAGAGGATAGCCGCCGCCCAGGCATAGTTCATCGACTTGATCGCGAAGCCAGCGGCTTAATGGTGGTGGCGAAAAATAATAAATCTTTTTTTAGCTTAAAAGAACAATTCAAGTCTCGTCGCGTTAAAAAACAATATTTAGCCCTCGCTCACGGCAAAATCATAGTTGATGAGGGCTTAATTAATTTTCCCATCGTCAGAGCCAAAACTGGACATAAAATGGCTTCTATTCCTTTAAGTATGCGCGATAATAAAAAATTCTTATCCAATCGCGACCAGGGAAATATCAAAGCTCGTGAAAAATCCAGAGAAGCTATTACGAATTTTGAGGTTTTAAAGCGTTGGCCACACTTTACTTTACTTGAAGTTAAAATTAAAACTGGGCGCACTCATCAAATCCGAGTCCACTTGGCCGCTTACGGACACCCTCTTCTAGGTGACAACTTATATGGCACTACTAAAACTAAAACGAAGAATAACAAAATAGATTTAGGTAGGATTTTCTTACTAGCGCAAAAACTCAGTTTTAGCTCTTTAAGTGGAGAAAAAAAAGAATTTAAGATTGAGCCCCCGACAGAGCTAAAGGCTTTTCTCGACAAATTAAAATAACTTTGACTTTAACTGTATTATTTTCTATAATTATCAACATAGAAAATAATTAAATAATTATATGAAAAAAATGTATAAGCGCTTAGCGAAAAATAAGCAAAATGTATTAGCTGTAATCGTAATTTTAGTAATTGTGGTTGCCGCTATTTTATTGGCCGTCTTTTATAACAAAAAAGACTACAAGGAAATTAGTGTTGATGATGCCGTGAGTAAAACGGAAAATTTTGTTAACAGTTATTTAATGCCTAGTGGAAGTAAGGCCACTATTACTGAAACTTCTGAAGAATATGATTTATATAAAATGAAAATTGACATTGGCTCAGAAAGTCCAGTGGAATCTTACGTCACTAAAGATGGCAAATTATTCTTTCCTCAGGCAATTCAAATAGATCAAGAGGCTCCAGCAACTACCGCTACTAACAATACCTCCGCTCCAGCCGCAACCGTAAGTGTAAAAAGCGATAAGCCGGTCGTAGAATTATTCGTAATGAGCTATTGTCCTTACGGCACACAAATCGAAAAGGGAATGTTGCCAGTATTAGAGACTCTCGGCAATAAAATTGATTTCACTTTAAAGTTTGTGGACTACGCGATGCACGAAAAGAAAGAAATAGACGAAAATTTAGTACAATATTGTATTCAAAAAGAACAGCCAGAGAAATTAAATGATTATTTAACTTGTTTCTTGGATGCTGGTGATAGCGCTGATTGTTTAAACACTAATGCTATCAACAAAAACAAATTAAACAGTTGCGTTACCGCTACTGATAAAGAGTTTAAAATTACTGATAACTACAACAGTAAAACAGGTTGGCAGGGAAGTTATCCTGGATTTAACGTGGACAAGGCCGATAATGACAAATACGGTGTAGGCGGATCTCCAACCTTAATTATCAATGGCACTGAAATTAGCAGTGGTCGTAGCTCTGCTGCTTTATTAGCAACTATCTGCTCAGCCTTCAACAATGCTCCAGATGAATGTAATACTCAATTAAATACTCAATCCCCTACGGCTGGCTTCGGCTTCGACTATAATGCAGCTTCTGCTTCTGCCGCCGCTTCCTGCAACTAAACTCTTATAGAATTAAAAAGACCTCACTTAATAAAAGTGAGGTCTTTTTTTATAACAAAGTTTTTTATTAAGCGTGTCCACGCCAGCGCTTAGCTGTTAAGATGCGTCGAACTGCCAAAATATAGGCTGCTTGTCGTAAGCTGATATCGCCTTTTTCTTGATAAAGGTTAAACATGCGCTGCCAATTATTACGCATCTTTTTTTCCAATAAATTCTTTAAATACTCTTCATCTAATATCTGTCCAGTGCGATTTTGTGCCCACTCAAAATAACTCACAATCACGCCTCCGGAATTAGCTAAAATATCAGGCACAATCACCGTACCCTTGGCATCAAGATATTTATCTGCCGCCAAATCAATTGGACCATTGGCTAGTTCCACAATATATTTCGCTTTAATCTTATCAGCGTTAGCACTGGTAATCTGATTTTCTAAAGCGGCTAAAACAAGAATATCAACATCTGCTTCTAATAGTTCCGCATTAGTCATGGGTTGACCGCCAGAGTAATTGCTCACATTCTTACCACTCGCTTTATGCGCAGATAAAGCGGCAATATCTAAACCGGTCTCATTATAAACACCTCCCTGACTATCAGAAACAGCCACAATTTTAAAATTATCAGCCGCCATTTTTTCGGTCATAAATAGACCAGCATTACCAAATCCTTGGACCGCTACTTTAATTTCTTCTGGCTTGTGGTCGCTTAAAAATTCTTTAACCATTTCTTGAGCGACAAAATATCCACCCTGAGCCGTCGCATCAGATCTTAACTTAATGCCTCCCAATTCCAGTGGTTTGCCAGTAATCATTCCTGGCTCATGGTGTCCGACAATTTTTTCATATTCATCTAAGATCCAAGCCATAGTTTGACTGTTAGTATAGACATCCGGTGCCGGCACATCTATATCCTGACCTAAAACTTGGTGAAAAGCCTTAGCATAAGCCCGACTGACCGCTTCTAATTCTTTTTTGTCAGCTTCTTTGGGATTAAATTTTACCCCGCCCTTAGCACCACCATAAGGAATGTCCGCCAAGGAATTCTTTAAAGTCATCCAAAAAGCTAGAGATTGAACTTCATCCTCGCTAACATCTTGATGAAACCTAATACCGCCCTTACCTGGACCTAAATCAGAACTATAAAGAACGCGCCAAGCTGGATATGTTTTATTATTTACCTCCAATTCTACATAACTAAGTTTATGAGGACTACTTAATGAATCTAGGTCGGCCTGACTAATACCATCAAGCTCTTTAAGTGCTTGCAATCTTTCCAGATTGTCTTGAAAAATACTCATATATTTGAATAATTTGGGCAAAAACACGCCCGCAAAAGCGCCCGCTTACTCTT
>JAIPIE010000005.1 GCA_021734825.1 Patescibacteria group bacterium
TGGCTGGGAAGGATAGACGACATCATTGGATAAATCCAGAAATAGCTCGATTACCTGCTTTTGCGCACCAATCGGCCAAGAAAATTTTTCAGATAACAGAGGCATCAACTCTGCTTCTAGACGATGTCCCCACATTAAACGTAGTTGATCAAAGCTTGGTCCTTTTAATCCGCACATAGAGATAGCCTTTAGTAAGGTATTAATGCCAGCCTCGGTTGACACTAAAAGGACGCCATCAGCGTCGAAAATAACATTTTTTTTCTTCATTTATATTGTTTTTTTGTGAAAAGATCTATAAAAAAGATTAAGCGAAACTTAATCTTTTCATTTAAATACAGAATTGGCACTTTGTCAAATTAAAATTTTGGCAGAGGCAATATTACTTCCTCGCCACTATTCATATCTTTAATCTTATACTCACCAGACTCTTTCTCCTCTTTAGCAAAAATAACAACTTTGGATATTCCCTGCTTATTAGCAAATTCTAAGGCTTTCCCGGGTCGTTGTGGCTCAAAGGCAAATAATACCTCCTTGCCCTCTTGACGCAGAGCCGAGGCTAGGCGCTGAGTATCGGCTAATAAATCAGCACTAAGCAAGGGCAAATAATAGCGTTCATCCTGTAACTTTGGCAATAAATTCCAACTCTCTAAAAATAATTTAGTGGTTTCATCACCAGGGGCAACTCCAACGGCTGGGAAACTTTCTGCACCAAAAAGTTGAGCGAGGCCGTTATAACGCCCACCGCCAAATAAAGCGCGGCGGTTGTCTGGATGATTATCAAAAACTTCAAAAACCATTCCATCATAATAGTCAAAGCCACGAATAAGAGTGGGGTCAAATTTTACTTGTGTATAGCCAAGAGCATGTAACTGTTTTAAGATAAAATCAATTTCTAATTTAGCTGTTTGTAACTCTTTATTATCGCTTAATGATGCAAGTAAAAAATCTTGCTTTTGGCCAGACATAAAATCGACTAATAATTCAATAGAGCTTTCACTAATTTTTAATTCTTGCAGACGACGCTTAAATTCATCGGTACCGAGTTTATTAAATTTATCTAAAATTCTAAAAACTAAAACTGGCTCCTTGATTTTTATGCCAAAAACCGGCAATAAATTATCAAGGAGACGACGGCTATTAAGACGGAGTGTAAATGAGTCGGCCGGTGCTCCGAAAGCATTCATAATATCTAAAGACAATTGTAAAATTTCCAAATCAGCTGCCAAGGAAGCGCTACCAAAAATATCACAATTTAATTGCCAAAATTCGCGATTACGTCCACGCTGTGGTTTTTCATTGCGCATAAAATTGGCAATGGAAAAAAATTTCAAAGGCTTTGGTGAAGAGGTGTAAATTTTAGAAACCAAACGAGTAACCGAAGGAGTCATCTCTGGACGAATACAAAGCTCCCTGCCCCCCAAATCAGTGAAAGTGAGTAATTCTTTGCCACCAATATCTTCACCGGATTTAGCGCGATAAATCTCGGCTGATTCCACTAAGGGTGTTAAATACTCCTGAAAACCATAACTACGACAAACCCGACGCCAAGTATTAAAAATATAGTGGCGCAAAGCCAATTCTGCCGGCAACCAGTCACTGGTACCTTTTGTTTCTTGGTTGCTTAATTTTAATTTCGCCATAAAAATATTTTATTTATTCTATTGTTATTATAAAGCAGCTCTCCCAGCTTGTCCACTCTGCCCCTTGTGCTGTGTAATTATATTGTTTAAAAATGGTTAGACTATGCTTAACTTAAAAAAGTTATGATTAATTAGCTCCACTCTAGAGAGCTTAATCATAATAAATATGAAAATTTTAATTATTGATGATGAAAAAGATATTGTCGCCTTTTTAAGTAAAGGTTTAAAAGCAAAAGCCTATATAGTCGACTCCGCCTATGATGGCGAAGAAGGAGCCTATCTCGCACTTCGTAATCATTATGACTTAATAGTATTAGATAATAATTTACCGAAAATGAACGGCGTTCAAGTTTTAACTAAAATTAGAAAAGCAGGAAGGAATAGTCCCGTATTAGCCTTAACCGTTAATGCCGAGTTGGAGAAAAAAGGAGAAATGTTTAAATTGGGAGCAGATGATTATCTGACTAAGCCTTTTTTATTTGAAGAATTTCTGTGGCGAGTAGAAGCCTTGGTGCGTCGTCCACAAAATATTAGGGACAAACTTTTAAAGATGGGTAAACTCGTACTTGATACCAAAAGTCAATTGGCTCTAAGAAACGGCAGACGCATATATTTAACAGGCAAGGAATACGCTTTACTTGAACTCTTTTTTCATCGTCCCAACGAAATTTTATCACGCAGTCAAATTATGGACCAAGTGTGGGAAAATAATGCCGACCCTTTTTCTAATACAATTGAAGCCCATATTATGAGCCTACGTAAAAAATTAAATCAACAAGAAGAAATTGACTACATTCATACCTTTACTGGCCGTGGCTATAAATTCAGTCTGAGACGTTATTAAGCTATTTTTTTGGTCGGAAAAATTTTTTTCCCTTTAAGGCTTCAGGTAAATATTCTTGATTGGAGTCATCTTCTAGGGGCGTATATTTATAATCTTTACCATAGCCAAGATTTTTCATTAATTTTGTCGGAGCGTTACGTAGATAAAGGGGTACGGGCAAATTACCGCTATTTCTTACCTCAGCCATTACCTCATTAAAAGCCTGATAGACGTCAATGCTCTTCGTGGCCTTGGCTAAATAAGTGACGGCGTGAGCCAAATGAACACCACATTCAGGCATACCAATATTTTTACAAGCATCGTAGACAGCTGTTGCCAAGAGCAAGGCGCTGTTATTGGCGAGACCCACGTCCTCGCTAGCAAAACGCACTAAGCGACGAGCAATATATAAAGGATCTTCGCCAGCTTCAAGCATGCGAGCTAAATAATATAAAGAAGCATTTTCATTATTACCACGCATAGATTTATGCAAGGCCGAAATTAAATTATAATGTTCCTCGCCACTCTTATCATAAAGCAGGTTTGGCTTATTAATAATTTCTTTAATAAGCTCTACATCAATATCTTTTTTATGAGCGGCGGCAGTCTCCACTAAACCAATAGCTCGACGAGCGTCGCCATCCGCCAGACGAGCGATTAATCGCGCTGAGTTAGCTTTCATTTTTGCTACCAAGGTTTTAGCTGCTCGCTTCACAATTATCAATAAGTCCTCTTCGTTTAAAGCTTCTAACACAACCACTTTAACGCGTGACAGCAAGGCACCGTTAACGGCAAAACTAGGGTTTTCCGTAGTGGCACCGATAAGCGTAATTACCCCATTTTCTACTTGCGGCAATAAAGCGTCTTGCTGTGACTTATTCCAGCGATGAATTTCATCAATAAATAATATAGTTTTAACCCCTAAACGCTTACCGGAGCGAGCCTTATCTACTATCGCTTTTAAATCTTTAACACCGCTTTCCGTGGCTGATAATTGAATAAAGTCCGCCTTTGTCTCCTTAGCGATTAAAGAGGCCAAAGTGGTTTTACCTGATCCAGGCGGTCCCCAAAAGATAAGCGAGGGCACGCTATCATTTTTTATCGCTTCCAAAAGCCAGCCGTCCGCCTTTAAAACCATCTTTTGACCAACAACTTCATTTAATTTTTTCGGGCGCAAATAAGCCGCCAAAGGTAAACCATCAAACATATACTTATATTGTATACTGAATTAACTCCTTAGGCTATCTTGACAAAAGCAAAATAGACTGGTGTAATATGAATAAATAAAAAAAGTATTCATTAAAAATTTAGCAGCCATGAAAAAAAAGCTTAAGTTTTCTTGGAAGAGGGTCTGGCAAAGAAGCCTCATCCTCGGCATAATGGCCCTAGCGTTTAATATAATATTAAACAACGGCGCTGATTTCTTTTTTATCTTCGCCTGGAGTACACTTCTGGTGATGTTCTTTATCTTTTGGCTCAAAACAGCCAGTAAACAAAAAGATTATAGCTTCTTTTCCGTTGCCATCATCTATACTATATTAATGGCGATTGGCCTTATTAGCGGAGCGGTATACTCTTTTATATTCTCAACGTCATGGATATGGCAATTATCAATATCTAGCCTAATAACCGCCATCTTCTTTGTCATTTATTTTCTCACGGTTATAAATGATACGGTCAGAGTCAGTATTAAAGATTGGATTGGTGCGAGAATGGGATACCCTTTTTTAATGTTACTTGCACAATTAATCATTGCGATTACTAAAATAAGTCTGCCTTTTTCTCAACAAAAAAAATTGAGATTATGAAAGCACTTATTAAAGCTCAAACATTAATAACTTCTTGCTATTACGCAATAGACAAGTTAATAGAAGGGATGAAACTCATTATCTGGGTGTATAATATAAGAAAAAAACTGGCCAAAAACAGGCTTGAGTAAAAAAACAGCGGTCCTCGGAGAGAGACCGCCTTTTTATTTACAAAAACTAATATTTTAATATCTCCCTTTATCCTTAATTAATACTCTAAATAATGTTGGCACAATAAATAGAGTTAGAAACGAAGATAACATTAAACCAAAAATAACAGAACCGCCTAAGGCGCGCCACATTTCATTAGATAAAGTAATTGGCAAAATACCAAAAATAGTACAAATAGAAGTAATGAAAATTGCCTCTAATCTTGACTTGCCCGCATCGATAATAGCGTCGTCAAAAGGGATATTACTCTTCAGATTAAGATTAATTTTATCTACTAGAATGATGGCGTTTTTAACCACGATACCAAATAAAGCCAAGACTCCAATTAAACCCGGAAAAGATAAATTAATTCCAGTTAAAGCAAGCCCAAAAAAAACACCTACTAGCGCCAAAGGAATAGTTACCAAAACAATAGCTGCCTTTCTAAAGGAATTAAACTGAATAATTAAAGTAGAAATAATCAAAATAAAAGCCAGAATCATTGCCCTTAAAATTGATAAAACTGATTCAGTGTTCTGCTCATTTTCACCACCATAAGAAATGCTATAAGCATCTGGAAATTTGTAATTTTTAATCTTATCCTGAAAGTCTTTTAAAACGATGGCGGCGTTAGCGCCACCCCTAATGCCAGCACTAAGAATTACTGTGCGCTTCTGATCAATACGAGTGATAGTTTCCACTGATGGTTTTAATTCAATTTTAGCCACATCCTTTAAAAAGACTGTCTGACCTTTTAAATTCATAATCTGCAAGTTCTGTACAGCTTCAAGCGTCGGAATTTTATCAGGACTAAATCTGGCCATGACTTTAATTTCTTTACCATCGCGCAAAACATTTGTAATTTCAGAACCAGAGATAGCCATGCGCAAAGTTGAACCCACATAAGCAGCATTTAAGTTATACAGATCCAAGCGAGCAGAATCAAGCACAAAAGTATAATCAGCAGGCGACTCTTTCAAAGAAATCTTAGTACTAACAACATCGGTCACCGTCTGTAAATTAAGTGATAATTCATTAGCAATGCGATCAAGTACTTGTAAATCGTCCCCCTTAATTTGAGCCTCAAAAGCCGCTCCAGCCGGTGGACCACTAGACGGCGCCTCTACTGTAATAGTTGCTTCTTTAATACCTTTCATATCACTGCGAATCTTATCAGACAACTCATATGAAGTTATCTGTCTCTGATCTGTTGGGCTTAATTTGAGAGTAATTGAAGCTAAGTGCGAAGAACTATTACCACCAGTAAAGCTATCCCCTGAAGCCGAAGTTCCGACCAGAGTGGTAAAATTCACAATTTCCGGATAATCAAATAATCTTTGTTCAATTTTGGCCACAATTTTATTTGACTCCTCTAAGCGCAAACCAACAGGCGCTTCCATGTTAATGTAAATTACATCGGAATCGGAAGGCGGAAAAAATTCGCTTTTAACAACGCCTAAGACTGGCAAAGACATGGCGAACAAAAACACAGCCAAGGATATTAGCAAAGTAAAGAGTCGAGTTTTTTTTGTGGCTAGAAGACGCCGTAAATATTTTTCGTAATAAGGCAAAACGCGATCAAAATGAATAACACCATGAAGCAGGCGATTAAGCCAATTATCATTTTCATGACTTCCCTGCTCACGTAATTTTTTCTTAATCATCTCATCATCGCGCCACTCAAGCTCCATCAAGTCACTATTATTTTGTAATACTGGCTTACCCTTTTTTATATACCAGCGAGTCAAAACTATAAGTAAACTGGCGCTGATCAGAGAAATAATAATATTCACAACAAGAAAGGGTGACAACCAAATACCTACGGCTAAAATAAGTAAAGAGCCGAGCACAAAAGAAAATAATTTTTTGGTGAGACGAATTCTTTCTAGAATTGCTGCCAAGGGATGATTAATAATTAAGGCAATAATAAGTGAAGATAACAAAGTTACGGAAACCGTAATCGGAATAGATTTAATATATTCTCCCATAATGCCTGTCGCCATCAATAGAGGTAAAAAAGCCCAAACAGTGGTAAGAGTAGTTGTTGTTAAAACAACCTTAAAATCATTTAGCACTAATAAAACAGCCTCCTCTGGAGTAAATTTACCGCTACGTAAATATTGTTTAGTGGCAGAAACAACAACAATGGCATCGTCAACTAAAAGTCCGAGTGCTAAAATCAAAGAAAATAAAGACAAAAAATTTAAACTAATGCCATTCATCAGCATCACACCGAAAGTAGCAAAAAAGACTAAAGGAATAGCGAGCCCCGCCACTAAAGCCTCCTTAAAACCAACAATTAGAAATAAAATAGCAAATACCAAGACTAAAGTTAGAATAAAATCATGAGTGAGCTGCCCAAAGTCCTGATCAATTTGATCAGCCGCATTATAAGTGATAGTATAACCGGCTCCAGGCAATTTCTCTGTCATAGAACTTAATATTTCCTGAGTCTGCTCAGAGGTGTCTAAAATTGATCCACCAGTCTTTTTAATAATTTGCAAAGAAATATCATTTTGAGCGCCATTATCTCTAGTAGTTAAGCGTGAATAGACAGTTTTTTCAATCGCCGTTTCCCGCACCTGAGCTACATCTTTTAAATAGATAATCGCTCCCTCAGCGGTATGGAGTAAAGGTATGTTAGCTAAAATCTGAGCATCAAAAAAACGAGAATCGACTCTAACTGGATATAAATATTTCTCACCTTTAAAATTTCCGGCCGGGATGGCTAGATTAGAGAGTTTAACCGCCTGATTAGCTTGATCGGCAGAAATATTTAATAAACTTAATTTTTGAGGATCATAGGCAATTTCAAATTCACGTTCATCACCGCCAGAAATAATTACCTCTCTCACTCCAGAAATTTTTTCCAATTCATCGCGAACATTTTCACCAAAAGTTCTTAGCTGAAAACCATTATAAGGGGCCACCAGTGAAATCATCATAATTGGCGTATCATCAATGGATATTTCCTTAACTATCGGATCGTTAGCCTCACTCGGCAACACCCCCTTAAGACCATTAACAGAATCGCGTAAAGTTCGCAGTGAGTCATTCAAATTAGCCTTAGCATTAAATTCAACCGTGATAGCAGAAACGGAATTTGATGATTGCGAAGTAATTTTATCTACATCTTTAATGCCAGCAATTTCCGTTTCAATTTTTTTAGTCAATAACTCCTCAACATCGGCTGGTGATGCTCCAGGATAAGTGGTCATGACTACGGCTATAGGTATTTTAACTTCTGGACTTGATTCGCGAGGTAAAGCAAAAAATGCATAAAGACCCCAAGAAGTTAAAAGAACAATTAAAAGAATAACCACGCGAAAATTAACAATAAAAAAATTAAGCCAACTTTTACGCAAGCGCGGATTAAATTTTAATTTTTCCAAATATAAATGATCAGACGTTTTATTAATTTGTTCCTTATCGAAACCGGCCTCCTCTGGCTTATGTAAATTAATTTCCATATAATTACTGCATTATATTTATCTGTTCACCATCGTATAAGAATTTGTTGCCATCAATAATAATTAAGGCATCATCGGGTGCCTCTAATTTAATTTTAGCCATCTCTCCCACAACTGATATCAATTCGATTGACGTTCTCTGAACCTGATTATCTTTAGCTAGCATAAGATAAGTACCATTTTGACCAATTTCTAAAACAGATAAAGGCAAAATTATCTCTCCACTCGCGGCTAAAACATTTTTAGTAATTTTTATTTTTGCATTAACGACTGTACCTAATAAGGGCTGTTTTTCTCCGTCTAGTCGTAGCTCCACCTGAAAACGCTTGGTGACCTCATCAGCAGAAGCGGCCACAGAAGTAATAACACCCTGATAAATATTATTTTCGGTGTCAACTACTTGAGCTGTCTGACCAGCCTTCATATCTAAAACATATTCCGGTTCAATAAAAAATTTAACTCTCAAAGTGCCAGTTTGGCTCACCACTGCCACTAATTGACCAGCACTGATAGTGTCACCATTATTGGCCAACTTCTGTGTCACAACGCCCGCGATTGGAGAAACCAATGAATGGATATCATAAAGATTTTGTAAGGCCACAGAAGCGTTGTTATACTGCAATTGGGCCGTTTCCATTTGCGTTCTTGCTCCTTGTATTTGTGAGTCTAATTTTATTTTTACATTGTCATACTGATTCTGAGCAAGATTAACAGCAAAGCCAACTTGATCACTTTGGGTATTATTACCGGCCTTTAAGTTACTTAAATTTTGAGCGGCGCTTGCTTCCTGACTTTGAGCTAACTGATAGACTTTACGTAAAGCATCAATAGTACTTTCATTATTTAAAGCGATACTAGTTAAAGCTTGCTGAGCTGATTGTAATTGGCTTAAACTAGCATTTAACTGAGACTGGAAGGTGGCGGCGCTAGATTGTAGACCAGAAAGAGACGCACCTGATACTGAGGACTGAGGCAAAGAAGAAGAAGGGATGCTTTTATCAAACATATACTTAGTGGCGTCGGCTAAATCTTTGACTTTGGCGGTCATAGCAATAGCTGCTTTTATACGTGCATTAATATCAACAAACTGAGCGCTGACATAACCCTGATAAGAAGCCTGTGCGTCTTGATAAGCATTATCAGCCTTAGTATAAGAAGATGACTCAAGGGCACCAAGATTTGTTTGATAAGTAATATTTACTACATTATTATCATCAAAGCTAGTTAGATTATTAATTCCACTAAGAACGCTACCAGCTGTATTTTCAGCTGAGCTGGCAGCTAAACCAGCATTTTGATTAGCATCAATCGCAGCTTGAGCGAGCTGCTTTTCTTTATTATCTAAATTTAAGCGCGCCTGTTCAGTGGAGATTTTGGCAGTTTCATAAGCAAGTTCGGCACTTTTAATACTCTCACCACTAGTAATACTAAGGTTGTTCTGACTATTTGCTGCCTGATCACGAGCTATGGCTGCTTGTTTTAAATCATGAGCAGAAGATATTAATAAATTTTCATAATTAGAACGTGCTAGCTGATAAGAAGCTTGAGCTTGTTCGCTGGCAATAATTGCTTGCTTAATTTGATTACTATTAACGCCACCGGCGCTACTATCATTAATGCCCACATCATTAATTTTTGCCAGACTTTGTCCAACGCCAACACTATCACCAACAGCAAAATCAGCTCCGGATAAAGTTCCTGAACTCTTGGCAATTAATTTTGCTTCTGTTTCCGCGCTAACAAGCGCTGGATAATCAAGTACCCTATCAAGACTGCGGCTATCGGCAACAGTTTGTACTTTCACCGTAACTAAAGTTTCGGCGGGAGTATCAACTGGCGCTGGCGTACCGCAGGCAGTTAAAACAAAGGGGGCTAATAGCAGTAAAAATAAAAATCTATTTTTTGTTATTTTCATAATGAAAATGGATGCCGCTTTCACACTGATCTAAACCAGCATTAAGTTTGCGAATTAAACGCAATAAGTCTTGCATCTCTTTAGTAGTAAAATAATTTTCAACATGTAAGTCATGTTTTTTAAATGTTTTTAGGGCGTCTTCAACTTGAGCTCGTCCGCTAGCAGTAATTTCGGCCGAAGACCTTCTTTTATCTTTTTCTTCTCCATGCTTTAAAGTAATCATCTTTCTCCTGACTAAATGATTCAAGCGCTGAGTGACATTAGACTTAGTGCCGCCAAGCGCCTCCATAATATCAGAAGGAGATTGTGGACCTAGTTGCTTTAGCATCATTAAAATACGAAAACTGGACGTTGATAGATGCATCGGCTGGAATATATAGTTATCGGCAATTTTTTCTAAACGCATAGCCGTATAAACCAAAATGCCAGCCAAACGATGTTTCTCTATTTCATTGTAAGATATTTTCTTCATATGCTTTTTAACGTCAAAATAGTTTATCAATAAACTAAAATTAAGTCAATTGCTTTATTTTAGCTATTATTAAATAACTAATAGAAATATTTTAAGTTAAATTTATATTCTTTTAAGTGGTGATAACGATAAATTCAATATTTTAAAAAATGACCACAACTGATTGTTGCGATCATTCTTATAAATAAAGATTATATGCTTATTTCTTTTCCTTACTAAACCAAGGGATAAGGGCACTAGTGCGACGTTTATATGCCTCAAAATCTGGTCGACCGCGATAACGATCTTCCATGGGCAGCCCAGACACAAACAGCATAACATATGTTAAAGTGAGCGGTGACACGACTAACATCCAAGATTTAGCCACTCCTAAGACTAGAAAGTACAGACCCCACCAAAATATTATTTCTCCGAAATAGTTAGGGTGACGACTAAATTTCCATAAACCAGTCGTAATTAATTTATCAGCATTTCCCTCTTTTTTTAAAAATCTATAACGTTGCCAGTCGGCCACTGTCTCAATAAATAGACCAGAGAGTAAAAATAAAATACCTAAATAATTTACCGAAAATAATGGTAAAGATATGAGGCGTAAACTATAGACAATAGGCAGGGCGATAATCATCATTAAAGCGCCTTGAAATAAAAACACTCTCAAATAAACGGCCAAGGCCTGACAGCAAGCATGACTATTTTTTAAGCCCTGATAATGCCAATGAGGCATTTTTTTGTGCCAATGATGATAACGCCAATCTTCTTCTTTGTGTAAATTACGTCGATAATTATGAAAAAATAAACGCAGGCCCCAAAAAGTAACCAGCAACAAAACCCAGTAAGCGCGTTCATCTAGAACAATGTCTCGAAAACTCAAAGTTATCCAAGCTAAAAAAATAAAACCAGAAGCCCAGGCTAAATCAACCACATCCCGTCTTCTTATCCACAGAGACAATAAAAACCAAAGACTCATGTAAGCCAAGATAAATGGCGGCACAAACCATAATAATTCCATAAAATTAATAGTTATCTAAATGAATTCTCGCATCTAATACCATCGCCCCTCTCTCATAAACAATCACCGGATTTAAATCAATTTCTTTAATTTGTGGATAGTCGCTTAATAAACAATGCAGGCGTAATAAAATATCAGTCAAAGCTTTTTTGTCAGCAATCTTCCCGCCACGAGAACCTGTTAACAAGGCATCAACCTTAACTGAGCTAAACATATGCTTAATCAGTGTTTCGTTAAGCGGAGGCAAAATAAAAGCTGAATCTTTTAAAGTCTCTGCGTAAATGCCGCCCCAACCCAACATTAAAGCGTGCCCGAGATTCTCGTCTTTAACCGCTCCAATAATTACCTCTGCTACTCCGGTCTCAGCCATAGGTGTCACTAATACGCCATACAAACGAGCCTGCGGATTATTTTTAGCTACCACTTTTAATAAGCGTCGTCGAGCTGAAGGAATATCGCGAGGGGAGACATTTAACATCACTCCGCCGCTATCACTTTTATGTAAAATATCTGGTGAAGCGATTTTGAGTACCACTGGAGTATGAAAATATTTAGCCGCAATAATTGCATCCTTATTACTATCCACCATTATAAACTTTGGCGTTTTAATGCCGTAAGCTTTTAAAATAGGCAGTGCCTGAAACTCGGCCAGAGAGCGAAAAGACTCGGCTTTTGCCTGTACAAAAAATTTATCTGCCTCATACCGGACGACACGACTCATTTTTGGTAATTTCAATTCACGATCTTTTTTTACTTTTTTTTGCCTTTCATTAAAAGAGGAGAAAGCAGACAAAGCTTTCACTGCTTCCTCTGGATAAGAATACACAGCCAAACCTAATTGACGTAACTTAGTCGCGCCCGCAAGCATTAGTGAACCTCCCATTAAACAAATGGCTAGAGGTTTATTACATGTTTTGCGCCAAAGCAATAAATGTTGAACCAGCTCATCAACCCTAGTCATTGATTGCGGTGATACAAGAATAAGAATTGAATCTATTTTAGAATCATTAGACAAAATTTTAAGAGTGTCCCGATATCTTTCTGGACCAGCATCACCTAATAAATCAACAGGGTTATGACAAGAAGCAGCTGGTGGCAAGATATTTTTTAATTTTTTTCTTGTTTCTGAAGATAAGGAAGCAAGTTGTAAGTCACTATTAGCGACAAAGTCAACCGCTAATATTCCCGGTCCACCAGCATTAGTGACAATAGCGATATTTTTAGCGGGTGCATAATGATTGCTGTTAAATATTTGTAAATAAGAAAAAAAATCATTAACAGAATCAGCTCTGATAACTCCATGTTTAGCAAAGAAAGCTTCATACACAGCATCATTTCCTGCCATTGCGCCAGTATGAGAAACACTGGCCATAGATCCACTCTTACTGCTACCGGATTTTAGCACTACCACCGGCTTAGCATCTACACCGCTACGCAATTTATTTAGTACCGGTCCTAATATTTCTGGACGTTTTAATTGTTCAGCATAAATACCAATTACTTTAGTATTTATATCATGCTGCCAATAACTAAGCAGCTCCGCCTCATCAATCACCGCCTTATTACCAACGCTAGCAAAAATTGAAAACCCTAAACCTAAATCACGAGCAGCATCAATGATGGCCGTACCCAAAGCGCCACTTTGACTAAAAAAAGCCAAGCCGCCCTTATTTGGCATTAAGGGCGCAAAACTTAAATTTAATTTTTTCGCCGGATTAATTAGGCCCAAACAATTGGGGCCAAGAACGGCAATATTGTATTGATGGGCGATATCTTTAATTTCCTGTTCTAAATCATCTCTGCCTGCATCTCTAAAACCAGCCGAAATGATAATAGCGGCTGGTATTTTAAGTTCTCCAGCTTCACGTAAAATAGTAGCAACCACAGCTGCCGGCACAATAATTAAAACCAAATCTATCTTCTTTTTAATCTCACTTAAAGAAGAGTAGCATTTCAAAGAATTTAATGACTTCGCCTTGGGATTAACCGGATAAATTTTGCCCTTATAGCCCGCATCAATCAGATTATGCAAAGTATCACTGCCAACACTGCCTGAGCGCGTAGAAGCGCCGACAACGGCCACTGAATGTGGTTCAAATAGGGCTTTTAAGTTGAGCATATATCAAAAATATTTATAAATATTTTTTAGCTATGGGCGGATAAATCTTAAGTTTCTTCAAATCTTTAACCACCACCCATTCTGCCAAAGCAGCACTTTTAGAATCTAAAATTGGCAAAGTTTGTTGCAAATAATATTTTTTAGCTTGCAAACGAACCGCGTATAAGTAAACTATTTCATGTCCCGGCTTACCATTAAAATTAAAAATATTTTCTTCAATGCCTAATAATTTAGCTGAAGATATTCTTGCTCCTAATTCCTCTTTAATTTCTCGGTGTAAGGCTTTAATAGTGCTTTCAGCAAAATCAACGCCGCCACCTAGTAATCGATAGTGGGACTGTTTTTTTAATTTATCAAAACCAGCACAAGCTAAAAACTTACCCTTATTTTTAATTAAAGCTATAGCTAAAACACGAATATTTTTATGATCAATCGGCATAATTAATTATTTCTTTTAATACTTCTAAAGGTAACGTAAAATCACCATCATTAAGAATTAAAGCGTCGTAGACTTCACGATACAGCGGCACAGATTCTCTAATCTTATCATTAACAAAAGCAATTTTTAAAATAGCGGCAGCGGACAGACCATTATCCATATTTGCATCTCCAAGGCCATCGCCTAATAATATAATATTATTTCGTTTACTAAATTTTTCTGCCACGCCAATTTTTGACAACATAGTTTCGTCCTTATTAAAACTATGAATAATTGGCTCTTTAATGCCTACGGCCCTGCCATCTTTCCCCCAAATAAAATCATTCGCAACTAAAATAATGTTTTCGCTCCACAAACCACGTTTCATGAAAAAATATTTTAAACCAGAAATACCCAAGCCAGAAGCAGAAAAAATAAATAAAGGAATATTATTTTTTTCTAAAATGGATAAAAATTCTATAACTCCTGGCCGCAAATTAGATAAACGATTATCAACGGCGTCAGCGATGTCAGCTTCACATAAGCCGGAATCAATTAATAATTGAAAATGTTTGTGCCACCATTCAGTCATTAAAGCTTTTTTACTCTCAAGGGCCAAGGTCTGATCGCTTTCAAAAGGTTTATAGTAATCATGTAAGGCCTGCGCCTTTTTATTATAATCATTTGACAAATAATTACCTTCACGCAAAGCGCCGATCAATGAAGGAGCTTTACGTCCATGAATAAAATTGGTAGTAAGAGTACCATCAAAATCCGCTAATATTTTTAACCGAGATACTCCGCCGCGAAACAAGCGCTGCTTTTGACGTTCAAAGTCATCGGGTTGTGTGAATATTAGCTCTTCCATAAACCCTTAATTTAATTGCCAAATTGCATAATTTAAAAAAGCAGCAAAAGTTACCCAAGCCAGATAAGGCCAAAGTAGACAAGCCGCTCGCTTATCCACTCGATAAAAATTAATCATCAAAGCGGCAATAGCCAACCATAGAGCAATTATTTCTAAAAAGGCAAGACGAGGATTTTGGAGAGTAAAGAAAAAATAAGACCACACAATATTAAAACCGAATTGAATAAAAAACATAATAACTCCCTTTTTCACTAAAATATTTTTCCAGCCGTGACGCCAAACCAAATATAAAGAAATGCCCATTAAAATAAAAAGTAAAGTCCAGACCGGACCAAAAATCCAGTTTGGTGGATTAAAACTCGGCTTCACTAAAGTCTCATACCATGATCCAGGGCCAGTCTGAGTAAAAAAAGTACCCAAAGAGCCAAGGCCAACGCTAACAACGATACTGCTAATTAATAGCAATCCATTTTTAATTTTTGTCATATAATGATTATTACTCTGATATTATAGCATAAAATAAAGCGACTGCCATTAAAATGACAGTCGCTAAATTTTTCAGAAATATTTTCAGGCTTTATTAATCAAGTTGAGTCGGCACAGCAAATTCTTGTGAACTGGAAGCAAAATTGTTTCGTTGTAGCAATAAACTGCCATCTGCCCTACTTTCAATGGTAAGAGCGCTTAAACTGCCATCACTATTTAAATTACCGTTAGCAACAATATTTTGTCCGATATTTAAAGCCTCCAGAGTGGAAGTACTTAATTGATTAATAACAGTCGTCGGTGAAAAAAATACAATTTTTGAACCACCATCAGGTAATTTGACGGTGAGGCTATTTTCATCTTTAGACATTATTTCTCCACTCAGCATATTAGCTCTAGCGGTGCCGGTACCAGCGCCAGCACGTCCCATCACAGCTCCCTGTCCATTGACAGCGGCACCCATGCGATCCGCTTGACCAGCATAATTATTAAAAGTATTTGTCCCTATTTTTGCAGCACTCATGCGTCCGCTATAAAATGATATAGCTGCCACGATAATGACGATAACAAGAAAAAATGCCAATTGTTTTTTGTCTAACATAAATTTAATGCAAATTAAATATATTAATTAAGATTATTCATATCTAAGGGCGTCAATCGGATTTAATTTAGAAGCACGACGAGCAGGATAGTAGCCAAAAATAACACCAATAGCAGCCGACACACCAAAAGCCAATAAAATTGACGACCAGGAGACGGACGCACTTAAAGAGGCGAAAGTCGTAATACCCCAAGCAATTAACCAGCCCAATATTATTCCGATAACGCCACCCAAAAATGTTAAAGTAATAGCCTCAGCTAAAAATTGATTACTAATATCATTACGTCTAGCACCAATCGCTTTGCGCAAACCAATTTCCTTAGTTCTTTCGGTAACATTAGTAAGCATCATATTCATAATGCCAATACCGCCAACAAGCAAGGATATCCCAGCAATAGCAGCTAAAAGCATAGTCAAAGTTTCGGTAATAGAGGAAGCCGCAGAGACAATATCGGCTTGATTCATGATGCGAAAATCAGCGGTTTCTGTCGTTTTATTATGTCGTTCCAGCAACAAACTAGTAGCTTGCTCCTGCACAGAAGTAATATCATCTTCACTGGTGGCGGAAATACTAATGGTCCCTACATATTTACTATTGGTAAAATATTTCTGTGCAACGGTATAAGGAATAGTAATCTGATCATCTTGACTACTAGCACTACTGCCGCCTTTAGATTTAGTCATACCGACAATTTTAAAATTATTATTATTAATTTTAATTGTCTGGCCGACCGGATCAACGCCTTCACCAAATAAATCATCACGGACAGTGGGCCCGATTACCGCCACTTTACGAGAAGCAGTTATGTCAGATTCGCTGAAAAAATTACCGGATTCAATTTCTAGACTACGAACCTGTTGATAATCAACATTTGTCCCTAACACAGTCGTATTAGTATTGGCACTACCAGCCACTATTTGGTATCTTTTGGATATTTCCGGAGCAATTGCCTTAACACCGATAACATTTTTCTTAATCGCCTCCATATCGCTTAACGACAAAGATTCAGCGCTACCCATACCACCACTAACTCCAGCCGAACGTGACGCTCCGGGCATAACCATAATTAAATTAGAACCAATAGATTGAATGCTTGACGTAATTGAATTTTGACTCCCCTGGCCAATGGCAGTCAAAGAAATAACAGAAGCAATACCAATAACAATACCGAGAATTGTTAAACCGGAACGAGCCTTATTAGCGGTAATAGCCGCGATTGTTTCTTGATATAAATCGTTTAACAACATAAATTTATAAAACGTCGGCGATGCGACCATCTTTAATATATATAACACGATCAGCATGAGCAGCCACATCGGCTTCATGAGTAATTAAAATAATCGTATGTCCCTCTTCTTTATTCAAACGCCGAAAAGTCTCTAACACAAACTCTCCAGTTTTTGTATCTAAGTTTCCGGTAGGTTCATCAGCTAAAATAATGGCTGGATTGTTAACCAAGGCTCGAGCAATGGCGACGCGCTGCATCTGTCCGCCGGACAATTGATTAGAAAGATGAAACCAGCGATCTTTATCCAAACCAGCTGCTTCCAAAGCTTTAGCCGAAAGATTAATACGATCAGCCAGCGGAGTTTCCGCATAAACAAGTGGCAACATCACATTACGCCACACAGTCGCTCGTTTAAGCAAATTAAATGATTGAAAAACAAAGCCAATTTTATTTTTTCTAATATCTGCTAATTGATCATCCGATAATTTGGAGACATCTTGACCATCAAGTAAATATGAACCACTACTAGGAGAATCTAGGGCACCAATAATATGCATGATAGTTGATTTACCAGAGCCTGATGGTCCGGTAATCGCCACAAACTCTCCTTTTTTAATATGCAAAGATACATCAAATAATACCTGAGTAACTACATCTCCAGTCTGATATATTTTATTAATATTTTTACAAACAATAACATTGTTATTATTTTTATTAGTCTTATCCATAAATCTATTGCTCAATTTACATGCCCGGAGGAACTCCTCCACCCATCATCCCAGAGCCTCTGCCTGTACCAGTACTACCACCAAGCAAACTAGTGGCACTTTTCGTAGTATTTGCACTACTTACCACCGTACCAATAACAGTTCTAACGACAACATATTATCCTTCTTCAAGACCACTAATTATTGCGGTATTATTATCGTCAGCCAGACCGATGCTCACATAAACTGCTTCGGGGTCTGTATCTGACAATATGCCAGCACTGTCTAAAGTGCCGGTAAATTCTAAAGTTTCTACATAAGTATCACCATTACTATCAGTCTTTAGCGCTGCGTTCGGAACAGTTAAAACATTAACGCTTTGTTCAACTATAATATCGGCCGAAACCGTCATTTGTGGCTTAATACGCTCATCTTGCACATCAAGGGTAATTTTAACGTCATAAGTTACCACTCCCTGCGTAACAGTACCGACGCTGTCAATTTCTACTACCGTGCCGGTAATACTTAAATCTTCCAAGGCACTAAAAGTCAAAGTTGCTTTTTGCCCAACTTTTACCTTGGCCGCATCAACTTCATTTAAAGACATGGTTGCAACTTTATCTTCAGTAATAATAGTAGCCAAAGTATCACCAGCTTCAGTGTTTCTAACACTATCTCCCGCCTTTTTATTAACCTGTGCAATAATACCGTCAATCGGTGCTTTAACCGATGTTTCCGCTAACACATCTAGTGCCTCTTGATAACTAACCTCAGCTGAAGCAATTTGTAAATAATAAGAAGTTAAATCAACCGTTCGCGGTTTGGCAATTTTCAGATCAAACTGAGCCTCTGCACTTTCATAAGCATTTTTACGAGAAGCTAAATCATTATTAGCACTATCTAAACTTTTTTGATTATCCACCTCAACTTGCTTTAATGAATTTTGAGCAGAAATCAAACTATTTTTGGCCGACTCCAAAGCAGAAGCTGCCTTATCTACACTGGATGAAAGAGAAATATCACTAGCCGAAGAATTTAATTTAGCCGAAGCGATTGCCCTTGCCGTTGTTTGCAAAGAGCTAAGTAAAGATATGCTAGACGATTCTTGAGACGAAGCCGACTGTTTATAAGCATCAAGTGCTGATTGTGAAAAACTAGAGGAAGTAATGGAATTAATAAGCACGTTAGATAAAGAACTGGCTAAGGCCTGCATGATATTAGCAGTCGCTTCCGTCTTCGTCAGCATATCTTCAATGTTCGCGTTAGTCCAAGTAAGACTAGCCAGATTATAATCGGATACCAATTGAATATAACTGCCACGTGCGGCTTCATAATTATTATCAGCTTCATTTAAGGTCTGAGAATTACGCACTCCCAAATATATTTTATAAGTATGACTAGAACTATTATAATTATTTTTTTCTAAAATATTATCAGCTGTCACTAAAATATTACGCAAAGTAATGATGGCCGATGATACGGCAGTCTGAGCATCGCTATAAGCCTTGCTAAAACTCTGATCTTCCGAAGAAGCTGAAATATCAGAAGATGATAAAGAATCATCATAGTCTCGCTGTGCTTTATCCAAACTCAATTGAGCATTATCAACTTGCAACTGTGACTTACTCAAATTATCAACCAGAGAAATTTTAGTATACTCTAAATTTTTTTCGGCATTCTCATAAGATAGCTTGGCGGAATCAACCGATTTTTGCGATACAGCAATCTCTTCCGTACTAGGACCGGCCAGCTTCACATTTAAACTAGCCCGAGCAGCATCTAAAGAATTTTTAGCCTTACGAACTTGAGCCTGCGCGTCACTATCATCAAGACGAGCGATAATATCGCCCGTCTGCACTTTTTGTCCAGAGATTATGTTTAGCTCCAAAATATCACCTGAAGCAGCCGGATTAATATTTATCTGGTTAGAAGCGGATACCTGCCCGGTGCCGGAAATAATATTAATTACCGTACTCGTAGATACCGCCGCTAAGACATAGCGAGTTTCAGTGCCAGTACTACTCACTTGTTTAAAATAATAAAAGCCCCCCACTAAAATTAACAGGCAGATTAAATAAAACCATTTTGAACGTAAAACGCGC
>JAIPIE010000006.1 GCA_021734825.1 Patescibacteria group bacterium
TGGCTAATTCTTCTGCGTCAGTTGCTCCAACCCGGAAAGACACCATTGTGCCGACGTTACCAAAGACGGCCGGTTTAACCTTTTCACTTAATTGTTCAATATATTGATGAGCTAAAATAAGATTTAAGTGATATTTTCTCGCCTCCGATAAAATATTAGCAAAGCTGTCGGTAGAAAAGTTCTGAAATTCATCAATATAAAGATAAAAGTCCTTACGATCTTTTTCAGGCATATCCACCCGACTCATAGCCGCCAACTGAATTTTAGTAATCATCATCGCTCCTAAAAGAGCTGAATTATCTTCGCCAATTCTGCCCTTGCTCAAATTCATGATTAAAATCTTACCTTCATCCATAATTTCACGGATATCAATGGATGATTTGACTTGACCGATAATATTACGCATCAACGAACTGGAAAGAAATTGACCAACCTTATTCTGGATAGGCGATACTGCTTCAGAGGCAAATTTATCGGCATACGACGCAAATTCTTTCTCCCAAAAGGCTTTGACTACGGGATCTTTAATGTTTGCCACCACGCGCTTACGATACGATTTATCTGACAACATGCGTACCACTCCCAAAAGAGTAGAGCCAGGAAAATCCAAAATAGCCAAAATTGCGTTACGCAAAATATACTCTAAACGAGGCCCCCAAGAATCTGCCCATAATTTTTGGAATACTCCTAACAGCCCCGAAGCGACTAAATGACGCAAATGTGGATCAACTTGTTCTAAGACATTAAAAGCAATCGGAAAGTCCATGTCCGCCGGATTGAAATAGACAACGTCCTTAATTCTTTCACTAGGGATATACTCAATAATCTTTTCTGCTAAATCGCCATGAGGGTCAACCACAGCCAAACCATGACCAGCGCGAATATCGCCAACGATCATATTTTCTTGGATAGTGGATTTACCCATACCAGTCTTTCCGATAAGATACATGTGGCGACGGCGATCATCCATTTTTTTGCCAAATTTCTTATACTGATTACGGAAAGTAGTTTCGGCAAATACAGATATTTCATCATTAGTCATAAAGATATTTTATTTAACAACCAGCATTAAGATTGCCGGTAATTAACTGTAAAAGATTTTGATAGGCGTTAGTAAATATTGGCGGTAAATATATAATACCAATAACCAACGAAGCCACCGAAACTACAATTAACAAGACCTTCAACCAGCCAAAAATTCGCTGCCAAGCCACATAAACATTAATATGACGCACCATTGCACGAATTTCTTTAGTCATCTCTAAATTCTCTCGCAATAAAGCTCGTAAATCTTGATTGGCATCCATGCCCATAGCTGAAGAAGATTCTCTCTCGTCGTCTCGAACAAGATCTGCGGATAAAGAATCTGTTTCTATTTGTTTAAGATGGCTTGACTCTTTTGTCTTGTTGTTCATAATTTTAAATTCGTGCTTGACATTTTTTAACAAATTTAGCTCCAATTAGGGCTAAGTCTTTTAACTCTTGGTCTGTAAAGGTTGATTTATGCTCAAAACTCGGGTCTAAAAGACCAGTATCAGGCTTAAATTTTTGTAAATACCATTTAGTCGCCCCCCTAATTGCCTCTCCCATAGACGCAATATCCTGAGCTTGGTGAAGATCGGGCACAAGAGTGGTCCTGAACTCATAAGGCAGAGAGCTAGACATTATTATTTTAACACTTTTTTGCAAATTATCTAAATTTACAGACACATCAACCACGGATTGATACTTGTCCCAAGGAGCTTTGAGATCCATGGCAATATAATCAATCAGCTTATTCTCGATTAAAGATGCCAGCATCTTCGGATTCGTGCCATTTGTGTCAAGCTTAACTAGGTAACCTAGACTTTTAATACGTTTAATAAAATCCGGTAAATCTGCATGCAAAGTAGGTTCCCCTCCAGTTATAACCACACCATCAATTTTTCCTTGTCGTTCTTTTAAAAAAAGAAAAAGGTCTTCCTCCGAAATTTGGGGATAACCTTTTTCAATATCTTTTTCGTCTAGCGCCAGTGCTTCAGGGCGGTGGGGCCAGACAAGCATGGGATTATAGCAATAATGACAACGAAAATTACAACCTTTAGTAAACGCGATTGCAGCTAAATTGTCAGGAAAATCTAAAAGCGTTAATTTTTCTAAACCACCAATAATCATAGAGGCAAGGAATAAGCAGCCGCTGGGATTTGGGTCAACGGCTTTCCCTGCGACCCTTAAACTTAATTAATTATTCAGAGCACTCCACCTTAAAAGTTTTACGATCTTTATATTCAGAAGACTTACCAGGATTATAGTTTTTAACTGGAGTATACCAGCCAACTACGCGACTATAAACAGTGCATTCTTGTCTTTGTGTAGTAATAGGGCTCATATTTGATTTTATTTCTCCAGGCATAGATGAGAAGTTAATCTAAGTTCCTTTTGAAAAATATAAAATTAATAAATAAATTAATTAACTAAACCCCGTTCAATCTGCATGTCAGAACTAGTATAACCCATTTCTTCATCACATTTAGGGCAATATTTATGTTCACCAGACAAATAACCGTGTTTAGGACAAATAGAGAAGGTGGGGGTAATAGTGAAATATGGTAAGCGATAGTTCTCAATAATGCGTTTCGCTAGTTTTTTGGCGGTCTTGCCGTCAGTCAATCTCTCCCCTAAATAACCATGCAAAACTGTGCCGCCGGTATATTTAATTTGTAAATCGTCTTGCAAATCAAGCGCAGCAAAAATATCATCAGAAAAGTTAACGTGCAAGTGAGTTGAATTAGTGTAATAAGGGGGAATGCCTTTTTTAGCGTCTTCGGTATTAGCAAAAATCATTTCAGGGTAAGTTTCTAAATCTTTTTTAGCAAAACGATAGGTGCAACCTTCACCCGGAGTTGCTTCTAAGTTATACAAATTATTTGTTTCATTTTGATAATCCATTAACTTCTCTCTCATCGCATCCATGACCTCAAGAGCAAAAGCATGTCCTTCTGGGCTAGTTAAATCTTTGCCTAGAAAGTTTAACAAAGCTTCATTCATGCCGTTTATGCCAATCGTATTGAAATGATTTTGCCAGTAAGTATTAAAACGAGCTTTAATATCGGATAAATAATGACGAGAATAAGGATAGAGGCCGCCTTCGGAAAATTTTTCAATAACTTTTCTTTTAATCTCCAAGCTGTCTTTGGCTAAATCCATTAAATTATAAATTCTTTCCAGAAATTCTTCTTTGGTTTTAGAAAGATAACCAATGCGAGGCAAATTAATAGTAACCACACCCAAACTGCCAGTTAGGGGATTTGCACCAAACAAACCTCCACCTCTTTTGCGTAACTCTCTATTATCTAAACGTAAGCGACAACACATTGAACGCGCGTCATCTCTATCCATATCAGAATTAACAAAATTAGAAAAATAAGGGATACCATATTTGGCGGTCATCTCCCACATTGGCTCTAAAGACTCTCTGTCCCAATCAAACTGCTTGTCAATTGTATAAGTAGGGATGGGGAAACCAAACATTCTGCCAGTTGCATCGCCCTCGATCATTACCTCAGCAAAAGCCCGATTAAACATATCCATTTCTTCTTGAAAATCTTTATACTTTTCCGGCATAATCTGGCCACCAATAATCACATTTTCTTCACCAACCAGCTTTGAAGGAGTAACGTCGAGAGTGATATTAGTAAAAGGGGTTTGGAAGCCAACTCGAGTGGGAACGTTTAAATTAAACATAAACTCCTGCAAACCCTGTCGCACTTCTTTATAACTTAATTTATCATATCTAATAAAAGGAGCTAAATAAGTATCGAAGTTAGCAAAAGCCTGAGCACCAGCTGCCTCCCCCTGCATAGTGTAAAAGAAATTAACTACTTGTCCCAAAGCGCTACGAAAATGCTTAGGAGCTTTACTTTGAATCTTCTCGGATACGCCACCGAATCCTTTAATTAACAAATCTTTTAAATCCCAGCCGCAGCAATAGGGCGCTAATAAACCTAGATCATGAATATGAAAGTCGCCATTAACATGAGCCTCGCGCACAGCAGCCGGATAAAGTTTATTTAACCAATAGCGGGCGGAAATAGCCGAGGCAATATAATTATTTAAACCTTGAACGGAGAAACTCATGTTACTATTCTCTTTCAAGCGCCAGTCAGCTCTGCCCAAATAATCTTCCATTAATTTTTCATCAGAAGTGGCCTTATTTAATTCACGCAACTGACGATGCTGATCGCGATAAAGAATATAAGCCTTAGCGGTTTTGATCTGCTTGTGTTCAATTAATATTTCTTCAACAACATCCTGAATTTCTTCAACGGCCGGAATACTATTTTTATGAAATTTTTTGGCCACCCGAGCCACGACCTCATCACTTAATTCCTGAGCTAAAGATTCATCATCAATACCTACTGATGCGGCAGCCTTATAAATGGCGGTTTTAATTTTATCCTGACTAAAGTCAACGATGTCCCCAGAACGTTTCCGGAGTTGGCTAATAATTTCAGACATGAGTTTCAAAATGATGGCAGCATTGAAGATTTAAACATTCCTCCAGTCCTTAAATCTTAAATGAAACAATCACCGCAATATTAATTTATTTTTTCTTATCTTTGATTAATTTATTAAGCTCACGCCTGAATTCATTAGCATCTTTAAAAGATTCATAGACAGAGGCATAGCGGATATAAGCCACCGGATCGGTTTTTTTTAAATGTTTCATGACGATTTGACCAATTTGCAAAGAGGTAACTTCATTCTTGCGCATTTTTTGCAAATCCCTTTCAATACCATGAATTATTTGCTTAAAGCCTTCCACTGTCACCGGTCTCTTTTCTAATGATTTACGTAAACCACTAATCAGTTTTTCACGACTGTAAGATTCTCGGCGACCGTCACGTTTCACAATCATTAAATCCAAAATTTCAATTTCTTCATAAGTTGAAAAACGAAAACTGCACTTTAAACATTCACGCCGACGCCTAATTGATAAGCCATCTGGGGCGACACGAGAGTCAACTACCTTAGTATCGTTATTATAACAAACTGGACATTTCATAAAATAAGCTAAAAACCTATATTTTGTGGCGCTACCTAGTAGTCTACCACTAAATCTTGTAATTAATTTCATTATAGCAGAATCAAAAACTGCGGTCAAAATCAACTAATATTCATATAAAAATCATAATTTTGAGCATCCTTTTAATCTGCCTGTGGATAAATAAAAAACAAAATAGACGTTTTTGGCGACTATTATAAAAACTTAATTAAAATATTTAAGAGAAACCTTCATTTATCTAATGACGACGACGTAATTTTAATATTTCCCATACAAATAACCAAGGGTCGCGCCAAAAATTAATCTTGCTACGACGTAAACTATAGCGATTCTCTGACCAATCAACCGGAATCTCTAAAATTCGCAAATGTAGCTTCTGGGCAAAGTATATCAGCTCAGTATCAAAGAAAAAATCCTTGTTTTGTAATTTTCAACTGAGCTGACGCCACGATTTAGCGTTGATCGCCTTAAAACCACACTGCAAATCGGTAAAATTATGTTCTAAGAGGAGACGAGAGATAAATAGATAGACCTGAGAGCTTATTTCTCGCAACCAGGAGCGTTTTACCATAGAAGCGGCTAACATTCTAGAGCCGAAGCATAAGTCAGCCTCTCCGCTTAAAATTGGGGCTAAGAGCTCTTGAAGATTATCAAGTCTAACAGCCAAGTCTATATCCATATAAACAAGTACATCAGCCGTACTGACATCAAAATAACTTTTAATCGCTCGCCCTTTTCCAGCTTGGTCCAGCAAAAAACAGACCGTTTCCGGACTGTTTTTATCAACAAAATTTTGGACTATTTTTTGGAAAGACAGCGTAGAGCCATTAACAATAAAAACTAACTGCCAGTCGTTGTGTAAATGCGTCTGTCTTAAAAAGTCTAAGAGCTGCCGAGCATTGTCGTTAAAAATTAAATCTTCATTATAAACAGGTATACAAAAATCAATTTTCATAATCTGATGAGGTAGAATTAGTTACCCATCTTCTTCCGAATAAAAGCGGGCACACTTAAATCATCATCTTCTTCATTTTCCGGACTGGGAGCAGGACTCATCTCTGGCTTCTTCTCTACTAATGGCTTGAGGGGAATATTTTTTATAGTCGGCACTTTGGCTTTTTTATCTCCCCACAAAGCAGCACTGGCGCTACTTTCTTTTTCATTTTCACTTTCAATAAAAGGGTTTGGAGTATAACTCTTTAATTCCGTTTTAGATCCGCTTTTACTTTTACCATCAAAGCCAGTAGCCACAACTGTAATCTTAATTTGATCTTTCATCTTCTCGTCAATAACGGCACCAAAAATAATCTTGGCATCTTCATCGGCGGCAGAGGTAATAACCTTAGCTGCATCACTAACTTCATTCATACTTAAATCAGGACCACCGGTAATGGTAAAGACGATACCGCGAGCACCGTCAATAGACATGTCTAATAAATTAGAATTAATAGCTGCCTTAGCCGCTTCAATCGCTTTATTTTCACCACTAGCCTGTCCAATGCCCATTAAAGCTGAACCAGCGTTGGCCATTACTGCTTTTACATCAGCAAAGTCGGCATTAATAACACCCGGGACAGTGATAATTTCAGCAATTCCTTGTACGCCTTGACGCAAAACATCATCAGCAATTGCAAAAGCTTCGAGCAATGAGGTGCGCTTATCAATTACCTGTAATAATTTATCATTGGAGATAGTAATAATGGTATCAACTTTGTCAGCTAAATCAGCATAAGCCCGATCGGCAATATTTTTACGCTGACCACCTTCAAAAACAAAAGGCTTAGTAACCACAGCCACTGTTAAAGCTCCCAAGTCACGAGCAACTTGAGCGACGATTGGCGAAGCGCCTGAACCAGTGCCTCCGCCAAGGCCACAAGTAACAAAAACCATGTCACAGCCCTTTAAAGCTTCCCTGATTTCATTTTGTGATTCTTCGGCCGCTCCTTTTCCTAAGTCAGGATTCATGCCGGCGCCTAAACCCTTGGTAACTGATTTACCAATATGTATTTTTTCACTGGCTTTATTATAATGCAAAGCTTGAATATCAGTATTGATTGCTACAAAGTCGACACCTCTAATGCCGTTTTCAATCATACGATTAATGGCGCTACCACCACCACCGCCAACACCAACAACTTTAATTTTTGCAAAAGTTTCAATTTCTGGTTTTACTTCCGCCATAATTCTGGCTGAATCGCCGTTTACATAATTATGAAAACGACTACTCGTCATTTAATTTATCTTTTTATCTTGGAATAATTTTTTGAAAAATACTTTTGGCTTTACCAAAAATATCACCAATATTTTTCTGAAAACCGCCACTGGTTTGACTTGGGTATTCATGAGCACCCCAAATAACTAAACCTAGGGCTGGTAAAAATTCTGGTGTCCGTACCTTGTCAATAACTACGCTCACATTCTTTGATTGCCCCATCGCGGCCGGCAATCTAAGCGTGCGCTTCGCAGCGTCAATTAAACCCTCTAACTGAGCTCCAGCACCAGTAAAGACAATGCCGGCTGGCAACATACCAGAACGTTCAATTTTTTTCAATTCTTTATCTATCTTATTAAATATTTCTTCTACGCGCGCTTCAATAATTTCGGCAATATATTTACGGGAAACTAAACTAATATCATCATTCACTTCTTCTTCCTTAACTAAATTTGTCACATCAACATCTTCATCTTTATTAAAATTCTCCGGATTAGCATGACCATATTCCAATTTAATTCTTTCCGCTAAATTTATGGGGCAACGCAATCCCAGTGCAATATCGTTAGTGATATATTCGGAACCAATCGGCAAAACAGCGGTATGCAATAAATTACGCTCCTCATAAACAGCCAAAGAAGTAGTCGAAGAACCAATATTTACCAAAGCGACTCCTAATTCTTTTTGTTTGGGAGTTAATACCGCTTCAGCGGCGGCTAAAGGCGAAATGACTAAATCTTCTATTTCTAAGCCGGTACGAAAAATTGCCTTAGTTAAGTTTTTTGTTTGAGTGGTTAGGCCCTGAATAATTAAAGCCTCTACTTCCAAGCGAATGCCGCTCATGCCAATTGGATCTTTAATATCGGTCTGATTATCAACACTAAACTTAATCGGCATAACATGAAGAATTTCATAGTTAACTGGAACTGCTAAAGCTCTGGCTGCTTCAATAGCGCGATTAACATCAGCTTCGCTAATTTCACCGTCACTCTTACTAACAGCTACTACGCCTCGACTACGTTCACATTTAACATTCGGATCATTGATGCCCACCCAGACACTGGTGATAGGGACGCCAACAATTCTCTCAGCTTTTTCTAAGCAAGCCGAAATAGAGGAGGTTGTTTCCTCAATACTATTTACCACGCCCTTACTAACACCAGCCGTGGGCGAGGAAACCGCTCCGATAATTTGTAATTCTTCACCTGTTGGTCCAGAAATTTTTTGGCCAATAACTAGGCGAACCGCCGTTGAGCCGATATCTAAACCAGCGATAATGTCATCTTTCATAAAATAATTAAAATAACCACAAGAGCTTCCGCATTAAAACAACTATCAGGCACTTGCAGCCATACTTATTCTATTATAATAAATTTTTGGAATATTAACAACTAAAAGAGCTGTAAATAATAGTAAACGATGTTTTCGCCCCATATTAAGGTAAGTAAGGCGCCAATAGCCAAAAAAACACCTAATGGTAATTTTGAACCCCAGGATTTATGTCCACTAATAATTAGAATTAGTCCCACTACTGTTCCTACTAAATAAGCTGATAAAATTGCCGTAATCAATAAGCTCCATTCAGGAAATATCGCTCCTAAGAGTAGCCCTAGCCAAATGTCTCCCTCACCCAGACCACGTCCACGTGTTAATAAATATTGTAGGCCAAAAAACAAGCCCGACATCGCCATGCTTAACAATATTTGCCACCAAACCACCCCTAAAGATAAACTAATAATAATAAAAAATATGCTGGCTGGCCAAACCACCAGATTAGACACCAGGTAATAGCGGAAATCAAAAATAAAAATAAACATCATCACCCAGACTGCCGCTAAATCTCTTATTAAATATAAATAAAAAGAGGGTGTTTGTAATAATAACCACACAGCCTCATCGGCGAGATATTTAAAATCTAGGAGTTGCCAAAAAAATAAAACAAATAATAAGGCTGTTCCTAATTCCACCAAAGGATACTGCCAAGATATTTTTTTATGACAAAAATAACAACGTCCTTTTAAAAATATATAGCTAAGCAAAGGGATGTTGTGATACCAGCGTAAAGTATTTTTACAAAGAGGACAATAAGAACGTCCAATAACGTTTTCCTGTTTATATAATCGCCAAATTAAACAATTAGTAAAGCTGCCTAAGGCTAAGCCAAGCATTAAAATCGTGATTGTTAATAAAAGTATCATATATATTAAGAATAAATTAATTCACTCAAAGATGGTAGAACTTGATCGGGGATTAAGGAGGAAGCTCTTTCCCAATAACTTTGCGCCTGCTGTTCATTGCCAAGTTTTTGATAAATCACCGCTAAATCTAAAATAACACGTAGATGACTAGGCTCACGTTTTAATATTTGTTGTAATACTTCTTCGCTTGATTCTAAATCACCCAACAAATAATAAACATCCGCCGCCTTCTTTAAAGAAGAAACATCTACAGGATAATAAGAGTAAGCCTGCCTATAAGCCATGATTGACTGTTCATATCGCTGTAAATCTTGATATGAATCGCCCTGTAGATTTTTGATTCTGTATAAATAATAAGCTAAATAATCTCGATGTTCTGCATTCAAACGGGGGTCATTAATGTCAGGCAATAAATCCAAGCTTTTATCATAAAACAACAAAGCTTCCTCTGTGCCAGCAGATGATTGCAGGCATTCCGCCCAATTACGATGAACTAAGGGGAGGCGCGGACTGAGTAAAAATAAATCCGAAAAATCAGCACGAGCACTCTCTGCCCCCCTTAAAAAACAAGTAAGGTTTGCTTTAACTAATTTACCCTCGTAAACATCGGCCGGTAACAGCTTGTAAATGTCATTAATTAAGATTTGAGCTACTTTTTTACTAGACAAATCGGGCAAGCTCTTAAAATCAGCTAAAGTAAATAGAGCAATAGCTCGTTCGTAGTAATGTAAATTTACCGGATTCTTTTCGGTCTCAAATAAATAGCCACTTAAGGCACTAATATTAAAATATCTCTGTGCTGGTAATAAACGGTAAATTTGTAAAAAATAATAGTCTGCTTGCAAAGAGTTCAGACCGATGTAAGCTTGTGTTGCTGTTACAATAAACAAACCGGCAGCTAAAAATGTAATTATTACTTGTCTGATTGATGAACTGAGTTTATTTCTAATCAAGTATGTCAATCTTTCTATGCTCAAAATTACCCGTCCTGAAGACGACTCATCACTAAGACTTAAGTTGCCAGCGACCACAAAGGCCGCTAAAATCCAAAAATAAAATACACTGGCGATATCGGCTAAACCAAACAATAAAGATACAGCGTAAGCGAGCATGGCGCTAGCAGCCGCTAAAGCAAAAGCTCTTCCCTTTGGTTTTAGCCATAAGCGCCAACATTGCCAGGCCCAAAATATATACAAAAATAACCAAAACATTAAACCAATAAAGCCCGTCTGAATAATGACGTCGAGCACACTATTATGAACCTTATCTGTATAAGAATCAACTTTCATAAATATGCCCCAATCTTGTTGATATTGATTAACAATTATTTCTCCGCCATTTTCCAAGCCAACACCAAACCAGGGATGATTAGGAATAATCTGAACGGCCGCTTGATAAAAAGAACGACGCAAGGCAATACTGCCTTCATTAAAATTACGCAAAGACTGTAAACGTAAAGGCGTTAATAGATAGGCCGCCGTTAATAAAAAAATAATGAATAGAGGAAGAAGCCACAAAATACGAAAACGACGTCGACGCCAAGTTTCTGCCACCACAACCAAGGAAATAACTATTATGCTAGCCAGCCAAGATGCTCGTGAGCCGCTCGTTAATAAAGCTGCAAACTGCAACATAATAGCTATTATATATACGGCTCTTGAGCGGAATTTTTTTGTCTGTGTTAATAAAAATAGAGACAAGGGTAAGCTTAAAAGCAACAAAGAAGCCAAAAAATTCGGCTGACCCAAAGTAGAAATAGCCCGATTTAATAGTTGCCCCTCCTGCCACTGAGCAAAATCGTAGCCAAAAAACTGTAAGCAGGCATAAATAGCCACCAAAACACCACTTAAGGTCATAAACAAAGACAGTCTTTTTATAGCCCCTAGCCAAGTTAAGCTATTTTTAATTTTTTCCTTAAAATTAAAATTGGAAAAATAATAAATAATATAAGCAAAATAAATACTTAGAAAATAATAAAAAACTAAGCCCATTTTGCGCTCGTAGGAACCAAGCCAACTTTGAAGCGGATTAACTGAAAATAAAGATAAAATTGACCAGCCAAATAAAAAAATTATCACTGGCATCAAACTGGCAATAAAGCGATTATAAGAAGAGGCACTTAATAATTTCTTTTTTAAGAGAATTAAATTAGCTAATAAAATAACTGTCGCCAATAATTGTAGCCAAAAAAATTTTACCAGAGTAAAAGGGCTATAAATTGGAAAGAAAAAAGACATGGACAGAGGAATAATCAACAAAGAAGCCCAAAAGGCAGTTTTTTGTAGCACAGAGAAGATTGCCCCCCAATTAATTTTATTCATAAGCTGTATATAGATATAAATTAATTATAGCATACAAAAAAACTCCAAACCATGAAAGATTTGGAGTTTAATTTTTTATCTTTTTATTTAAGCGCGTCGGCGATATTGCCATCTCTCCCACACAACTAAGAGCGGGCTGGCCACGAAGATTGAGCTGTAAGCTCCAGAAAAAATACCGATAATCAAGGCTAACACAAACTCTTTGATAGAATCGCCACCAAATAACAAAACGGCGACTAAAGCCAATAAGGTGGTAATAACGGTATTAATAGAGCGAACAAAAGTTTGATTAATACTAGTATTTACTGTCTCCGCAAAACTAGTGGCACTCTTCGGCAAATTCTCACGAGTACGATCAAAAACAACGATGGTATCATTAACGCTATAACCAAGCACAGTTAAGATGGCAACTACGAAAGCAGTATTCACTTCAATTCCGTAAAAATGACCAAGAACTGCAAATACTCCCATGGTAATTAAAACATCATGAAATAAGGCAACGATAGCAATCATGCCATATTTCCAAGAAGCTACTGGCTTAGAAACTCGCTGGAAAGCAAAACCAACATAAATAATAATAACTAAGAGGACCATAATAGCCAGCCAAAAAGCCTTACTTCTTAATTCTTGTCCGATAGAAGGGCCGATTGCTTCAAATCTTGACTCCTCTAAACCACTTTGAGCTTCTGGTAATTTTTTTAGAGCCCCTAGCACTGCTTGGTGAGTATCTTCATCACTTTCTTGAAAACGCAGAATCATGGCATCAGTCGTCGGTTGAATAACCACATTACTGATATTGACATTAGACAACTCGGCCTGAATGGCGGTTACAGAAGGTTGCGTACCGGCAAATTTCACCTCCATTAAACTTCCTCCAGTAAAGTCGAGACCAAAATTTAAGCCCCAAAGAAATAGGAAAAAAATCGAAGCCGCCACTAAAACACCGGAGAGAGATAGCCACAACTTGCGTCGTTTAATAACTTTAAAATTAATCATATACGATATTAAGGCGAATTTTTAATCCGCTCGTTTATTTATTTGTTAGCTTTACGAGCGCCGAGTAACCAGCGGTGACGATCAAGCCAGGCACCATTAAAAATTTTCAAGAGAATGTAAGTAATCACAATGCTGCTAAACATAGAAATAGAAACACCAATAAACAGAGTAGCTCCAAAGCCTTTAACTAAACCGGTACCGAAAGCCATTAAAACAAAGCAGGTTAAAATAGTAATGATATTACCGACGCGGATTGATGGCCAGGCACGTTTAAAGCCTTCATCAAGAGCCGCCGACAAAGGTTTACCTGAACGCAATTCCTCTTTCATGCGTTCAAAAATAAGCACGTTAGCATCAACTGCCATGCCGACAGATAGAATAAAGCCGGTAATACCCGCCAAAGTTAAAGTAATCGGCTGATTGGCGTAAAAAACCAAAAATACCAGGATTACTACAAATAAACCAGCGGAGAAAAGACCATCAAATATCTTTAGATAATTAAAGACACTAATAAACAGGATTACTAATAGGGCAATAAATATAAGAGCTAGCCAAATAGGCGAAGTCTTGAAAATGGTTAAAACTGTTAAAGCATAGATGCCTAGAGACAAAACTGACATTATCCCTGGTAGACGATAAAACATAATCATGAAAATCGCCACCAATAAAAAGCCCAATAAACCAGCGGTAACGCTGTTATTAATTGATTTTTGTCCTAAACTGGCGCCAACAGTCTGCTGGCTAACTAAGTTAATTGGCACGGGCAAAGCGCCAGTATTTAAACGTTGTACTAATAGTTTTGCCTCCTGAACATTGAAGCGACCGGAAATAATAGCACGACCATCAGGAATACGCTCATTAACAGTAGGCACGCTAATTGCATAGCCATCAAGGAAAATAGCTACTGGCTTACCAATGTTACGCTCAGTGATATTGGCAAACATCTCTGCTCCTTCGCTATCAAACTCTAAAGATACTTCCGGGGTAGCGTCTTGGGGATTAAATTGTAAGGTGGCCCTTTTTAAATTTTTACCAGATAGCTCGGTGTTTTTCCAATTATCACCAATATTTAAAACCGGTGATTCGTCTTGAGCAGGGAAATTTAATAGCTGAGCGCTGTAAGTAGTAATAGTTGGAGTCTGACCTTCCTGATCTTTAAAAGGATTATCCTGTTCGTTTTTAGATAATAATTTCGCAATAATAATACTGTCATTAGTTTGAATAGGTTCAGCAACTACACCATTGACTGATAAAGTTTGCAAGGCATTAAAAAGTTCTGGCTGATTATCAGCAGTAATACTATCAGTAGTGTCTACAACTACTTGATACTTATCAGCTAAAGCTTGCCAATCGCTAGTACTGACAGCTTCTTTTAGAGCATCTTTGGCATCAATCATAACCTGCTCATTGAAAGCAACGGCTTCAGCATTAGGGCTAAGATCGACTGGCTGCGCATCTGTACTCTGTTCTTTAAATTCTAATAAAGGAGTTTCACCAATCATACGAATAGCCTCATTCACGTCCTTAACTCCAGCTAATTCAGCAATAATGCGATAATCACCTTTAAGCGTACGGTTAATTTGAACGATTGGTTCGCTAACGCCAGCGGAGTTAACTCTCCGTTCAATAATATCGCGCACACCATCTAAAGAACTCATTCTATCTGCCTCTGGAACACTGCTCACATCAGCCTCGTAAACTAATTGCGTACCTCCTTGTAAATCTAAACCAAGCACAAAGGAGCTGTGATTTACTGTAGGCAGAACAATCACGTTATTAGTGGTCTTAGCGAGAGCATTGACTACCTGATTATAATAGTTAGTAGTAGCTAAAACAAAACCCAAAACAGCAAAAATAACTACTAAAGTAACTAGCCATCGCTGGCGGTGACGTTTGAACAAATGCGAAAACTTCTGCGATTTTAACATAAAATTTATTAATTTATTGGCAAGGATTAGAAACTTTTAAAATCTTAGACTAAAAATGGGAAAAAATCAAGACAAGTCTTTACAAAAAGCATAAATTAGCATATACTTCTTAATAATAGCTAAAAAATAATCATGTAATTATATGCCTCTTATACCAACAGTAATTGAAAAAGAAGGACAAGTGGAAAGAGCTTACGATATTTATTCGCGACTACTCAAGGATCGTATTATCTTTTTAGGTGAATCTATCGACGATCACGTCGCTAATATCGTTATTGCCCAAATGCTTTTTCTAGCTGCGGAAGATAAAGAAAAAGACATTAAATTCTATATTAACTCACCAGGAGGATCAGTTTCAGCCGGCTTGGCGATCTATGATACAATGCAATATATTAAATGCCCAGTTTCAACCATCTGTATTGGCATGGCTGCCTCTATGGCCTCGGTCTTATTGGCTGCTGGAGCCCCCGGCAAGCGTTTAGCCCTACCTAACAGTGAAATTATGATTCATCAAGTGATGGGCGGAGCCGAAGGGCAAGCTTCCGATATAAAGATTCGAGCCGAACATATTCTCAAGATTAAGGATAAAATTAATCACATCCTAGCTACTCACACTGGACAAAAAATTAACAACATCGAAAAAGATAGTGATCGTGACAATTTTATGAGCGCTGCAGAAGCTAAAAAATACGGCCTAATTGATAAAATCATCGACAAAGAATAAAGATAAGTCCGCTTAACTAGATACAAAAAACTCGCTCTTTCTTGATGCGAGTTTTTTATTTCTTTTAAATTACAATTTTATAAAGGCATTAAGGTACTAACCATCATTCTAAATATCTCTATATATGGGGTTGCTTCACCAGATTTAATATATTCAATGACATAAATATTACGATTGTCCGGCCCCAAGAAATAAGCGATTTGTCCATCTGCGCTAATAATGCCTGGTCCAAAATTACTTTCAATAAAACGATCCTGACTAAGCATGTCTATGTCTCCAAATTTTTTTTGATACCAGCTGATAATATCGGTGTTAATTTGCCCGCTGTCTTCTCTAGAAATTTGCATAAAAGAATCATCTGGGGCGGCAAACAAGGTGGAATCTGGAGAAACAATATTTAGCTCCCAGTCATGAGGATAAATAACAGCAAAGCCTCCAGCCAGATTAGAGAAAAAAGCCAAATTATTATTTTCTTCTAGCTTGCCGGCACCATTGGGATTATAGCCGCTCATAATTTCTTCCAAATCGGAATAACCATCATTGTCAGTATCGCTTAACTGAGTATTGGTGCCTAAGAATAATTCGGCAGCATCACTAAGACCATCACTATCACTATCTACAACTGTCGGCAAAACTAAATTATCTTTTTCTTCAAGCACTAAATCTTCAGGAATAACTTCAACCGGAACAACTTCATCAGTAGAAGAAACGACTTCTGTATCCGGATTGATTAACGGCTCGACTACGGAATCTGAAAGATCTGCGAGCGGAGCTTGATTTTTTTGCTGATTGCTGAGCGTTTCTGGTGTCACTGAAGGTGCCATGGAAGGTACGATTAAAAAGCGATAAGCTAAATAAAAAAGCCCACAAATAACCAAAACTCCGGCAACAATAATAATTAAACCGACCGACTTAGAAGATCTTGCCTGACCGCTTCCATTTATATTTTTACCCGATGGATGATGATACTTATTAGTGCTTGAAAGCTCCTCCCCCTCGTAACTAGTAGCGCTTAGGCTGTTGAAAGAGGGCATATTTTTAACTACAAAATCATCTTGCAAGCGTTTCTGTAAATTTTCTTCTGGCTTTTTAATTTTTATATCTTTATTTAGTTCCATGGTAATAATTAATTAACAGAAAAATAAAAGAAAGCAACTACAGATAACGCTAGTAAAATTATAGGCACTATCCAATGCCAAGCTTTTCCACGTAAAGGCATGTTTAACCTAGGCATAACATGCACCTTTAAATATAAGGCAACGCCTTTAGTCTTTATAGGCTCCCTGTTTAAGCGGCCTTTTCCGTAATCTAAATTCATAAATAATAGTTATTGTAAAATTCCCTCGCCATTAGGATTATAGCCATTTTTAACTTCATCACCATCGGTATAACCATCGCCATCAGTATCCGGATTTAAAGGATTGGTGCCATATACTCGCACCTCCTCATAGTCAGACAAGCCGTCGAAATCAGAATCAATTAAATTAATATCTGTACCTAAAGCCATTTCCTCTGGATCGGTTAAACTGTCAGCATCAGAGTCAACTGGAGCTGTTACGATCGGCGTCACTGGTTCCTCAATCACTACTGGTGCCTGCACATCCGTACTACTAGCTGGCTGGACTACGTTATCGTTGTTTGTAATTGGTTCCACAAAAGACCCCTGATTGTTATTTGAAGGAGTAACAATATCAGATCCTTGTTGATTATTATCTAGAGGAGCAACATTATTAGAGGCATTAGTATTTGTTTGAGGACTATTCACAATAGGCTCTTCAACAACTTGAGGTGCACTTAAAAATCTGGCATACACTAAGTAAACTAAGGCCGCTAAAATAAGTATGGCTAATACGATAATAGCTAATTTTTTATACTTAAAAGCTTCTTTTGTACTAGAGGCACCTTCTTCTTCGCCATAAGACTGAGCCGCAAGTCCAGCCGGCTGAGCTTCAATATTATTAGAATTAAGCCCAGCACTAGCACTTTGACCACCATCAGTTTC
>JAIPIE010000007.1 GCA_021734825.1 Patescibacteria group bacterium
ACAACCACTATCATTACAACTTCCACAATCATTATGAGCATTGCCATCATAAACTTCAAAATTACCACGCATTTCCACTAAATCAAAATTTCCATTCGCCTCACTACAATAATTAAGCGGGGAAGCACCTTGATAACCAAGATTTGAACGTCCGGACTTAGCCGCCGAACTGATTTCATCAACCGGATACCATACTAAACAGACATTCTTATTAGCTGGATCGTGTTGCAAGCAATAGCCAACTAAACCATCACTAACAACTTGAGCGTTCTTACTAGTACAAGAGGCTGCGTCCTGACTCGGATATAGACGACATTCTTTGGCTGCATATTCCGTCTCGTTAATTTTTAATACCGGTTCAATATTAATATCATCAAAATAAACATAACGCTCCTCCCTTACACCGGTATTATTTGCACCCAAATAAATGTTAATAGCCTCAACTCCAGCTAATAGCTCTGCGCTTATCTTAAATACTTTACGCTCCCAGCCATTTGCAGCACTAGATATATCAGTAGCAATTGGACCGTGTACAAAATCATTATGATCGTAGATATAAACCGCCGCCTGATAGCCGCTACCCTTAGTATTAACTAAATAATTTAAATAATAATCTTGACCAGACTGAATAGTAATCGGGGAGTTTAATGAGTGAGGAGAAGTCTGTTGACCGACCATAACTCGCAAATAAGCTTTTCCTTCAGCCGGATAATCCGTTGGAGCGTTATTTGGTGAGTTAATAATACTATCTGCAGCTAAACCATTATCAAAGACACAATCTCCTCCATCGCTAGTCCTGCAATCAAGCGCCTGTGTGCCAGCTTCAAAGTCATAGTGAGCCTCGGTATTTAAGCCGACCTCCTCCATGGCGGCTAAATTATACTTACTTAAGAGAGAATATCCAGTTAACTTATTAATACTAGCATTATTACTATTTAATGTTGCTGGATTATCATCTGTTGCTACAAAATTACTACATTCATTCTTATCATTTAGTTGATTGCAAAGACCGAGAGCATAACAAGTCTTTTCTTGAGTGTCTGGATCAATTGCATAGGTCATACAATCAAGCCAAGAAGCACAAACGCGATTTGGCCGAACTTTTATCAATTGATTAGCACTACAATTACCCTCAGTACATAAAACTGGCGGGTTGCCATCACTACTAGCAGCCGCATTCCAAGCACCGCTTAAAGACAGGAGACCTTGGGCGCCATTAATTGAACGTTCATTAAATAACACGCAACCATTATTAAAATTGACCAAACCGTTACAGCTCGTCTTATCAATATTCTGCTTAAATTGATAATCTAAAATTACCTCCTTTAATTGCACTTCATAGCTGGCTGAGGCTCCACTGATAATAGCTGAGGTATTGGTACGAGCATGAAAAATAATTCTTTTACCTGGTTCTTCATTAGGGATAATTAAAGCAGTTGTAGTGGTGCTGCTTAAACTATTATTTTCTTGCAATACAGAAACTCCAGCTGTAAATTGCAGTCGAACATTAAAATCCATTGTCACTAAAGTTTCGGGAGCATTCACAGACAATATATAAAGTTTGTTTGGTTGAATCGTCACTGTTTGTTCATAAGGACTGACATTCGTATTCCAACCGCTATTACTGTTTTCTAAGGTAGGATTCATAATCAAGTTGGCGGAAAAAGTACTAACTGGATCAATGTATTCACTGCAACCAGAAGAAGCCGCTTGGCATAAAGCGGCCGACTCGGAAGGAACTGGAACCTGATTGCCACCACCGCCAAAACCAAAAGTCTCAAAATAGGAAACAGGACAATCATAATCATTATTATCAATTAGGCACTGACTGTCATTAGCGCAATCACTATTAGTTGCACAAATTGCTTGATTTTTTTCCGTACCATCAATTGAGCCGCTATCGTCGCTATCACAGCGCATCACCGGTACTTTATACCAAGCCTTACCCGGCTTAGTCGGATCAGAACTCACTCGATAAACGCAGGCGTCAGTCCCCGGATTTTTAAAATATGAGAGCCCGGGACCATCAGCATATTGCCAGGCCTCACAACCAGCGTCATCTGCGGCACATAAAATCTTATCGTAATTATTGGGATTATTCTTCTTAAAGACATCGCTCCAATCAGAACTACTACCACCAGTCAAAGACTCACCTAAACGAGAACAACCTAAATCAGCGCTGTTACAGCGCTTTGACTCATCATAAATTGCATAAAAGAAACGATCGCCGTCCACTTTAACACATTCATCTTCACCGGTATCACAAGTACCATTGCTATTTGTATCTTGCCAAATACCAGCTTTATAATCATTATAATTTGCCGTATTAATCATGAGTTCACAGCCAACTGCCGAGTCCTGACAAAGCTTACTAAATTGACGCAGATAGTGACTGCTGCCAGCGCGATCACGATAGAGAGAACAACCTAAATTATAATCAGGGCCCTGATAATTATCTAATAAATCATAAGAGCAAACATCAGGAATATCGCTACTACCCTTGATCAAATAATAGCGGTCGTTAATAGCTGTAAAAACCATGTTATCAAGATAGAAATCTTTATCAGCAACGACTATCAAAGATTCATCACTATCAACCTCATGGTCCAATAAAGCTAAATTTAATTCATAACTGCGCCATTCATTATCACCAGGAATAACAAAATTTCCATTTGGATTACTTTCTGTAGCATCGAAATAAGCAATATCTCCTTGACCATTCATTAAGGCTAAGTGCACATTTGTCGCTGTAGAAGCACTGGCGGTAAATTTAATATTATAGGACTGCCCCTGAACAACACTATTACCGACTAGGCGGCGAATATGAGCGAAGCTGGCATTGGCACTATTGATAATTTTATCAAGCCAAGTCGCTTGAGCGCCATCGCAAGTAGTTGCCTGCGGCATGCCATTGAAATTCGCTCCGCGATCGTAATACAAGGAGTGCCCATTATTAGTATTAACAACTTGTGAACTTAGAGCATTGTCACCGCATTGTCCCTCCCAGCCATCAAGGCCAGTTTCAAAACTATAGGCACCAATCATTCTGGTATTATTGCCTAAGCTGCCATTATACTCACGACAACCATTCTGTTGAGCATTACATTTCTTGCCTTCATCAGGAATTGCCTGATAGATACAAGCTTGATCTTGAGCACTCCAAGTGCCACCATTTTTACAAACATAGCAAACAGAGCTACTAGTATTCCAAGAACGATCACTACCATTGCAATCAGCCTGATTCACGGTACTATCAATATTATTCTCCGCTAAACGATAGGCATGACAATTCTCCGAGCAAGTAATGGTATAGGAGGATAAATGATAGGAAATATTACCATTCTTATTATAAAATTGACGACAATCGGGATTAAAATTAGGGTCACTTGGCGTTAAATTAAATATTTCCTGACTACATAAAGCTGAATCATCAGTTGTCACCGCCGGGTTACCACTAATATCTTTTTTAAGAGATAAAGCTTTTAATTGGTAGCCACTTTCTTCTGTTCCTACCCAAGTATAAAAATCTGCACAACTCGCACTCGGTTGAATACATTGTTTTAACTGCGTGTAATATTCCCTGCCCTCACCACCAGCCGCAACAGCATCAAGATTGGTAAAAGCACTACAACCAGCCGCTTCAGCTCCGCAAGTAGCACTATTATCAGGAATTATTTTTTCAGCATAAGGAGAGTAGAAATAACTTGCTTTAGAAACATAGATATCGTAACCATTACAAGTTGCATCACAATAGTCCGAAGACACAGCCTGCGCTGCTACTTGAAAACCGGTGCTCACCTCTTGATAGCGTTCACAACCAACTTCATCACGATTACACTGGCGAGCATAGTTATCGCAAATAGAAGGTGCATCGGCACGCAAACGGTAATCAGGACTACCGGGGTCAGCATCAATATAACAAACATCGGCTAAATATGGAGGAATAATTTGCTCGTAAACTTTAAAATTACCGTAGCTAGAAAAACCGGAATCCCAAGCTGTCATTTCTAACTTCATATTTCGCACCGCAAAGGCAACTTGATTGCCTCCACTATAACCAACTATTGAAAATGACATTTCTGATAGAGGCTTATCTTTTAAACTACGGGTAACAGAGATATGACGCCAAACGCTTTTATCTGTGATTTCGGCGGCGGCTAAATAATCAGCGCCCAAAACTAGATGCACCTTATCGCCCTCTTTAATATAAACATCCGCACTAAAGGTATAAGTTTCATCAGTTAAAATATTAAAATTTTCCGGAATTAATGGCACGGCATTATCAGAAAAGATGCCAATAGTCGAGCTAGAAGTATTATCTTCAGAAGTGACAAATAATACTTTCCCGCTAGAATTAACGTCTAGCTCGGAAGCATCAATTATTTCCGCCTCTTTATTACCAACCGCCCAAACATTCCAATAGTTATTAATTTGAGAGCCTGCTCCCAAGTTATCGCCAATATTATCATCGGCAAAATCAGCGCCCATAATCAAATTCAAGCCCCAGCCTGGTTTAACCCTAATCATTTCTGTGCAAGCTTCATCGGCAGGAGAACAAGTGCTTAAATTTTTGTTGAAATAGGCGTTATTGCCAGTATTTTCCGACCAATTAACTTGTGAGGTTTCCTGATCATAAGTACCAAATAATGAATAGCGCTTACAACCAACTGCATCCGCATTACAATCAGCATAATCTAAAGTATTTTCTAAATAAGCCACTCGCTGATTAGTGCTCGCGTTAATAAAAGCGCTACAAGTATTGTCAATTGGCTCACAAGAACTAGCATCAAAACTCCAAGTACGGCGCTCTGATTCACAATAACCATAGGCCTCGCAACTGCCATCGGCCCGCTCCTGAATACAGCTTTGCTCATCAGCGCAGTAATCATCGGCACGAGTAATTTGAATAGTGTCAGACTGTCCAGCGATACCGGTAGCAATAACGGAAGTGTCAAGAATTTGGGAACTAAAGCCTTGTTTAGCACAATAATTTAAAGGCGCCTTTAAGACCCAGTTCGGATCCACTAAATTACGACACCAGCTTTGATTATTAACATTAAAATTAGAACTATATTCATTATATTCATCACTAGCACTAAAACAGGAAACGAGATCAATTAAACTTGCCTGTTTATCAGCAGCGGCCGCCACTTCCCAGCTCACAGGAATAAGGCGATATTTACGCATTATTTCCAAATTACGCAGATTATAGCTAGCATCACGATACTCACTCGTAAATAGCCAACTTTTATGTAAGTAACCGTCCTTAATTGCTTCTGCCACCGTTTTCTTCTCTGTCACTGCTTGCATTAATTTATCATCAATCACACATTCAGTTGGTCCAGGGTTATCACGATCACGGCAAATACTTAAGGCTGATAAAATATCATAGTCAGCGCGTACCCCAAAATCCGGCTCAATAATACTGGCGGCGCTTTCCTTAACGGCCGTTTCGCCATAACGAATATTGGGGTCGGAGCTGGGATTAGTAAAAGAACTAGTACTATTACTAGTCGACTTTTTACCTAAGTTGCTCATTAGCTTGCTATAAGCAGAAAGAGCGAGTTGATTTAAAAAAACGTTGGCAGCATCAATTAAAGCATCACCAGAAAAAGTGGCCATATTACTAACATAGCCTTGTTCGGAAATCTCTTTTTTAACCTCAGCATCACCAGGTAGTCCAGTTAATTTACCAGCAATATTTTGCATGTCTAACCAACCACCATCAGCAATAAGTTTTGTTTTACTAATCTCTGTGGAACCATCTATACTCTTAGTCATATCAGTCTTTAAAGACCAATAAATACCCAAGTCATTGCCGACAGGATTAAAAATATTAGAAAAATTATCAAGAAAGGATGGATCCTTAAAAGCAACCATGCGTTCAGCGGCATTAGACCAATTGGTAATTAATTCTGAAGCGGAACAATTCGGTGCTTGAGGGCGATTATAATCAACCAGACCCATGGCGATTTTTAATTTAACATCAATAGAAGATGGTTGACAGACGGCAACAGCATTAATGGATTGAGTCCTAGCCACACCATCATTACCAGTAGTGACAGTGCCTCCATTTATTGAAGACTTATTGACACAAGTAGAATAATTCTCAGAACATTTTCTTTCACATTGCTTGTAGTCCTCTTCACTTTCAGCATCAACCACGCTGGTAGAATCACATTCCCACTCACAATTACTATAAGTGTCGGCACACTTTTTTGTATCCGATTCACTATTATCCCAATCATTATTATTCCAATTATTAATAGCATCCTCAATAAAGGCTCCGGCGGCTTCATCGCCAATTTGGGCGAGATAATCCCCCCAGCCTTGAGTCACAAACATTGGCTTCTGCCCTTCATTACCAGAGCCAAGCCAAGTGGCAGTATCAAAAGCGACCTTATTTAAAGCGGTTCTCACCGTTTTCTGAAAAGCGGCCGCCCCACCTTTTTCATAAGCTTTTTTTAGAAACTGCCAAATTGGATCTAAAATATTATTTACTGCCTGATTAACATCCTGAGCATAAACAGGTTTAGGCGCTAACACAAAAAAGGAGCTAAATAAAATTAATAAAATAATAGTAGCTCCAAATCGGCGCCGATTGATAGAAAAATGTAATCGCTTTTTCATAGTTTTTCCAAATAAACCATCCTCTAAATAATATAAAAATTTATTGAGCATTAATGCCTTGCCCAGCCAACATTTCTTGATAAGTCTTAAGTAATTCTTCATCACTTAATTGCTGGAGCATGCTGGCATCAGCCCCGCTATCTAATAATAAGGCCCGCAACTGCGCCACATCAGCCTGCCCCGACATCATTAACTGTAAGTTATCAGCATCAGCACTATCACCAGAAGTATTAGCGCTATTAGGTAATACGAGAGCTTCATTAACAACCACATTATTAGTGGTCACTTCAATTTCACCATTACAATTTTGTCCAGTCGCACAATTCGGATTTGTGCCTTGCTCAATTTCCACCCGATCAGAAATTCCGTCACTATCCGTATCTTCCAGGTAAGGCGAAGTGCCATATAAACTTCTTTCTTCATTATCGGTTAAGCCATCGCTGTCGGTATCAAAATTTAACAAAGCTGTTTCAAATTCACTGGTATCGGTGACTATATTATTTTGATTATTACTCGCTACATAAAAAGGACTGCTTAAACGATTATTAAACTGCCAAACCCACAAAACAATAATACCCAAGCTGATCACGGACAGACTTAAGAAGGCAATCCGTTGTGGCTTGGGTAAACTTTTTAAAAATGAGACATGATTCTCATTATTTAGGTCTTCATTTGAATTTTTTAACATAAGTAATCTTAGCGTTTTATAAACAGCCGATAAAAAGCAGATTACTAAAATTATAACATAAAAGGAGTGATGCTAGCAACTAAGAGCTGCCACTGTTCTAAGCTTAAATCTTCAGCTCGAGTCTTTAAATTAATATTGGCACTCTCCATCGCTTTGGCGACATCCTCAGCCCTTAATTTCAGACCGCCTTGTAAATTATTTTTCAACATTTTTCGCTTAGCGCTAAAAGCAACACGGGCGATGCGAAAAAAATGTTTTGCCTCCGCTAAAGAGGCTGGAGTCGGGCGAGGACGGTCATAGGAAAAATGTAAAATTGCACTATCTACCGCTGGAGCTGGCCAAAAATCGGATGAAGGCACAATTTTAACAATACGAGGAGTGCCATAATATTGCAGCGATAAAGAAAGCATAGTCATATCCGGGGCGGTAGTAATAATTCTCTCTGCCACTTCTTTTTGCAACATTAATACTAAAGATTGAGGCGGGCGTGCTGAAGTTAAAAAAGTTCTTAAGAATATGGAAGTAATATTATAGGGCAAGTTTGCCACTACTCGATATTCTTCATCATCTTGAAAATGCTCAGCCGGATTAAACTGCAAGATATCTTGATTAATTATTTCTACATTCTTTACATCCTGAGAATCAATGGCAATTGTTAAAATGTCTGCCAACTTGTCATCAAGCTCAACTGCCACGACCCGCGCGGCTTTTTTAGATAATTCCGCCGTTAAAAAACCTAAACCAGGGCCAACTTCTAAAACTGTATCCTCTTTTTTTATTTGAGCAGCATTAATAATTGCCTGATAAATACCTTCGTTAATTAAAAAATTCTGCCCCTTACTACGAGCAGGCTTAATGTCGTAAATACGACACAATTCTTTAGTTTTAGCGGCCAGACTCTCTATCATAATTATACGACAAAATTAATTAATCGACCGGAAACAAAAATACTTTTTTTTATTTCCTTACCCTCCAACCATTTGCTAACAGTTACTTCCGTCTGAGCGCGAGCAATCACTTCATTCTCTGTGGCTTCGGCCGGCATTTCCATTTGTGCTCGTAATTTACCATTAACTTGGACGATGTAAGTAATAACATCATCTTTTAGTAGTGTCTGATCATAATTTGGCCAAGTTGAATGCAAGATACTGTCCTCCTGTCCTATCTTTTCCCACAACTCTTCGCTTAAGTGTGGAGCAAAAGGTGACAGTAATTGTATAAATTTACTTAATTGCTCTTTATTCAAAGGCAGGGCCTGATTCGCTTGCTTATATTCGCTAATACTATTAATTAAAATCATCAAAGCAGAAACGGCGGTATTAAAATGAAAAGCGTCAATATCTTCAGAAACTTTTTTTATACTCTTATGGAGTAAAGAAAGAATCGTTTTATTTTCACTAATAGGCAAATTTTGTTTATCACTAAAAATATGATTAACTTTGTCTAAAAACTTTCTTGCACCGGATAAGCCATTAGTATTCCAAGCAACCGCCTGATCAAAGGGACCCATAAACATTTCATAAACACGCAAAGCATCAGCACCAAAGCGCTCAACCATATCATCGGGATTAATTACATTACCCCAGCGTTTGCTCATCTTGCGCTCATCTTCGCCCATAATTAAACCCACATGTTTTAAGCGCGTAAAAGGCTCTTCATAATTAACCACCCCGATGTCAAACAAAAACTTATGCCAAAAACGAGCATAAATAAGATGACGCGTGGCATGCTCGGCGCCACCCACATACAAATCTACTGGTGACCAATATTTTTCTTTATTCTTGTCGACTAAAACTTGCTCATTTTTCGGATCAAGATAGCGCAAATAATACCAACAAGAACCGCCCCATTGTGGCATGGTATTTGTCTCCCTTTTTGCCTCAGCACCACATTGCGGACATTTAACCTTTACCCAGTCGGTAATCGCCGCTAAGGGGGACTCTCCTGTTCCGGTCGGTTCATAACTTTTAACCTCCGGTAAAAGCACCGGCAATTCACTTTCCGGCACAGCCACAACCCCGCACTTGTCACAATGAATCAGGGGAATCGGCTCCCCCCAATAACGTTGTCGCGAATAGACCCAGTCCTTAATTTTATAATTAACCTGCTTTTGTCCACAGTTATTTTTCTCTAAATAAGCAGACATTTTTTGACGAGCCTCGGCCGAACTGAGTCCAGAAAACTCTCCCGAGTTGATTAATTTACCCTCATCGGTAAAAGCTAACTCTAGATCTTTTTCGCCATCCCCATTTACAACAACTCGACGAATAAGTAAGTTATGTCTCTTGGCAAAATCAAAATCTCTGTCATCGTGTGCCGGCACAGCCATCACAGCCCCGGTACCGTAGGAATTTAACACATAGTCAGCCGCATAAACTAGAACCTCCTCTTGATTAAAAGGATTAATTGCTTTAACACCCTCTAAAATTATACCTGTTTTTTCTTTATTTAAATCCGTGCGCTGTAAATCAGTTTTATTCTTTACTTCTTCAATATACTTTTCCACTTCAGCCCAATTCTTTATTTTATTTTTTAAATTTTGTAGTACTTCATTTTCTGGTGCCAACACTACATAAGTACAGCCAAAAATAGTATCTAGGCGAGTGGTAAAAACGCTGATTTCAGCCTTTTCCCCCTGAATTTGGAATTTAATTTCCGCACCCTCGCTGCGTCCAATCCAATTGCGTTGCATTTCTTTAATCGCCTCCTCCCAATCTGGTAGTTTATCTAAATCATTTAATAAACGATCGGCGTAAGCAGTAATCTTTAAGACCCACTGACGCATCGGTCGCTGTTCCACTAAGGTGCCACAGCGTTCGCAATGGCCATCATCCAAATCTTCATTGGCTAAACCAGTCTGACAAGAAGGGCACCAATTAATCGGAGCGAAAGACTCATAAGCTAGGCCTTGGCGCCACATCTGCAGAAAAATCCATTGCGTCCAGCGATAATAGGCTGGATCAGTAGTATTTATTTCCCGGTTCCAATCATAAGAAAAACCGAGTAAATTTAACTGACGCTTAAAATTAATAATGTTTTTTTCCATGGCCACGCGCGGATGCACTTTATTCTTAAGAGCATAGTTTTCTGCTGGTAAACCAAAAGCATCCCAGCCCATCGGATGAAGCACTTGAAAACCCTCCATACTGCGCTTACGGGCAATAATATCGGTGGCAATATAACCTTTGGGGTGGCCAACATGCAAGCCGTCTCCAGAAGGATAAGGAAACATATCAAGCACATAATATTTAGGCTTAGTACTATCAGCTTTCACTTGATATAAATTGCTTTCCACCCAACGCTTCTGCCATTTTGTTTCTATTTGACGATGATCGTACATACAAATATCTGTTTTAATAATCTTTGAATCTTGAATCTTGAATTTTTAATCTTGAATTAATATCCCCACCGGAGCATGATCCGAGCCTTGTACTTGGTCAAGAATAAAAGCTTTACTTATCTTTTTTCTAAGTTTAGCGGAAATTACAAAATAGTCAATCCGCCAACCAACATTGCGAACGCGCGCACCGGCTCGAAAACTCCACCAAGAATACTGAATTTTTTCCGGATGAAGGAGGCGAAAAGAGTCAAGATAGCCAGTATTTAATAATTTATTAAACCAAGCTCTTTCTTCTTTTGTAAAACCGGCACTGCCTTCATTTTCTTTTGGTCGCGCCAAGTCAATTTCTTGATGAGCAACATTAAAGTCACCGGTGATAATGACTGCCTTCTTTTTTTCTAATTTTTTGATAAACTTTAATAATTCTTCGTTAAAAGCTAAACGATAAGGCAAGCGACTCAGTTCTTGATTAGCATTAGGAAAATAAACGTTTAATAAGTAACTTGTTTCTAGCTCCAGAAGCTGTACACGCCCTTCCCCGTCATAATTATCAAAACCAAGACCGTTTTTCACTTGATAAGTTAAGCCATGCTTGACTAAAATGGCCGTACCGCTATAACCCGGACGCTCGGCCCCGTGCCAAAAAACATTATAACCGGGAAAATCAAAGTGCAAGCGCTGACGAGTCGCGTCGTCTATTTTTATTTCTTGTAAACAAAGAATATCAGGGCTTTCTTGCTTCAAAAAACCATTGAAATCTTTTTTTATAACCGCTCTAATACCGTTAATATTCCAAGAAATAATTTTCATAAAATAAATTATCAGTTAATATCAACTAAATAGCCACAAAAGGACGCTTATGATATAATAGAGTTAAATTAAACACTTATTTAGTATAAAGAAAAAATAAGCTTTTTTCAATCAAACATATGAGTTTAAATGAGCGCATTGAATACTTAGAAATGAAAAACAGACATAAAGGCAAACTACGCCCTTGGTATAAAAAGTGGTGGGGTATCATTAGCCTCATCTTAGCTGCACTATTATTAATTTTTATTGTTCTCTCAGTTAACTATATTATGGGACAAGTAAAAGATATTAAAAATAATCAGGGACTGCTTGATCAAGAGGCAGAAATTAAAAAAATTACCCAAGCGATTGACGGTCGTGGCGAAAATTATAGTCTCGGACCAATTGATGCCAAGGTAAAAATTGTAGTTTTCTCTGATTATGCTTGCCCCTATTGCTTGCAAGCGGAGCCAGTCATAAGAGATCTGGCCAATAAATATGACGATAAAATTCGTATTACTTTCCGTGATTATCCTCTACATACCAGTTCCATTGACTTAGCCCTAGCCGCCAACTGTGCCGGCGTTCAAAATAAATTCTGGGAAATGAATCATTTATTATTTAGCAAGCAAGACGCTTTAAGCAATTTAAGTACTGCTGAATTATCTACTAAATTAAAAACCCTGGCCCAAGAATTAAAATTAAACACGGCTAACTTTGCTACTTGTTTAGATAATAAAACTTATTTATACCGTCTAAACGACGATTTTACTGATGCTGAACTTTTAGGCGCAGGCGGTACACCAACCTGGTTTATTAATCGTTATAAGATTACCGGTTACTATCCAGAAGAATATTTTACCAATATTATTGATGGGCTTTTAGCTCAATAAATACCAAGACTTAGCTATTATGTTGCAAATTCGCATTCATGGACGTGGTGGACAAGGAGTAGTTACGGCTGCCGAGCTTTTGGCTTTGGCCGCTTTTAAAGAGGGTTATTTTGCCCAAGCCTTCCCTGCCTTTGGTGTTGAACGTAGCGGTGCTCCCATTCAGTCTTTCGTTCGCATTGATAGTGAAACTATCATTACTCGTGAACAAATTCAAGAACCAGATATTTTAATTGTACAAGACGCCAGCCTCCTCCATAGTGAAGAAGTTTTATTTGGTGTTAAGAAAAATACTCAACTCATTATTAATAGTCCGGATGACTCAGCAACTATTAATCGTCTGTTACATAATAAAATTTTGACTAAAAATATCAGTAGTAGCCCTGCCACTGAAATCGCCTTACGTTTATTAGGTAAAAATATTGTAAACACTGTAATTTTAGGTGCCTTTATCAAAAAAAACAAAATTATCAAGCTTGAATCCCTGCTATCTGCTGTCAGTGAAAAATTTGCCGAAAAGGGGCAAGCGCTAATTAATAAAAATAAGGCAGCCGTTACTGAGGCTTATACATATGTCAAAAAATAAAAATAAATTCCAGCCACCAACCACTAAACCGGGATCAGCCCTGAACAATAAAACCGGCGACTGGCGCACAAGTAAACCGGTAATTGATAAAAATATTTGTATTGGCTGTTCACGTTGCGCTAAGCTTTGTCCCGATGCTTGTATTTTAATGAAGCTTGATAAAGAAGGGAAACTTAAAGCGGAAGTTGATTATGATTACTGCAAGGGTTGCGGTTTGTGTGCAGCTGAGTGTCCCGTGAAAGCAATATTAATGAAGAGAGGAGAATAAATAATTCAAAAAATATTAATTCAAGATTCAAGATTCAAAGATTAAATAACTAGAAATTAAAAATTCAAAATTCAAAGATTATTAATTCAACAATTCAAGATTCAAGATTCAAAGATTAACTTTTATAAAATGTTCACTCATCATAAAACTCAATTTCTGGAAGGTGCTCGCGCTGTGTCTTTAACTATTGCTAATATTCAGCCTGCCGTTGTGTCCGCCTATCCGATTACGCCACAAACTCATATCGTAGAAGATTTGGCCAAGTTTAAAGCACAAGGTAGGGCGACCTATGAATATCTACGTGCCGAAAGCGAATTTGCGGCCGCTTCTATTGTTGTTGGCGCTAGCGCTGCTGGCAGTCGTGTCTATAGCGCCACTAGCTCCCAGGGTTTAATATTGATGTTGGAAGTTTTATACAATGCTTCCGGCCTACGCCTACCGGTGGTGATGACTGTGGCTAATCGCGCCGTTGGCGGGCCAATAAATATTTGGAACGATCACAGCGATGCCATGGCTATGCGCGACGCCGGTTGGATGATGTTTTTCGCCGAAAATCATCAAGAAGCGGTTGATCTTCATGTCATTGCCTATAAACTAGCTGAAGAATTTAATATACCTGCTGCCGTTAATATTGATGGCTTTATTTTAACTCATTCCTTTGAAAATGTAGTTATTCCTGATAAGACAAGCATCAAAAAATACTTACCTACATATAAACCCGCTCTTGGCACTTATCTTAATCCGCAAAAACCGGTAACTCTTGGCGCTTTTTTTACTCCCGAACATTTTTGGTTAGAAAAGAAACGTATAGATGAAGATTTAAAACATGTCCTTACGATTTTTCCAAAAAATTATCAGACTTGGAAAAAAATACTACCCACTCCCGCCCCCATCAAAGTCTCCTGTGATGATGGTTTAACTGAATACTGTGGACCAAAAAATCCCGACACCCTATTAATCGCTATGGGCTCAGTTGTGGGCACAATTAAAGAAGCTTTGAAAACTGATAAGAACACAGGTATTTTAAAAATTCGCAGTTATCGCCCTTTTCCAGTGAACAGTCTGCAAAAAGCGGTAGGCAATTGCAAGCGCGTAGCGGTTATTGAAAAAGCTATGTCTAGTGGTGCCTATGGACCTTTATACAGTGATGTTTCCGCTGCTCTTCCTGGTTTTAAAGGAGTAAGTAGTAATCATATCGTGGGCTTGGGTGGACGTGATATAAATATTAAAACAATTAAAAATATTATTAAGTCTGCTCAGCGGGCCCAAATTAAATTCTGGTAAAAATATGAAAAAAAAGACTGCCGTGAATTTTATAAAATTTAGCTTAATAAGCTTTATCGTTTTTAGTTTTATTGGTGTGCTGCCAGTACAAGCGGATGATTGGATAGGCTTACCAACAATTGAAGACCCAATTATTTTCCAACCACAAGTCGGCATTCCTGGCTTTGATACATCCACTCCTTTAAGTGAGAGTAGTACTGGTTATATCGGCACCTTAATTAAAGCCTTTTATAACTACGGGCTTGGAATCGGTGGTATTTTAGCGGCAGTAGTGTTAATGGCCGGCGGTCTAATTTGGCTCACTTCCGGTGGCAGTAGTGATAAAATAACCCAAGCTAAGAGCTTGATGATTGGCAGCGTTACCGGACTCCTACTCTTATTCGGCTCTTGGATAATTTTAAACACTATTAATCCGAATTTAATTAATTTAAAAGTCCAAAGTATTCATAACATAAACACAATTACTGAAACTGAGGTTTGCAGTAAATTACTAGGCACTGTTACTGCTCATCTAGAAAATGGCAAATATTTTGACGAGGAAGGCAAAGAGATAGAAGCTGAGATATGTAATAATCAAACAACTTGCATAAAAATAGACTATATCAATGGACAAAATGTATTTGCTTGCACAGAACCATCAGTCTTAAAGTGCTGTCAATATGAAAGATCTGGTAGCGCTGGTATAACTTGTGAGAATGTAACCGATGGAACGGACTGCCCGGCAACCCATAATAACGCCGCACTGGAAAAAATCTATGAAAATGTTAATTGCGATTTCCAATGGAACGATTCAGGAAGAAACCCTTGTTATAACGTGAAACCATAAAATGACAAATTACAAAAAACAAAAACTTAGCCCCGGTCACAATGCTTGTGCCGGTTGCGGTCAACTCAGTGCTGTTCAGTCGGTCATGAGAGCCTTAAGCGATGACACTATTTTAATTAGTGCTACCGGCTGTTTAGAGGTAACAACTACAGCTTATCCTCAAAGTGCCTGGCAATTACCTTGGATACATTCACTTTTTGAAAATGCTGCTCCAATTGCCAGTGGCATTAAAGCGGCTTTAAATAAAAAGAAGAAAAAAACTAAAGTTGTAATTCAGGCTGGCGATGGCGCCACTTACGACATTGGCTTAGGACTGATTAGTGGTATGTGGGAAAGAGGCGAAGAAATTCTTTATATTTGTTACGATACCGAAGCTTACTCTAATACCGGTGTTCAAGCTTCTGGTTCAACCCCTTGGGGAGCAAATACTGTCACTACTCCAGCTGGTGAAAAAAGTTTTGGTTCCAGTCAAGTAAAAAAGGATATGCTTAAAATTGCCCTCGCTCACGGTCTTAATTATGTGGCACAAAGTACGTCTGCTTTTCCTGATGATATAACTAATAAGGTAAAGAAAGCCTTGGCCACGCCCGGACCTTCTTACCTACAAATACTCAGCCCTTGTATGCCAGGTTGGCAAATAAAAACTGACCAAGCCGGTCAGGGTGGCCGCCTGGCTGTCCAAACAGGACTTTATCCGCTTTTACAATATATACACGGCGAATTAAGTACCTCTAGCATCAAAAAAGATTTTAAAGCTCTGCCAGTTAATGATTACTTATCTATTCAAGGTCGTTTTCAGCACTTATCAAAAGATGAAATAAAACAAATTCAAGCTTTAGCTGATAAAAATATCAAACACTTCGCTTTATGAAAAAAATAATTTTCACATTGTTGCTTTTACTTATTTTTTTTCCGACTATAGTCTTCGGGGCGGAAGCTTGTACTTGGAAAACAGAGGTCATGCAAAGAGTTGAAAACATGACTACATTTGAAGGAGGATGCTCTCGTAATGAGGTCACAAAAAGTTATGACAACTGCGATCCGGATACAAAACCAGAACAAACTTACGGTGCCTCGCGCACAGTAACTCCTGTTTGCTGTTGCGTTACAGCCGCCGAAGCGCCTACCGAAAAGGCTAAGTTCACCATGCCTGTCCCGGCAATTATTGATATTAATGCCTTAAATCTAAGCGAAGCTACTTGTACTGGACCAGAAAATTCCGGCACCTGTTCAATCCCTTGGGTGGCTCAACTTATTCAATACTTATATACTTTTGGACTTGGTATCGGTGGTATTTTAGCGGCTGTTGTTTTAATGGCAGGTGGCTTAGTTTGGTTAGTGTCTGCCGGCGATGCCACTAAAATCACACAAGCCAAAAGTTTAATTGTCGGCAGTATTACCGGACTCATGATTTTATTCGGCTCTTATATACTCCTAACACAAATTAATCCCAACTTAGTCGTGCTTAAACCATTGTCTCTAAAAATGATTGAACAAATTGTGATCACAGCTGACTCTGAAGGCACAACGGCCATCACTCTTGATATGGAAGGTATTGCTCAGGCTATAGGCGCTACTTGTGGTACTGATACTGTGGCTGATATTATTAACAAATCAAAAGGTAAGGTCACTTATAATAACCCTAATCGCGGCACCGTAGGACCAAACAATACCGTGTTTAATGATTGTTCCGGCTTCTCCAACTTTGTATTAAAATGTGCTCAAAATAAAAATACCGGTAATAATACTGGC
>JAIPIE010000008.1 GCA_021734825.1 Patescibacteria group bacterium
ACTGAAAAGCCCGTTGATGATTATTTTGTTGATAGCCGGAGCAGCTTCTCTTTTAACTGGTAGTAATGTCGACGCCAGCGTGATTTTTGGCGCTGTTTTTTTGAATATTGCTATTGGTTTTTTTCAGGAAAAGAAGGCTGATGATGCTTTACGTAAATTAAAAGAAGTAATTAAACCCTTAGCTTTAGTTTTGCGTTCAGGTCGAAAAGTTACCATTGATAGTCGAGAAATTGTACCGGGAGATATTATGATTCTACGAGCAGGTAATTATGTGCCAGCGGATGGTCGTTTAATTCGTTCGTATGAATTGGAATTAAATGAAGCCAATCTAACCGGCGAATCTTCCTCGGTTAGCAAATCAATTAATGCTTTAGGTGTTGACACTGCGTTAGCTGATAGAGTGAATATGGTTTATGCCGGCTCAGCCATTGTTGGTGGTAGCGGTTTAGCTATGGTTACCGCTATTGGCCATAAAACTGAACTGGGCAAAATTTCACTACTAGTGGCTGACGCCAATGTTTCTCAAACTCCTTTGCAAAAAAGATTAGGAGCCTTATCAAAATTTTTAGCTATCATGATGGTGAGTGTGGCTACTCTGGTTGTACTTATTGGCTTATGGCAGGGTCGGTCATTTTGGGAGATGTTTATTGTTGGTATTTCTTTGGCGGTGGCAGCTATTCCCGAAGGCTTAGGCGTGGCAGTAACAGTGGTTTTAGTTACTGGTATGCAACAGATTTTAAATCGTAAAGCACTGGTAAGAAAATTATTGGCCGCGGAAACTTTGGGCACGACTACGGTTATTTGTTCAGATAAAACCGGTACTTTAACTAAAGGAGAAATGCGTGCTAAATCGATTTGGGTAGACGGTGCCTGGAAAGAGCTAAAAGATATTGACGTTCATCAGGCTTGGTCGCAGGAGTCTTTGAAGCTTTTATTTTTAAGTAGTGTTCTATGTAATAAGGCTAGTATTGAAAATCCAGAAGCCGAAGCAAGTAAATGGAAGGCCTTGGGCTCATCAACTGAGACCGCCTTATTGTTAGTGGCGATGTCTGTAAACTTTAATCCGGAAAAATTAAAACTTGATTATCATAAATTAGCCGAAAAATCTTTTAATAGTCGCGATAAATTCATGGCTTCGCTTTATGCACATGGGGAAAGATTTATTGTTTTTGAAAAAGGCGCACCAGAGGTAGTGTTAGCGAAATGTGCTCATATTAACAAAGGAGAGGGAGTACAAAAATGGAGCGCAGAAGAGAGGCGGGTAGTTTTAGCAGAAGCGGAGCACTTTACAGAAAAAGGGTTACGCTTAATCGCTGTGGCAATAAGACATGATATTAAACATTTAGATAATCCAGATAAGCCAGACTGGCAGAGTTTAGATAGCAATTTATGTTTTGTTGGTTTTGTGGCGCTAAGTGATCCTTTGCGCGCTGACGCCAAAGAAACAATTAGTCTTTGTCGAGCGGCTGGTTTAAGAGTGTTATTAATTACGGGAGACCATCCTTTAACTGCTCTTAGTATTGCGAAGGAGGCCGGTTTGGAAAATAATCATCAAGTTATCACTGGGACAGAATTAAATAATATTTCTGAGGAGGAGTTGCGGAGCACAGTCGTGCAATATAATATCTATGCTCGTGTTAGCCCAGAGCATAAATTAAGAATTGTGGCCGCTTTACAGGCTAACGGTGAGGTTGTAGCGATGACTGGCGACGGCTTAAATGATTCTCCTGCTCTGAAGACAGCTGATATTGGTGTGTGTCTTGGCTCGGGTACGGAGATCGCTAAAGAAACCGCTGATTTAGTTCTATTAAAAAATAATTTAAGAGTGATTGTTGATGCTATTGCGCAGGGAAGAATTATTTTTTCCAATATTCGTCGCATTGTTATTTATCTTTTGTCTGATTGTTTTTCAGAAGTAATTTTAATTGCTGGTTCGGTGATTATGGGTATGCCCTTAGCTTTATTGCCGGCGCAAATTCTTTGGATTAATATTGTTAATGATGGCCTGCCCGGTTTTACGCCCGCCTTTGAAAAACCACGTGATAAAAAAATTAGCTCTAAGCCGATTAATCGTCGGGAGCCGATTTTAGATCGTCAGTCTAAGGCTATTATCTATGGTTTAGGAATTGTGCGCGATTTAATATTACTAGTTGTATTTGTTTGGCTCTATCGCCAAGGTGAAGATATTGTTTATTTACGTACTTTATTTTTCGCTATTTTTGGACTGAAGTCTCTTTTTTCTTTATTTGCTTTACGTAGTTTAAAGGAGCCTTTTTGGAAAATTCCCTTGTCAAATAACCCATATTTAATTATGTCTTTTTCGGCAAGTCTGCTATTATTGGTATTAGCAATTTATTGGACACCTTTGCAAACTTTATTACAAACCATTGGGCTAGGTGTGAATGCTTGGTTGATTGCTATTAGCATTGCCGTTGTTAATTTATTTTTAATTGAAGCGGTAAAAAAGATTTTTGCTCCTAGTAAGCAGTATGACTAAGATAAAAAATATTTCTAATTATAGACAATCAAGACGGCCATCAAAAAATTTTTTGAGCCGTTATTTTGCTGGACCCAAAGTCTTCGCCATTATTGCTTTAGGGTTTTTATTATTAATTCTGATTCCTTTGGCTCGAGACTATAGTCGCCAACGTATTATTGCGCAGGAAATTACGGATATTCAAAATGAAATTGCCGACTTTGAACAAAAAAACCAAGACTTAAAAGAAATGATTGATTATTTTCAATCAGATGCCTCTTTGGAGGAACAAGCACGTCTTAACTTAGGTTTAAAAATGCCTGGAGAAACGGTCGTAGTCATTACCGACGAAGATAGTGATCCCTTATCGATTAATCCAGTGGCTCGGCCCAAAATTGCTAATTGGCGCAAATGGCTTCAATATTTTATAAATTAATAATAAAAAAACCGACGAAGCCGGTTTAATTATTTTAGTGGAGCCGAGAATGGGACTTGAACCCACAACCTACGGTTTACGATACCGTTGCTCTACCAGTTGAGCTATCTCGGCAATTATGAGCGGGTGAGCGGAATCGAACCGCCGTCTCAAGCTTGGGAAGCTTGCATAATAACCATTATACTACACCCGCTTTTACCTTCCTTATTATAAGCAGAAGGGAAGAGCTAAGTCAATAAAATTAATATGATAAAAAAACAAATAAGCATCTCTTTACTTGTTGCCGCCATTCTTGTTCTTAATGTTTCTTTGGTTGCCACTACGCAGGCAGTAGCTCCTGTCAGTCAAGATTTAACCACTATCAGTGCTAACTTTATTATCGATGGCAATCAGGTACTTAGTTTAGATAAATTTAAAGTCAGGATAGACAAAGAGGCTCTTAAGAGTTCAAGTGTGATTAAGCTGGATAAGCTTGGTTTAGATTTTGTTTGGCCTTGGAATTATCAACCTTTAAGTGAAGTTTATCAATTTGACTTCGCTGATCGTGGGAAAGCTTATAATAATGCCAAACCAATTCATTTAGAAATAACTTATGATCAGGTCAATGGAAATTATAAACAGCTTTTTTTCTATGACGGCACGCATAAACTTTGGCGACCATTACCATCTGTAGATGATCCAGTAAAGCGGGTAGTGAGTGCTTATATTCACTTATCCTATGCACGGGTAGCACTTTTATCTACCGATGAATTAATGACAGTCGGGGATGCTAGTTGGTATCGTTTTAAAGGTGGTTTATTTGCCGCTTCGCCTGATTTTAAGGCCGGCACTATTTTAAAGGTAACAAATTTAGAAAATGGTAAATCGGTTGATGTCACTGTTAACGACTATGGTCCTGATCGCCGACTTCATCCAGATAGAGTGATTGATTTAGATGCAGTTGCTTTTACAAAAATTGCTTCATTAGGAGACGGTTTGGTTAGGGTAAAGATTGAGCCAAAGAAATTTGTTTCTACTGATGATGAAAATAAAATAAAAGCGGCTGGCGATAAACCGGAAATCAATTCTAAAGCGGCGATTGTAATCAGAGAAAGTGACGGTCAAATTTTATTTAATAAAAATGCTAGTTCCACTGCCCCCCTAGCTAGTCTCACTAAACTTATTGCCGCTCAGGTTTTTCTTGACACTAAACCAAGCTTAGATAAAGTCGTTTCCTACTCTTATCAAGATGAAAAATATAATTATGAGTATTGCAAACCTTGGGAGTCGGCTCGTTTAAGAGTTAAAGAGGGGGAGACGATGACTATTGGTGACTTACTCTACTCCTCTTTAGTGGGCTCAGCTAATAATGCTATTGAAAGTTTAGTGCGTGTTAGTGGTATTAGTCGGACTGACTTTATTGCGCGTATGAATGCTCAAGCAAAAGCCTGGGGAGCAGTTTCAACTCACTTTGTTGAGCCTACTGGATTGTCTCCAGATAATGTGAGTTCTCCGCTCGATTATGCTATAATGACAAAAGAGATTTTTAAAAATCCTTTATTGCAAAAAATTAGCACGACGCCACGTTATTCCTTTTCTACTATCAGTAGTAAGGTGAAACATACCTTAACGAACACAAACACTCTTTTGCTCTCTGGAAAGTATCAAATTTCTGGATCCAAGACAGGCTATCTGGATGAGGCTGGTTACTGTTTGATGACAAGAGTTGATACACCGGCTGGTAAATTAATTGTGGTTAACTTCGGTGCTGAAAGTAAAAATAATAATTTTCAGGATAACGCGACCCTCCTTAACTATTCACTTAAGCAAATAGGCCAATAAATAGTATGATTACTTTGCTGCATGTTTCCAAAAACTATTCAAAAACTAACAGAGTATTGCGTGACGCCAATATTTATATTAAGGCCGGAGAATTTGTGTCCGTCGTCGGTCAGTCCGGAGCCGGTAAAACAACTTTAGTTAAACTTTTGATTGGGGAGGAGCGAGCAGACGAAGGTCAGGTTGTGATTGGTGATTGGGATATTACTCGCTTGGGTAGATATGAGATTCCTTATTTAAGAAGACAAATTGGTGTTATTTTTCAAGATTTTAAACTATTGCCGAAGAAGACCTTAAAAGAAAATGTCGCCTTTGCCCTAGAAGTTTGCGGGGCGAGTCGTAGTAAAATAAATAAAATTGTTCCAAGTGTTTTAAAAATAGTCGGACTGGAAGATAAGGCACATCGTTATCCTCATGAAGTTTCGGGTGGAGAGCAACAACGAGCGGCGATTGCTCGTGCTTTAGTACATCAGCCTCGGATATTACTAGCGGATGAGCCCACTGGTAATTTGGACGCTATTAACGCTGATGAAATTATTGACTTGCTTTTACGAATTAATAAGTTTGGCACTACCGTGATTTTAGTAACTCATAATAAAGAAATTGTTAATCGTTTAAATCGTCGGGTGATCACTATGGATAAGGGTCGAGTCGTGAGCGACTTGGCTCACGGTAAATATTTGCTTTAATAATTTTTATGCTTTCTTTTCTACGCATCATAAAATTTAGTTTACAAGATATCGTTCGTAATATTTGGTTATCAATCGTAACCATCACTATTTTATTGCTGGCCTTGTTATCCATCAATACTATGCTCACTGGTCAAGCGGTTAGTGATAATGCAGTTAATGCCGTGAAAGAAAAAATTGATATTAGTTTGTATTTAAATGCTGATGCTTCTGAAAATGATATTGTGGCTTTACGCAGTCAATTAGAGGGCATGCCAGAGGTAAAATCAATCGTTTATACATCAAGACAGCAGGCACTTGAATCTTTTCGTTCTAAATATCGCGACAACCCGGAAATATTGCAAGCTTTGCGTGAGCTCGGTAGCAATCCTTTGTCACCAAGTCTAGCTATAACACCAAGTAATTTTGATGAAACTACAAACTTAGTTAATTCTTTAAGACAGCTTGACTCTGATATTATTGAATCACGTGATTTTAGTGATAATACGGTAGTAGTTAATAAAATTCAGTCTATTACTAAACGTGTTAATGAAGTGGGACTGGGGATTATCTTTATTTTCGTGCTCACTAGTTTATTGGTTGTTTATAATTCTATTCGTGTTGCTGTTTATACTCATAAAAAAGAGATTGAGATTATGCGCTTAGTTGGCGCCTCTAATTACTTTATTTACATGCCATTTTTGTTCTCGGCCTTTATTTTTGCGCTGATGAGCGTGCTCTTGATGATTGCTCTGTTTTATCCCTTCCTGACCCTTTTTCAGCCCTATCTTGAAGTCTTTTTGGCGGGATATAATGTTAATCTTGTCACCTACTTTGTTAATAATTTCTGGCCCATCTTTGGCGCTCAATTCGCCGTTATTCTATTTATTACGCTTTTTGCCAGCTTCTTTGCCGTGCGTAAATACGCCAGAGGTTAATTGATGATTTGACAAGCCTTTTAAGGGAAAAGTCTTTTATTTTGGCCTTTAGTTGACTTGAAAGCGAAAGTTTATTAAGATAAGTCCATATTTCGGGGATCGTCTAATGGTAGGACAGCGGCCTTTGAAGCCGTCAATCATGGTTCGAATCCATGTCCCCGAGCCAACGTAGATTAAGCGAGGTTAAAGCCTCGTTTTTTCTTTTATTTTCGCCAAAATATGTCGGTTCGAACCTAGCGATTTCAGCGTTAAATTTTTCGACGTTATTTCGGAGCGGAATAAGCCAATTATGATAAGAAATGCTAATGTTTTTGCCAATTATTCTTTGGTTCGAACCTAACTTCTTAATGATGTTATTTCGTGTTTCTTTGTCTCCTTTATCAAACTCCTTTCGAGCTTGAGCACAGAAAATAAAATTTTCTTTGGTAAGCTCTATTAGCTCTGCCTTGCTTGGTTTTGTTTTAATCTCATTTTGGCTTAAAGCTTCAATCTCGGCTTTTAATTTAGTCCTTTCAACTAAATAATCAGCATCATCAAGCATCTTTTTCATTCTCATACTATTAAGCTCAGATAACTGATCCTCTAAATCTTTAACCTTCTTTTCGGTATCCAGTTTAACCGGCTTTTCCGTTTCAATTTCTTCTGTCTTGTTTTTCTCTAAATAATCTAAAGCTAAGCTTAAAAACTGGGGGTGCATTTCCAGTTTTTTTAGATCGCTCTTAACTTGTCTTTCTAATTCTTCTTCTTGTATTGAACCCTCTCGGCAGCCAGTTTCTTTTCGTTTATGAGTACAGTGATAATAATGATAAGTTTTTACTTCATTAGTTCCTAAAATGTATTTCTTTTTACGCTCAGCCGTTATAGCGCAGCCACAAAAGCCACAAGTAAAAGTGCCGGAATACATAAAGTCCAATTTTTTAACATTTCTTTTATTGCCTCTTAGGCCTAATAATTCTTGAATACGGTTATAATCATCAAGACTAATTATTGGCTTATGTTTTCCTGGGCTTTCTTTGCCGTTATAAGTGATAATGCCGGCATAAAATGAGCTAGTTAGCATTTTATACCAAGTGCTACGAGCTAGTTTCTGACCGCCTGTTTTAGCTTTCGCCCTAGTCGTATACTTCCATTCATTATTCAATTTATCGAGCACCTCTTGAGCGGTATAATTACCAGTTAAAAAGAGCTTAAAAGCCTCTCTAAGAAGCGGTGCACGCTTCTTATCAGTAATGAGTGTTCGTTGACCTTTCTCTAGTCTCACGTCGTTTAAATAGCCTTCAGGAGCTACACCAGGAAGCCATCCGAGAGAAACTTTCTTCTCTAAACCACGCTTTACATCCTTGCCTAATTTAGAGGAGAAATATTGTGATTGGCTTAGAGCTAATTGAAGCATCATTATTCCTTCCGGGGAATTATCAAAATTATATGAAGCAAATTTTAGATCGTGAATAATACCAGTTCGCACTAAATAGGTAATTGTTGAAGCATCTATTTCATTACGGGAAAGTCGGTCAGGGTGCCAGGCGATAATACCTCGAGCTTCGCCTTTTCTTATTCGTTTAATCATCTCAGCAAAAACTGGCCGATTGTATGGCGAAAAAGCGCTATGTTTTTCTTCCATAACTTCAACAATTTCTAAGCCGCTAAAAAACTCTCTAACTTTATCCATTTGACTTTCAATAGATAAAGCCTGTCTTTCATCGCCTTCAGTTGATTTGCGGACATAGGCAAAATATTTAATTGGATTTTCGCTCGTCATATATATATTTTTAGATAACAAAAAGGGACGGTCCTGAGCATCCAACTAAATATTGCCAAAAGCAATACTCGTCAGCAGAACCATCCCTTTTTGGGGGCGAGTATAAAAAAAGCTTTTGGGCTGTGTTATTTAGTTGGATGCTACTTATATATTACTACATTTTAAATTTTTTTCAAGTTTCTATAATATTGATTGTGCTGTGATTTTGTCATCGGCTTGTAAGTCTGTTCCACTAGCCATAATAAATCAGCTGCCTGTTTATAGGCCTCTTCGTCGCTTATTTCGATTTTAAAGATCTTCTGATAAAGCTTCTTGAATTCCTTCATGAAGCTGGGCGTAATTTCCATACAAGAACGGGAACTATGTTTATTTTTCAAAGGTAATTTAGAAACCGTATAGACGGTATTGAATTTTTCCAAGCCAATCAGAACGGTATGATTTTTCAAATAAGGGCGGAATATTGCCAATCGCATTAGTGATAAATTCTTTTACTTCTTTAAAAACTGTAATAATAATTGGTTGCTCAAGATTTTTAGAAGCTAAGATTTTTCTCATTCCAAAATAGCGAATATCAAATAAATTTTTGCCAACATATTTTGAAACGTAAAGTCCTAAATGATTAACGTGCTTAATTCTATTTATTTTTACAAATCCATTTTGCCAAATAGCTTTTAATTCATCAGAGGCCATTTCAAAATTAACTAATAAATGATAGTGGACAGCGCCGCCATTTGGTTTTGGTCTGCCATAGTAATCGTTATCAGATTGAAATTCAGGAATAGCGATATATTTTAAATCTGGTCTTTTTCTCTTTAGTCTTTTAATAAACTTCTTAAATATCGGATTAGCTTCAACTAAACTAGGCACATCAGAATCAAAGGTTAGAGTGATAAATACTTTCAAATCGGGATTAGCGTTTATTAAACGAACAATTCTTGATCTAGTCCGGCGCAAAGAAAAATCTCTCATTACTTCAACTTGAAAAGCCTTGTTAGCGCATTCTTTAATCTGCTTCATTATTTCCTCTTTCGTGCGACGTTTGGCGGCTTTCTTCTTTTTCTTCTTTTGGCCAACATGAATAGGCGTCTCGTATTGATAGAGCTCCACTTTCTTCCCGGAGATTATTAACTTGTTCTGATAGGTAGCCATCTTTGAGGAGGGAATACAGTTCTTCAACAACAGAGCTATATTCTTCTTGATATGATTTAAGTTTTCGAACTAAAAGCTCGAAATCGGTGGTTGAGTCGGTTTTTATTCTTCTAGTAATTCCAAATCTTAAAGTTTTAATTCTTTCTCGAAGCCAAATAATGTAATCAAATTCTCTTTTAATGTTTTTATATATCATATGTTTATCTAATATTCGTAGTGACGGCCCGGTGTGTGCGTATGGTCAAGTTAATTATATTAAAGAGGGACCGGGCCTCATTTCTAGTCTTAAGTCTCATTTACCGGCTGCGGTTTTTCTTTTTTGGCTCCCCCAAGGGGATGCCGCCAAAAAAGAAAAAAATTGCAGCAGCCGGTCGTAGTTTTAAATTTTAAAGGGAGTTGATTGTCTATCTGTGGCTTCTCATTTTAACATCAGCTTATCGTCTATCAAGGTAGTAGCAAGTCTCCACTTTGACTGTCGCAAGCAATCAGATGTTGTCTCATTTCGTGCCGATAGATAATCTAAGGCGACGTTATCCGGCAATTTAAAAATCAGTCGCCAATTTAATTTTATGACAATATCAGTCAAATCAAATTGGACAGGTTCAGAGAGTACCTCTGATCTTGTTAGAAAGCAGATTGCCGAGAGATGGGGCGAAGATGAAGCCAAACGTTATAATCCGTTTGTTAATTGCTTCACTTTTAACGGTTGGCTCAAGAACGGCTATGTCGTCCGTAAGGATGAAAAAGCCATTCGGTCTTTCATTATCGTTGAAAAGAAAGACAAGAAAACCGGAGCGGTAGTTGAAAAACGACCGAAAACGATTTACCTTTTCTACGAGAAACAGGTTGAAGCGCAAGCTTAATAAATTTAGGAGTTAATCCTTCGGGATTGACTCCTTTTTTTGTATAGACAATTTAAAGAACTATCTCACGGTCAATTCTTTTTGTTTTAAGAATTCTTCTTCACTTAATGCACCTCTATAACCACCTTTGTTTTCTCGCCCGCAATCAGAGCAAATACTAACTGGCTTCCAATAATGTTTTTTTGGTCGGAGCTTAATGTCATAGCAACTGTCATAAATTCCAGTTGGCTTAATAATTAGCCCTTGCTTACATTTTGGACAATTATTTAAATTGAAGTCATGCCTTTCGTGGCACTTCTCGCAAAATTTATGCTCAAGCTCTAATTTATATTCATTCCATTTAGTAAAAAGTAGTTTTGATTTAAGAAAAAATCTAAGCTCCGATAACCAAGAGAAAAAACCATTATCTTTTGGTTCGGGTTCTTCTTTTAACATTTGGGTTCTATCAATGGAACGTTCTCGGAAAATAATAACTCCTGGAATAAAGGTTAGGATGCGAAAACAATCCGTCCAATCATCAATCACAATACGAGCACTTTTGGCGACTAAGGTAATATTTTGCGTGGTGCCGTAAACATCGACGTGATGATGGCGATGTTGCTGAAAGAATCGCCTGATAGCGCCGCTTTCGTTTTCCCAGTTTCTAGGATCGAGCGGCTCTGCTATTTCATCGCAAATTACAATACAATTTCTGACATCAACAATGTCTTCCATTTCTTGGTAATAATGAAGATTATTTTTATCAGTATCCCATTCACCTAAAACATCAAAGCGTTTCCAGTTAAGCCAAAGATTTGAATAAACTTGATAACCGGCGACAAGATAAGGATAGACAAAAGTCGCCATCATTAATGATTTTCCACTTCCAGGAAGTCCGGTAATTAATTTGAATTTTGAACCATCTAAAGCCATATAGTTATTCTCTTAAACCGGAATTGTTAATTAATATCTTAATAGCCATAATTGACCACAAGAAAGGATAAACAGAAAATATTAAACCAACTATTTGCCAGAGGGTATCAGTCGGAAAAATAAAATCGATAAGGCTCGACCATTGTCGAATCATTCCGAAGAAGATCGTAATGTTTGACCAGGGAATTAAGCTATTAACCGCTTGGCCAATAGCATAAAGCAATCCTGATAGAAATGTGGTGATAAGAATTACTTTAATGAATTGAATTATTGCGTTCATATATTTATTGACCGCCTGTCATTTTTTCAATGAAGGCTTTACCATTTTTAATTGCCCATAAACCAAACAATCCCCACAGAGCCCATTTAATAATTGTTTTAATGGCTAAAAATAATTGATTAGTTTTTTGAGCGTTAACAGTCCCAAGTGTTGAACTAGAAGTGAAAATATCTTTACCCCATAAAACAATAGTGGCCGTTGATGTTCCGGTAGTTGGAATTTGGGCAGTCAAATTTCCATTGACTGGCGAAAGAAAAGAAAGCTCGGTCATTACTGTCGCATTGGCGCTCGCTTTCCAGGAATCATTTAAGTTAGTGTAAATGTTAAAGGGGAAAACATTTTTTAAAATATTTCCCGCCTTATAAATTCCGTCAGTTGCTAGTGTGGTGAATTTATTGCCAGCAATAATGAATCCTAATTTAAATTTACAGCCGATAACCGTTAAATTAAGAGCTGGCACGTCAACACCAAAGATTTCCGGTGGCGGAGTATTCCAATCATCTTCACTACAAGCGGCATCATACATCACGTCGTCATCATAAAAGGGATTACTTGAACTAGCGGCTAATATATCGGCTACGGTCGGAATTTGAGTCGGTTGGCAATTAACAGTTACGACATAGGGAATAGTTGTTGTTGCTTCAACGTCGCCCAAAGTAGGCGACCAGTATGCCGCTAAGTGCCCAATAATGTCATATTGAACATAACCGGTTGTTGAAGCATTACCAGTTAAAGTAAAATAACTGTTTCCATTTGATTTACTAGTAAAAAATCCCGTGCTATCAATAATGGTGCTAGTGGCGATAAATGTACTAGTTGTCCAATCGGGGCTTATTTCTCTTATTTCTATATAATCGTAAGGGGTGAAGATGTTTTCGTTATATAAATAACGAACAATAGCGGTTGATTGGTTGGAAAACGTGTAAGGATTAGAAAAGAAAAATAAATTTATTGAATCGCCAGAGTTGGGATTGTTGGCACATTCGCCACAATCACTAGGACAAGTAGAGCAATTTTCACTGATTGTTTGACAGAGAGTATCACCGCAATATTCCGCTGGCGTAAAAGTTAAATTATTTAAGCCACCAGCGTGAACGTATATTTGAGCAACTTCTATATCGCTTAAAGTTTTATCCCATACAGCAAAGTCATCATAAATATAGGTATTTCCAGCCCAGTTATTTGGATAAAAATATATTGCTCCGATATTTCCATAATTGTGCGTAACGCTTAAATCAGCATCCCATTTTCTTACTCCATCAACATAAAGAACCTGGTGATTGGCGGTAAAAGTTAAAGTGATTAAGTGCCAACCGGCAGCGTAATTAGGGTAAGAATAATTGCCCGATGGATTAGCAATTAAATTAGAATTCCAAGTTGGGCTTTCGTTAATGTAGGCATTACTATAAACCTGAGGCTTAACCGGCCAACGACCATCGTTGACATGATCGGCGCACAAATAAACAATCATTTGATTGCTGGTATTTTTTACTTCGAAACAGTCAGCGTTGTTGTTATAGTATTGCCAAAAAGAAATTGAAAAATTATTGCCCTGGCTGATATTTAAGCCGGTTACATTTACGTTGTTCCAAGATTGAGCCGCATTGAGAGACCAGTTGTCGGAAAAATTCCAAGGGTTACTACCGTTATAACCAAAATTATTCCCACTAATACTGCTGATTTTATCGACATTGGTATTATTAAAATCCCAGTATAATAAAAGGGAATCATCGTAAACAGCTTTTACCTGTTTACTGCTTAAAATAAATAAACCAATTATTAAAGTTAAGCAGTATATAATTTTATTTATTTTATTTTTCATCTTTTTGGTTCGTTATTTCTCGCCAATTCTTATAAATTTCATCTAGTTTGAGCCGGTCGTGATAAAGCCTGGGCTCGGTGTATGTTTTATAAAACTGATAATCCAAATGGACGAGAATAGCTATTAAAATCACGAGTAAAATATTAGTAAACATAAAATTAATTTAAGAAAGGAGTTTTCGCCCCGCCGGTTAAAGCGGGGCGATAAACTATTTGATCGTGCCCCTGATTTTCTTCACGCCCCACATGATACCCTTGATAATCAAGGTTAACGTGATGACGGCGCCGAACACTCCGAGGATATAAGGGATAAACGCATAAGCGTTATCCTTTAATAAACTGGTGGTGCTAGCTAAAGAATTCGTCAGGTCCGGATCGGCGGCCGCATGAGCGAAATTGGTGCTTAAACCAAGTGCGCCTAAGAAAGCCATAAATCCGATTCCAATCTTCTTAAACATAATTTTCACCCCCTTTCTAGTCTTTATTTTCGATTGTTAATAAAGAACGGAATAAGAATAAGACCGACGAATCCTGCCCACAAACACCACTTTAATACTTCATTTACTGCTTCAAATTCGGTCATATTATTTCAAACTATCTTTTATCTTTCTTAATCCCCAAATTATTAAGATGATAATAATTAAGGGCGTATAGATCTGCAAAAATTCAATGCCATTTATTTCCATATTTTTTTAGCTACGTAAATTATGATAATTGCGCCCAAGGCTATTTTTACAAAGAAAAATAAGCCGGCGATTGGCAATACGAAAGTAGCGCTTAAATTTACAATATTGTCAGCGCTGTCTAAAACTTGATAATGGAATAAAATTTCATTGAAATTCATAATAGTTAAATTAGAGATTGGAGCGGACTTACAGGAGATAAATTATTCCTTGCCGCCCCATATTTCTATTTTTTATCGTTTGCATTTCCTGGAACGTAAATAGAAAGATAAGCTCTTTGTCTTACCCCATCGACATAGCAATAGGGATAAACACTAACTTCCATTTCTACTTCTGAGCCAACTTGCCCAAAATCTTGATCCAAAGGGACATTTACCTTTATCGGGTAAATACTGCCCAAGGGGTCAATGAATAACGAGCGAACAAGGCCGGGGACTCCGTCTTTGCTGACAAAATCTTTTGTTTTGTCATCTTTAATTTTTCCTTTTAAAATAAACATAGTTTTATTATTCTTTTATTTATTATTCTGCCCCCGACCTTTATCCGGCAGTTTACGCTCATATCATAGATAAATAGGGTTCTGAAAAGTTCCTGTACCATTTTTCAGAACAACAAAAAAAGACGTGTTTTACAGGCCTTTTTAACGATATTTTTTCAGAACTTTAGAGGTATTTTTTGTTTAATTTAACTTTTCCTTTTCGTCCGGTGTTGAAAATTAGGAGGTCTTTAATTTTAAGAGCATCTTCAATTTTTTTATTAACTTCAAAACAAATATTGTGATACCTTTTCCAACGCCTTCGGTTTTCCTTATATTCATCAAAGTCATCAAATTCATCTTCGGCTATTTCTGAGTAAAAGAAATCATCATCTAAATTATCTTTATTATCAACAAAGATATATTTAAGTAATTTATGAGCATTTCCAATTTTATCCTGTTTACCTATAGGGACTTTCTGTCCCTTTAGCCACAAAATACTTCTTTTCTCGTCAAAATAGGTTTTCTTGTCATATTCGTCTTCGCTTAAAAAGCTCTTTTGATCGAGTTGTTCAAAAATATTACTATTTATTACCTTAAAAGATAATCTAAGAGAGTCTTTAGAGTATGGTTTAGAAAAAAGACGAGATAAATCCTCAAATTCCTTTTTTTCCGGTATTTTACATTCCTTAATTTTCTTCATCCGGCTGTATATTATTTTGAGGTTAGAATAATATATCCAAAATTCGTTAGTATGAATAACCTCGCTTTTAACATTAAGAAATTTATCCTCATTTAGCTCTTGCCCCGCCTCGCCCATCACTTCAACAGTATTATCAAATATCTTTTGCAAAATATCTTTAGTTATCGGGTCTTTATCTATAAGGGTGATATATTTATAAATAATAACGAAACGCTGAAAAATGTTATTTTCTATACAAAAAAGCCTAGTTAATTCCAGCATCTTTTCCTTAACTGCTGAGCAATAGGCTTTCATATGATTTCTGCTTTTAAAATATTCCCGCCTTTTGAGCAGGGAATATTGGTTATTTTATGTAAATTTGTCAAGATGTCATGTTTTTAGGGAAAATTTATGTTCATATTATGCTTATTATAAATTAAATTAAGATACGATACAAGTTTATTAAAATTGCTATAAAAATAGCATATTTTATTTAAAATACATAAATATTTAAATACTATATTTACCCCTGTGCTAATATAGGAAATTTATGCTATTATAATCTATATGAAACAAAACTATATTAATCAAATTTATTTTAAAGATGCGAGAAAAATGTCAGAATTACCAGATAATTCCGTAAATTTAATCGTGACTTCACCGCCTTATTTTAATATTAAAGATTATTCAAAAGATGGACGTCAAGAAAAGAAAATTTCTAAGAAAATTAAAGGACAAATAGGTGATATAAATAATTATAAAAAGTATATAGAAGAAATGGTAAAAGTTTGGAAAGAGTGTGAAAGAGTTTTGAGACCAAATGGAAAACTAATAATCAATACACCTTTAATGCCGATGCTAAGAAGGGACCTGGATACACACTTTAATAGACACATCTTTAATATTAATAGTGATATTGAAAGTTCAATTCTGACAAATTTGAAGAAAACTTTTTTGTTGGATCTTTATATTTGGAATAGAAAAAATTCAACAAAAAAATTAATGTTTGGAAGCTATCCCTATCCGAGGAATTTTTATGCTCAAAACACTATCGAATTTATTTCTGTTTATGTTAAAGATGGAAAATCTGAAAATGGTTTGCCCGATAAAATAAAACAAGAAAGCAAATTAACGCAGAAAGAATGGGTGGATTTTACAAAACAAATTTGGGATATCCCAATACCCAATAAGAAAGACTTAGCATTTGGCGAGCACTCTGCATTAATGCCCGAAGAAATCGTTGAAAGATGCGTCAGACTTTATACATTTGTTGGCGATTTAGTCTTAGATCCATTTACGGGCTCGGGCACAACTTTAAAAGTGACAAAAAATTTAAAAAGAAATTATGTGGGATATGAGATATCTAAAGAATACGAAAAAATAATTACAAAAAAATTAAAAAGTGTTAATTAAATTATGATTAAAGTAGATGAAATATATAATTTAGATTGTATCGATTTTTTAAAAAAAATCGATAAAGAAACGGTCGATCTTGCCGTTATAGACCCCCCTTATAATATGAGTAAGGCTGATTGGGATACTTTTAAATCCCATAAACATTTTTTAAAATTTACATATAAATGGATTGACGAATTAATACCAAAGCTTAAAATTGACGGTAGTCTTTATATTTTTAATACTCCATTCAATTCAGCTTTTATTCTACAATATCTTATTGACAAAGGTTTAATTTTTCAAAACTGGATAACTTGGGATAAGCGTGATGGCTTAGGTGCTTCAAAAAGAAAATATAGTAATGGGCAAGAAACAATTTTATTTTTTACTAAATCGAATAAACATACTTTTAATTATAACGATGTCAGGGTTCCTTATGAATCAACTGACAGAATGAAAACAGCAATAGAAAAAGGAATTTTAAAGAATGGAGAGAGATGGTTTCCCAACCCTAAGG
>JAIPIE010000009.1 GCA_021734825.1 Patescibacteria group bacterium
AAGACACCAGCCTGAACGGCCGCGCCCATTGCTACTACTTCATCAGGATTCACCGTAAGATTTGGCTCTTTGCCAAAGAATTCTTTAACTTTTTGTAAAACTAACGGCATACGTGTCATGCCACCAACCATAATTACTTCATTAATTTCTTCAAGTTTAAAACCAGAATCGGCTAAAGCTTTCTTACAAGGCTCAATTGTTTTAGCCACTAAGTCGCCCACCAAAGATTCTAATTTAGCGCGACTTAACTTCATTACTAAATGCTTAGGACCATGTTCATCAGTAGTAATAAAGGGTTGATTAATTTCACTCTCAGTGGCAGTTGACAATTCAATCTTAGCTTTCTCGGCGGATTCTTTAATTCTTTGCAGTGCCAAAGTATCCTTGGATAAATCAATGCCCTGCTCTTTTTTAAATTCGGCAATAATCCAATCAATAATAACCTTATCAAAATCTTCTCCGCCTAAATGAGTATCGCCATTAGTAGCTTTTACTTCAACCGTATCCGCTGAAATATCTAACACAGAAACATCAAAAGTACCGCCACCCAAATCATAAACAACAATCTTCTGCCCTTGTTTCTTATCAAAACCATACGCTAAGGCAGCGGCTGTCGGTTCATTAATGATACGCTTGACGTCGAGTCCAGCAATTAAACCAGCGTCCTTAGTCGCCTGTCTCTGTGAATCATCAAAATAAGCTGGAACAGTGATAATAGCTTCAGTAATTTTCTCACCAATTTTTGCCTCAGCATCAGCTTTAAGTTTAGATAAAATCATTGCCGAAACCTCCTGAGGAGAATAATCCTTATCACCCATTTTAACCTTCACACCTTCACCAGCTTGCACAATTTTATAAGGCATGGTCCCCAAATCACGTTGTACTTCTTCGTCGTTAAAATGACGTCCAATTAAACGTTTAACTGCATAAACAGTATTTTCCGGGTTTATAACCGCTTGCCTTTTAGCGGCCGCACCAACTAAACGCTCACCGTTTTTAGAAATAGCGGCAATAGAAGGAGTGGTGCGATTACCCTCAATGTTTTCCAAGATTTTCGGAACACCACCCTCCATAATAGACATGGCGGAGTTAGTTGTTCCTAAATCAATACCTAAAATTTTTCCCATATTTTTTATTGTTACTAATAAGATTTACCAATCTTTATATTAATATGATTAATTATTATTTCTTTTTACCAATTTGAATCTTAATATTTTTACTACCAGTATCGGCAAGCTTAGGCACACTAATTTTTAATACTCCATCTTCAGTAATGGCAGTCGCTTCATCCCCTCTAACTTTTTCTGGTAAAGGCACGGAGCGATAAAAAGAGCCTCGTTTAATTTCTTGGCGATAATAATTTTTTTCTTCAATTTCACTTTTACGTTCACTCTCTCCCTTAATATACAAAATATTATTTTCTATGGACACACTGACTTTTTCCGGATCAATCCCAGCCAATTGCGTTTCTACAATAATATTATCTTTATCCTCGTAAATATCGAGGGCCGGAGTAAAGCCTGATTGATTACTACGAACAGCTGGTAAAAATTCTCCTAATATTTTATCAGTGTCATCAAAAGCGAAGCCATCGCTTAAAAAAGGATTCCATTTAATTAAAGACATATACTTATAGCGGTTTTACTCTTAAAACTTTAGATTTTAAAGTGGATAAGAATAAACTCATGATTATATTTCAATTTATTTTTTGCCCACGATTACTTTGGCAGCTCGAATAGTGCGGCCGTGAAGAGTATAACCAGCCATCACTTCTTTTATCACCTTATCACCTTCACCCTCAAGCGCTTCCATTAAATTATGATCAAATTTTTCTCCTGTCGTTTTTATCTCTTGCACTCCTCGCGACTCCAGTAAATCTTTAAACTGCTTGAGCACATATTCCACGCCTTTGACCCAAGCGCTGTCTTGCTCATTATCTGGCAAAGTAGCTAAGGACATTTTAAGATGATCATACACGGGTAATAATTCTTGTAAGAAATCACTAAGGGCGAACTTAGCAAAATCAATCTTGTCTTTAGCGCTCTGCTTAAGTAAATTTTGATAATCAGCTAATGCTAACTTATATTTATGTTCCCAATCTTCCGATTCAATTGATTTTAAGAAGGTAAAACGAAGTTTCTCTTGACCATCAATCGATACCTTTTCGCTCCACATTGAAGCTGGTCGAGTCCAAATTTTCTGATCCTTTAAAGAACGATAGATAACCATTGCTTCTTGTGTCTCTGTTTGCTCGGCTGTAAATAATAATTCATATTTACCACCTTTATAGTGCTGATAAATACCTGTTTGTAATTTTTCCATAGATAATTATTTAAGCTTTTCTTGTAAATAAGTTAATAATGATAAATTGTGTGCGTAATTCATACGAATTGGACCAAGAATGCCAACCAAGCCAGACACTCCTTGACGACGGTATTTTAATAAAGTGACTCCCAAAAAAGAACCAAAAGGATTATTACTACCGATATAAGCTCGACTTTCTTCCGCCAAGCTATCAAAGAGTTCGTCAATAATTTCTTCCATCCGATCAATCACCTGAGAAACATCACAGACAATTTCACTTTGTTTAAATTCGGGCTGAGCGAAAAGATTAGATAAGCCAGTGTGATAAAGATCATTTTTATGAAAGGCCCAAAAGACAGCATTAGATGATAGCTCAGCTAAAGCGCGAGCAACTGGTTTTAAACTATGGTCAATTGAACTCTCAAAAGCCCTATCTAAAATTTCTTTATCTAGGCTTTTCAAATCTTTTTTTCTTAAATTACTTTCTTCCAAATCTAAAAGATAGGCTGCTTCGGTGGGGACGCGCCCGGCCGATGTATGCGGTTGGTGAATATAAGCATTTTCTTCCAAGTTGATTAATTCATTACGAACCGTGGCCGGAGAAATATCAAGTTTATATTTTTCCACCAAGATACCAGAAGCGACCGGTTGAGCACTTTTTACATATTCTTTAATCAGGGTACGTAATATTAATTTTTGGCGATTACTTAAAAGCATAGATATAATATTTAAACTACAAAGACATTATAAAAAAAATTAGCACTCAAGTCAAGAGAGTGCTAATTAATAACATTTTTTATCTATTTTTAAACAAAAATACTAATAAAATCTTTGTGAGCATTTTAGTCCTCATGATTAGCAAAATACCATTCCATAATTTCTCGGGCGATGGGTACAGCCACCGTACTACCCTCATCGCCCTCCTCAACAAGAATGGTGATAACAATTTCGGGATTTTCATAAGGAGCGAAACCGGTAAACCAAGCGTGGTTAGCTTTTTTACTTGACCATTGAGCGGTGCCAGTTTTACCAGCAGAACTCACTGGCAACATACTCAAACTACGAGCACTGCCAGAAGTAACCGCTTGACGCATTCCCTCTCTTACCACTTGCAAATTATAGGCATCAATGAAATTTTGTCTAATAATACTTGCTTCGGTTTTTCTAACTAACTGATTTTTTTCATCGAGCACTTCACTGACTAAAGTAGGTTTATATAAAATTCCTCCATTAGCAACCGCCGCTGTAAAATTAGCAACTTGTAGTGGTGTAGTTAAAACATCTCCTTGCCCAATAGAAATATGATAAGTGTCGCCAATATACCAAGTTTCATTTTTTGCTTCTTCTTTCCATGCTTTAGTTGGCACAAAACCAGCTGATTCACCTGGTAAATCAATACCCGTTTCTTCTCCTAGCCCAAATAAATGCATATATTTGACTAACTTATCTAAGCCCAAGCCAATAAAATCCTGATAACCGCCACCAATATAATAAAAGAAAGTGTTAACCGATTCAGCTAAGGCTTTGCGGACATTAGTCATGCCATGACCACCAGCCTTCCAATCAGGGAAAAACCATTGGCCAATGCGCACGCCACCATTGCTTAAAAAACTAGTATTTTCAGTAATTACGCCCTCCTGCAAGGCAGCTGCAGCGACTACTGGCTTAATAGTTGATCCAGACGGAATCTCTCCACTAATAGCACGGTTAAACAGGGGATTGTTTTCATTATTTAAAAATTTATCATAATCTTCTTGACTAATCCCTCGGGCAAATAAATTGTTATCATAAGCGGGCAAGCTAATTAAAGTAATAATTTGACCATTATTTGGATTCATAATAATCACAGAGGCTCTGTTTGTTTTAGTTTTTACTAACCAAGCTTTAGTAATAATTTCTGCCTGCCTCTGTAAATCAATATTTAGAGAAAGTCGAAGATTATAGCCGGCCACTGGCGCCTTCTCACTAACAACCTTTTTTCTACGTCCAAGAGCGTCAACTTCAATACTCTTACTCCCATTTAAACCCTTTAATTCCTTTTCCCAAGAATATTCCAGACCAGTTTTGCCCACATAATCAATTAAAGAATACTGAGGGCCAAGTCTTTTTAAAGCTTCATCTGTAATCTTGCCAGTATAACCAAGAACGTGAGCCAGACTAGATAAATCAGACAAACTCTCATTAGCTTGAGAGGCGGAGTAAGCATATTCACGTCTAATCTTTGTTTCTACAATAACTCCCGGCAACATATCTCTTTCTAAAATTAAGCGCATGGCTTTATCGTAATCAATATTATCTTTTATAAATAGAGGTTGATAAGCTTCTAAGGAACGTAATTTAACTTTGCCTAGAGCCGCCTTCATTAAAGGAAAGGAAGGACCATCTATTACTAGATTTAAAGCGGCGTCAGAACGATCGTTACTTATCTCTGGTAAGTCGTCAATAACCCGACTTAAATAACGCAATAACTCATCACGATCTAATTCATCTTGTGGCAAGTCAATCGGTCTTAAAAATAAAACAAAATTGGCAGTATTACTAACCAAGGGAACGTTATTGCTATCATAAATAATACCTCGTCTTGGCTCAATATTTTCAATACGTAAGCGATTGCCTTCGGCTAAACCACTATAATGAGCACCGCGAACAACTTGCAGCCAGGCTGTTCTTCCGGCAAGTATAAGAATAAAGAAAGCAATCAATATTTTTATGGGTAATAATTTTCTCAAGTTAAAGGTACGACCGACTATTTCCTTGTTCTGATTACCCGAAAGAAAAGAATGTTCGGTCCAATCGGTATAATAAGCATCGTCTTTAAGCTGTCCAAATTTAAAGCCACCCTCTTTAATTACAAAAGGATCGACACTGTGAACATCAGCGTCTACAAATTCTCCTTGAAAAAAGCGTTTTTTTGTCTTTCTGCTCATAATACTTTAATAATTTTAACTGGATTTCCTGGTTATAGCAAATATATAAGGTTAATTGCCTAGATATTAGATAAAATTTAAATAAAGAAAATTTATGTTATTTGGATGTTATTTTAAAATTGCTATAATTAAATTAATCAATTATTTAGATCAAGAACAATATATTTTATAAATAATCTTAATAATTTATGCGCGTTTTATTAATTGAAGATGAGGAAGACTTGGCCGCTTTTATCGTTTCCTTATTAAAAAAATCTGGCTTGGCGGGAGATTACGCCAGCGACGGTGGAAGAGGTTCATTTTTGGCTCGCACTAATCACTACGATCTAGTAATTACTGATTATATCTTACCAAAACTTGACGGCCGTAGCCTGATTAAAGAAATACGTGATGACGGTCGTCAAATGCCCATACTAATGTTGAGCGTTAGACAAAGCGCAGCTGATAAAAGTGACGTCCTTGATGTTGGCGCTGATGACTATTTATCTAAGCCTTTTTCTTCCGAAGAGTTATTGGCGCGTGTACGAGCACTAGGTCGACGTTCACCAAACATTAAAAACAGAATTCTCACTTTTAGAAATCTAAAACTTGACCCAGACACTTTTCGTGTCAGTAAGGGTAGTCAAAATATTAAACTAACTAACAAAGAATTTTCTTTACTCCAATATTTAATGTTAAACGCCGAGCACGTTGTTTCCAGAGAAATATTATTAGACCATGTATGGGATGACGAGGTTGACTCTTTTTCTAATACCGTTGAAACCCATATTCTACGCTTACGACGAAAAATAGAAAGCAAGGGAGAAAAAATAATACACACTGTAGTCGGCCGCGGCTATCGCTTAGATTATCGTCAATAAATGTTTATTTGTAATTTATGTACCCTTGCTATATTAAAATGAACAAGGGGCAGACTGCCTGTCCGGTCGACTTGTCTCTTATAAAATCTAATCATTATTATATGAACAATCAAGAAGAACAAAAAAACTTAGAACTGGAGGAAGAAAATCCTGGGACTCCTTGGCGCAGTTAAAATTAAATGCCTTAGCTTATAAAAGCTGAGGCATTTTTTACAATATTTTATCCATATGAAGCATTATTTTTTACAAATCAAAAATTTTTTACTTTTTAGTCGCGTTGAAGCTGGTAAAAAAAGTCGAGCTCGCAAATTACAAGGTCTCGCTTTAATCTCGGCTAGCGTCATGCTCCTATTAAATATAATTAGAATTTATGATTTTATTATTGATCCCCATAACAGTGGACTACCCTTGCACATCACCTTTATTATTTTGCTTTTATTCGTAGGAATTTGGCTTTTAAGTAAAAATGGAAAAATGACAAGTGGTGCCTGGCTTTTAATTATCGCCTATTCTCTGCCAACCATTTTTTGTTTTTATACTTGGGGCACCGATTTACCGGCTGCCATTTTGTTAAGCGTTTTAATAGTGATGTTGGCAGGTTTATTTTTAGGATCAAAGACGGCTGTCATAATTGCTGCCTTTTACAGTTTATTAATACTAAGTCTCTCTTATTTACAAATTGCTTTAATTTTACCAGTCTCTACTGATTGGCGGCTACAAGCGCCTCAGTTTGCTGACACCATTTCCTATGTTTTAATTTTCAGCATGATTTTTCTGCTTGCTTGGATTATTGTCCGTGAAAATCATCGAACTCTAGCCGCCCTGGCTGTCTCCAAAGAAGAGCTACAAAAAGAGCGCGATCAATTGGAAATTACAGTTACCCGCCGCACTCAGGAAATCATAGATATTAAAAAAGAAAAATTAGAACAATTACACAGTCTTGCCAGCCTCGGCCAACTTTCTGGCGGAATTTTTCATGATATCGTGAACCCGTTAACAATTGTAGGCTTAAATCTAGAACAGATGAAAGCAGAGGCTGTTTTTGATATTAATAATTCTCAAGATAGATTACAGCAAGCTCTAAACGCTACCAAAAGAATTAAAGATTTAATTGATAGCACTAATAATCGTTTACGTCGCTTCCACCGGCAACAATCTTTCTCCGCTCGCACCGAGATTGAAGAAATAATCAAAATTATGTTAACAAAAGCTAAAGCGCACATGATTTCAATCAATTTACTAAGCGAAGTTAATGTGAATATTTGTGGCGATAAAAGTCGTTTTGGTCAGGTAATCATGAATTTGCTCAGTAATGCCATTGAATCTTGTATGAAGAGTCACAACACAAATAAAGAGATTTTGATTAATCTCAAATCGAATAATAATAAATCAAACTTGATTATAGAAGTATCTGACAACGGTACCGGCATAGCTCAGAAGCACCTCTCTCATATTTTTCAACCTTTTTTCAGCACCAAAGAAGAAGATGGTAAAAACCTTGGCTTAGGACTAAGTGTAGTTAAAGAAATTGTTGAACAAGATTTTAAGGGCCAAATTACAGTTGCCAGTCAACAAAACTACGGCAGTAAATTTATCTTAAATATCCCCATATGTTAAGTCTAAAAGAACTACAGAAAATTCACGCTCTCGCCAAGCAATCTGAAAATTTATGGCCCAGGCCGCTAAGTTCGACCCTTAAAATTCATTGGCAGAAAACTCTTAACGACGACAGACATGGGCTTGTTTCATCACTTAGTATGACTATATTAAAAAGTGCCAACAAATCCAACAAAGATTTAATCACTATGGCCAATAGTTTAGGAGTGGCTGAATTATATTTTTGGACAGCCGCTAATTTAGAAGATGATTTAAGTGATGACGAGAAAACTCCTAAAAATTATCTACCGCTACTAAGCTTCTGTCGTGATTTAGCCTGGAAATATATTTACCAAGCCCCCAATCTAAACATTAAGCAAGGGATGGATGCAGGAATACTATTGACTCATCAATGTCACGCCCGTAACTTTAAAGAACTGAGTTTCATAAATAAGACGCCTAAAGAGGCTCTCAGCGCAGCTGATAAATCAATCTTCCTACTTATTGGTCCAATGATACTAATTGGCCAATTAAACTGGTCACAAAATGATCAAAATAACTTTCTGCAAGCTGGTAAATATTTTCTAGCTGCCAAGCAACTCGCTGACGATGTCTATGACTACCGAGAAGATTGGCATACGGGTCATCGTAGCTTTGCCCACTACGGCCTTAAAAAACTACCAAACACCCAAGAATTACCAACCTACTTTCAGAAACAAGCCAATAATATTTTATCTCTTTGTCTAAAATCAAGAAAACAATTAAAAAAAGTCATAGCTTTGAAAAGCCATGACTGCTTTGACAGTCAATTAAATATTTTGGAAACTAATTGTCAGCTTGCCCTGTCCAAATTATAGAATCGGTTCTAGGTAAGTTATAAAGCTGCCAGAAATCATTAATTTTCTTTTCATCAGTAATCACTTGTGCCTGACCATAATCACTAATACTCAAAGGTATAAATTCTGCCTGACCAGATAAATCATCTTTAAAACTAAGCTGAACAAGTAAGCCATGGCTCGTAGCGGACGACCACATTTGATCAAAAATTAAATTACCCAATGAATAAAAAATCGGTTTACCTTTATAAATCTCCCAACTTTGTGGCCAATGCGGATGATGACCAACAACAAGGTCAGCTCCACTATCAATAGCCGCGTGAGCAAATTCAAGCTGTTGAGCATTTGGCTTAACTGTATACTCTGCCCCAGCGTGCATTATAATTACTATTATATCTGCCTGTGTTCTTAAACGTTCAATATCCTTTTTCAACTCACCTATATCCATACGAGCAATGCCGGGGCGAGTTTCTGTAGCGATACTATTATCACTTGGGTAAGCATAAGACAAAAAGGCAACTCGCCAATTATCACGCATAATAATTGTACCCGCATGAGCATCTTCAAAATTTATCCCAGCACCAACAGAAACAATATTATTCGATTGAAGAACATCAAATGTATCCAACAAACCCTGCTTACCCATATTCATCATGTGATTATTAGCTAGAGAAAGTACGTCCACGCCAGCACTAACCAAAGAGGCTACTGATTTAGGGTTGGCCTTAAAACTAAAAGAGCCACTTGGAACCTCATAATTAGCATCTATCAAAAAAGGGGATTCGAGATTAAATACCGTTATATCAGCTCTAGCGGTAGTGCTAGCTATATTCCTAAAAGGCCAAAGATAATCATTATAGGCATACATTTTCGCGTTAACCGTACGAGATAACATTACATCGCCGCCGAATAATAAAATTATATCCTCTATTGGCACTGATATTGGAAAATTATTTCCTCTCAAAAAAACTTCTTCTTGTTTAGAGTTTCGATCAAAAGACATCAAGGCAGATAAGTCCTCCCCACCTAAATAAAAAACAGACCATAAGAATATACCAAAAATACTTAACACAAAAGCGCTTGTTATAAATAAATAAATTTTCAGATTTGACCAAGACATAATAAAAATTTGATGATATAATAATTATATAATTTTATTATATGAATAAAGCTATTTTGTCCGGATTAGGCTTCGGTCTAACCTCTGCTGTTATCACAACCCTAGGCCTAATGATTGGACTCAATGCCTCTACTGGCTCCAAGCTTGCTGTTATCGGCGGCATTTTAACAATTGCTGTGGCTGATGCTTTTGCTGATGCTCTCGGCGTACATGTATCAAAAGAAACCGAAGAAGGCGCGATTGCCAAGGAGGTTTGGGCCGCCACTGGCTTTACCTTTTTATTCAAATTTATTTTTGCGCTTACTTTCTTAATCCCTATATTACTACTGTCTTTAAACACGGCAATTATTGTCAGCATTATCTGGGGCTTAGGTATTTTGAGCATTCTTAGTTTTTGGCTAGCAAAGAGTCAAGGCCAAAGTCGCTTAGAAAGCTTAGGAGAACATCTCGGCGTCGCTATTGTTGTTTTAATACTTTCTAATAGTCTTGGACATTATATCTCCCACTATTTTAACTAATCATTTTTAAAGCTTAAAAAATAAAGCATACAAATATTTAAAAAATAGCCTTATTATAAGGCTATTTTTGGTATTTTCCGTCGTAAAACGCTTAGCGGTGACCAATCCTGTTCACAAGTTATAATTAATTCCTGCTCACCGCCACCACCATGAGCCTCAGTAATAAGTTCTTGTGTTTTTTCGTCCTTCATTTCCAATTTACTAAGACTAGCGAGCTTATAACCAGGCCCTATAATTTCCACCTCATCTTCAGCCAATAAAGTATTATGAACTTTAATTTTTAAAGCAAATTTATCTCCCAGAGCTCGGGAAGAAATAACTTGTCCGCAGAATTCCCACTCCGAAGAAGGAAAATTGCCTTCATAATTTTGTAAATTATCCTCACCTTTAAACATAAAGCCCTCCGTATAGCCGCGATGATTTAATTTTAATTCAAGTTCTGTACGTAGGTAGTGCAATTCTTTTTTTATGTCCTCCTTATTCTTATTAGTAAAAATTAAATCAATCGCCCGGCGATAGGCCCCCACAACATTCGCCAAATAATACACACTTTTGGCCCGACCCTCAATCTTAAAAGCATCGATTCCGGCCACCATAATTTCTGGTAAGCGTTCAATTAAGCAAAGGTCCTTGGAATTTAATAAATAGGAGCCGTGATTATCTTCTTCAATCGTTAATGATTTCTTATGACCAAGCGGCTTAATTTCATATTCCCAGCGACAAGGTTGGGCACAATCGCCTTGATTAGCACTACGACCAATGAAATAATCAGATAAAAAACAGCGACCAGAATAAGAGCTGCACAAGGCCCCATGCACAAAAACTTCAATCTCCGTATCACCTGCGCTTCTTTTTATTAAAGCAATATCTTTTAAGGATAATTCACGTGAGAGAATTAAGCGCTTGAAGCCTTGATTTGCCCAAAAAGAAGCGGAGGCACTATTAGTACAATTCGCTTGCGTACTCAGGCTCAATTTTACCTCCGGCCAAATCTCTTTAACAATACTAGCCACTCCTGGGTCAGCAATAAAAATGGCATCCGGTCCAATTTCTTTCAATATTTTTACATGCTCTTTGATGTCAGCCAAAATATCTTCATGCGCTAAAATATTTAAAGTTACATATACCTTCTTCCCCATTTTATGTGCGTATTTTATACCATCGGCTATATCTTCAAGAGAAAAATCATTAACACGCGTACGTAGAGAAAAGTCAGGAATACCACAATAAACCGCGTCAGCTCCATGAGCTAAAGCGGTTTTTAATTTTTCCAAATTTCCGGCCGGAGCCAGTAGTTCCGGCTTTTTCTTGTATATCATAAATTAATTGCTTGCATTCAAAGCTTGATTCTGCGAAATATAGCCACACCGAAACTTTACATTCAAGCTATCAGAAACTGGCACCAATAAAGAAGCCGCATTTACTTTCATTTCTTTATATCTAAAATCTAGAGTACAGACCATATTGTTAAGATAATAACCTCTAAGCCCGCCAGAAATACCATTAATAATATTTTCATTACTCGCTTGCAAATTGATTTCTAAGTATCTCTGCAAAGACTCTAATTTATTCATACTCATCTCCTGGGCAACGTAAATCTCCCCATAGACATTCGTATCCTCGATGAGATCATGTTCATTCGATAAATTCCAAACAAAATTTTCACGACCGAGGTCATTAAATGTAACATTCATAGAACTCTCCATGCGAGCAATTAAGGCATTAATTTCATCAGCACAAAAAGCATCAGCAGAATCCAAACACTGCTTACTTGATTCACACCAAAAAGATGTAACTGACCGAGTACACTCCTGCTTACTTTTGATTTCTTCTTTTTTAGCGTTCTTGTCAGGGATTAAGACAGATGTGCGAGTAAAATAATAAACACTAACAATAAGTAATAAAATTAGAGCGGAAATAAAGTATAGTCTTTTGCTAAACATTTTTGATAAAAAATCTAATTGTCGCTTATAGTTACGTAAGTTCCAGCTTGATCTTTTCGAATTAAACACTCTACTAAGAGAAGACCTGGATTTGCGTCTCAAAAAATTATTCATAAGATTATTTATAACGTAAAGCTAATAAAGGATTCAATCTAGAAGCTTTAATTGAGGGAAATATTCCAGTCAATAAACCAATGAGCGTAGAAAATACTATAATAAAGTAAATAAACCATGAAGGGTAATAAAACAAACTCAAAGATTGACCACCAAAAGTATTGGCCAAAAGATTTATACCCATATTAACTAAAAGCCCACCAATATAACCAATAATAACACCGCCAATTCCTCCAAGCAAGCCCATTATCAAGGATTCAGTTAAAAACATAATCTTGATATCTCTTTTAGTAATCCCGATGGCTCGCATAATGCCGATTTCGTTAATTCTTTCCAATAAAGTGATGGTCATTGTATTAATCATACCAATCGACGACACCAAAAGAGCAATCAAACCAAAAATAGCTAAAATTAATTGTACGACCTGAAATATTTTATTCGTTTGATCAATAATATCAGACAAAGAAGAAACCAAAAAACCCTTACTAATAATTAAATTACGCACCTCCTCAACATATTTAGATTCAGAGACCTTAATTTTTAATTGGTCAAACTTATTTAAACGTAAGTCTTTGACTGACGAAGAGGGAAAGTATATATAATTAGCACTATCATCTTCAATGACTCCAATAACTTTATAAACGTTTGAAAGATCAGCAACCGTAATTTCTTCCGACCTGACTGCGTTATATTCATCCGTTTTAGGAATAAAAAGAGAAATTTTTGCGTTGTGATTAATAATATCTTTAGGCTCAAGTCCAAATAAACTGGCACCAGCAGAAGAAATGATAATACCAAGTCCATCCTCACTAACAGCCTGACCAAAATCAACACTAAATCCACTTAAACGAAGGAAGTTGTCATCAATAATATTAGCCGCCGTACTGCCTGTAAAGCCATTAATTGATATCTGAGAACTTAAGTTAACCACAGGACTCACTAACTCAACGTGAGGAATTTTACTAATAGCGTCCACATCATTTTGAGTAATGGCAATAATTTCTGCAGCGCCCGGTGTGACATCTAAGCTAAGCAAAGAATCGGCAGTAGTAATGTTTCCTAAGACAATTTTTTGTAAACCATAGCCGAGAGACACTAAAAACAAAACTGCGCCAATTCCAACACTAAGACCTAAGATGGTTAAAAAGGTTCGCATGGGACGAGTGCGAAACATTCTAGTGGATAATGAAAGGATGTCTGTAATTTTCATATTAGTTTTTATAATGCTGATGTTGGCGGCCCAACAAAAGTAATTCCAAACGATCACTTATTTTTTTAGCTCTTCTGATATGAATTCCAACACCGCCCTTAGAAAAAGTAGCATTTATTAACATTTGAAACTGCTCTTTGTTAATTTTACCATCTAGCCTATCTCTAATTCTATCCTCGAATCTCTGCCTAGCTTCAGATTTCTTAAATTTAATTTTAAATTCAGTTTCCAAATAACTTCTTAACTTCAAAATCATAGCATCTAAGGAAATTTCGTCCGCCCCCTTACCTTCTAAGCCAAGTTCATTAATTTTATTGACAATACTTTTTATTTTATTAGTCAAATTTAAAGCCGTTCGCTTATCTAAGCCAAGTCCTCCATTCTTAATATTTTCATCTAAATAATGAAACATCTTTTCTCTATCATTTACCCCTGATACTAATAATTTATCGACATATTTTTCCAAGGAGCTCAACTCTTCAGATGTCATGCCAGTAAAAACTTCAAAAATAACTTCACGCGCCTTGTAATTTTTAAATAAGGGCTTAGTCTCATCCAAAGATAACTCTGGATGAATTTTTTTCAACAATCTCAAATCCTGAGTGAGCGGGTGCTCGGAAGAAGCACTTTCTGTGTGTTTACTAATGAATTTTTCTCCAAGTTCCCTGTTCTTTTTTATACTCACTAAATTACCATCCTTAATAAAAAATACTCTATGAGCCATATCTAAATGAGAAGGGTTATGAGTAACTAAAATAACAGTTTTTTTCTGCTCTTCATTCAGCTTACTAAACAATTTCATTACATCTTCGGATGACTTAGAATCAAGATTGCCAACAGGCTCATCGGCTAACAACACGTCCGGATCATTTACAAGGGCACGACTAATAGCGACTCTTTGTTGTTGGCCACCAGATAACTCGCTAGGATAACGATTATATTCTTGGCTAATGCCGAATTCCGATAAAAGCTCCATTGCCCTTTTCTTTCTCTCCTTATTACTTTTATGACGATTTACGACTTGGGGTAAAATTACGTTTTTTAAAACAGACAAAGAGCCAATTAAATAATACGCCTGAAAAATCATACCTATTTTTCTTTGATGAAAAAGTTCTAAGTCTCTAGATTTTAAATTACTTATATCTTGACCGTCTATGATAATTTCACCATCAATTTCCGTCTCTAGTCCAGAGATGGCGTATAAGAGAGTTGACTTGCCACAACCCGAAGGACCAAAAAAAATAACAAATTCCCCTGGATATATTTCAAGGTTAACATTTTTTAAGGCGCGCATCTCGTTGTCTCTGCCTTTAAAATAAGTGATGCTCAAGTTATTAATTTTTATGATTGGTGTAACTGCCATAATTTTATTGCATTTGTTTAACCCAGCCAAACATACCTTCAAGATTTTTAACAATGACTTGAAAAACTGACTCTTCTTGTCTTGGCGTCAAAATAGTATAAATCTTGGAAAGAGAGACTTTGCCGTTATAATCGATGCTTTCTGTTTGAAAACTATACACTGAGCCTGGATCAAACTTTGTAATTACAACTACGTGTTTTTTAGTAAAGGCCTCATCTAACTTTGTCTCCTCGGACAATTTATCGCCCTCTTTGGCCACACCCTTTTTATAATAAACCTTGGTGGTTGAAGGTTCGTTAGTTAACCAGGAAATAACGGTCTGAATAGTAATATTTTTACCAGGCGATATAGCCGAAATTGTTTGCACTTGCCCAATAACCGGCGCCACATCTACATTTGAAGTATAAAAATTATCAATTACCTGTTGAACAACATTGTCCATTTCATCTTTACTACTTAAAACTATTCGATAAGGCACACCGGCTGATAAATCTTCCAATTTAATTTCATGAATAGTGGTTAGATTCTCGTCATATCTTTTCTTAGTTTCACTAATATCTAATTTATTGTCCTTATACGGAGTATATTCTACGCTAGAATCAGTCTCTATGCTCGTAACCCATTGAAAAGAAGCAACTTCCGTAGAAATATTATTAACTACATACTTCTGAATTCCCAAAGATTCTTTGTCCGTAATAAAGCTAAAGTTTTTTGATTTAGCCGCCGCACCTACCGTTGGTTTGCTTTCCAATTGATAATGGTACTGTGTATTTGGTAACAAACCGGTAATTAACACATTATGCTCGATTGTTTGCTCGTTCGCGCTACCAGCAATTTGCTGATAAGGCTTAGCGGTATCTGGCCTGTAGGCATCGTCTGAAGCAAAATACACAATTGAACTTGATTCTTTATCTGTGCGCCAACTGATAGTAGCCGATTTGTCCGACACGTCAACTGCTGGACTTCCGCTCATAATAGGCACAGGCAGCAAACTTGCTAATTCGTTAATTGAGCCTTGCTGATCAAAAATAGACGCTTCCATAAAATTAAGCGACATATTATTGGCATTATTTTTAATCACACCCACCGCACGTTGAACGGCCTGACTAGCTAATTTAAATAAATCTTGAGCACTTTGGATCTTATTACTGACAGTAGCGTCATTTGAAGTTCCGGCACTCCCCTGACTTGAATCTGGTGATACTGCATTTTTTAAGTCATCCACTAAAGACAGAGTAGAAAAAGTACCATCTTTTGTTTCTGAATAATTACCACTAGCATCAACAACGCTTATCTTATAATGATAGTAAGTGTTTGGCTCTAAATTAATTATTTCCTGAGCATGTTCAGTTGATCTAGCTCTAGTTCCAGAAACAGCCCCATAAGAAGTATCGAGCCCAAACTCTACATAAGCATCTGTATTTTCATCAGTTAACCAAGAAATAAGCGCTGAATTACTAGTTACATTTGCGATATTAACAGCAGAAATTGTTGGAGGGACTTTGTCGGTTTTATCAATTATTAAAACTCCACCGCCGCCGCTATTAGCACTAGTATCAACACTGGCTACTCCAGCTGCTCTCGCGATCTCCTCTCTTCTTTGAACTTCGGTCTCGCCATATAAAATCTCCTGAGTCACAAATGAGCCCTCGGTCGTAGTGGTAGCATTGCCATCATTAGTTGCTATGATGCTGTAATAATACTGAGTCTCTGGAGATAAAGAATTAATGGCTAATGAATGAGTTTTATTAAAATTGTTATCAATAATACTTGAGTCTAAAGATAATGGATCTACACCATACTGTAATTCTGATTTTGTTAATACATTTGTGTCCCAATTAACAATGGCAATAGTGTCGAATATCGGAGTAGTGGAAGTAGCCGATATTTCTGGCGCTGTGTCACTGCTGTCAGTAGTAGTGAAAGTGATATCATCAGAGACAACTGTATTGCCGTTAGCATCGGTATTTCTCAGTTGGAGATGATAGGTGGTGCCCTTAGTTAATCCCGTGAGTGGATATGAATGACTGGTATTTAAA
>JAIPIE010000010.1 GCA_021734825.1 Patescibacteria group bacterium
TTAATTTTGATATTTAGGATTAATGTTAGCACATATCCTAATATAGAAAGCCACCAGCCAAATATACTGGAAATGGCTAAAAAATATTTTGACAACATTAATGCTGTCGCTGAAGCTGTTTCCAGATACCGCAGGTTTCTCATTTTTATTCAGTTTTTAAATGACTTAGCCAATATCGGCTAATAAATCATCATAGCACATTTTAAGAAATAAGTCAATGGCTACAATAAAACCTGAAAGTAAGTTATAATAAAATATATGAATACTACAATTTTAATCACAATTTTTAGCTTAATTCTATTAGCTTTTATCGCGGTTATTTTTCTATTATTAAAGAAAAAGAACCCTTTAGCTGATGCTCAGGCTGTTGCCACTTTAGAGCGCTTGGCGCAGCAATCGGAGAAACTCTCACAGCTGGCAACTCAGAACACGGAAATGCGCCAAGAGTTAGATAAAAAATTAAGCGAAACTCATCGCGCTAGCCAGGGTCAATTTGCTCAGACGACTAAGGTGATTCAAGATATCACTGGACAGTCAGCGAAATTGATTGCCGATGTTACCGAAAAGCTGGCAAAGCTAGATGAAACCAATAAACAAGTGGTTAATTTTTCTTCGCAGCTACAGAGTCTGCAGGACATTTTGAAGAACCCTAAGCAACGCGGTGTCTTAGGAGAATATTATTTAGAAGAAACTTTGAAAAATGTGTTACCGCCTAAGTCTTATGCTTTGCAGTATTCGCTTGGTAAGAATGAAAAAACTGGTAAAGAATTAATTGTTGATGCCGTTGTTTTTGTTAAAGATAAAATTATTCCCATTGATGCCAAATTTTCTTTGGAAAATTATGAACGCTTATTAAATACCAGTGAACCGGAAGCACGCAAAAAAATTGAAGCTCAATTTAAACAAGATTTAAAAAATCGTATTGATGAAACGGCTAAATATGTCTTACCGGAGAAGGGTACCTTGGAATTTGCTTTTATGTTTATTCCTTCGGAGGCAATTTATTACGATTTACTCGTTAATTCCGTCGGAGCAGTTAAAGTAAATACGCGCGATTTAATTGAATATGCTTTTCGTGATAAAAAAGTTATTATTGTTTCTCCTACTTCCTTCCTTGCCTACTTACAAACAGTTTTACAAGGCTTAAAGGCCATGCAGATTGAAGAAAGCGCCAAGGAAATTAAAAAGAATATTGAAAAACTTGGCCGACATATGTTAAGTTATGATGATTTTTTGCAAAAGCTCGGTGGGAGCCTCTCAACTTCCATTAGCCATTACAATAACGCCTATCATGAGTTTAAGAAAATTGATAAAGATGTAATTAAAATTACCGGCGGCGAAAGCAAAATTGAACCGATATCGCTAGAGCGACCAAAATAATGTCTATGGCGGATAAACTGGATAATCTCAGTGAGTTGTCCGAGGCAATAATTAAGATTGTCGTTTTTTTTGATTTGTTTTCCTATCCCTTGACCGCCTACGAAATGTGGCGTTATTTAAGTGTATCAGTTGAATTTGAAGAGCTCAATCCGGAAATAAAAAAGTTAATTGAGATTGGTCAATTGGAGGAAAAACAAGGCTTCTATTTTTTACCCGGGCAAGAAGCCTTAATCAATATTCGTAAACAGCGTTATCATTATACTAATCGTAAATTGAAAATCGCTCGTCGAGCGGTGCGACTTTTCCGCCTCTTACCAACAGTGCGCTTAGTTGCTTTAAGTAATTTAATCGGGCGTCATAATCTCCGTGATGGTAGCGATATTGATATTTTTATTATTGCTAAAGAAAATCGCATTTGGCTCACACGTTTATTCTGTGCAGGCTTAATGAAGATATTAAGACAACGTCCGACACCAAGTAAGAAAAGAGATAAAATTTGTTTAAGTTTTTATATTGATACCGCTCACCTAGATTTAAGTGGCATGACTACTGGTCCCGATGATCAATATTTTTATTTTTGGTTGGCTGGGTTATATACTCTTTATGATCGGGGGGCCTACCATCATCAGTTAATATCAGATAATGTTTGGCTGAAAAATTATTTGCCTAATGGTGATTTTATGCTTAGTAATCAATCTTATCGTGAATCACCACGCTCTTGGTATAGGCCTCATTTTGTAGTTAAGGCTTGGCGTAGTTTTGGTGATTTTTTAGAAAAATGGGCCGAGTCTTTGCAAATGACGATTATGCCTTTGGCTCTAAAGAAAAAGGCAAATCTTGACTCTCGGGTAATTATTAAAGCGGGAGTTTTAAAATTATATTTACTTGATCGGCGGCAAGAATTTGAACGTCGTTATCAAGAGCGGTTAAGACGATTATTTAATGAATAAAAATTTGTGGCAACAGGCCGGTTTAGCTGCTTTGTGTTTAACAGTCTTTACCCTGCCTTGGCAAACAAAATTAATATTACGGGCAGCGAGTAGTAATTATTGGGAAATTTCCATATTTGCGGCCTTTGTTTTTTTATATTTAAGTTTGTTTCTCTTATTACCCAGCGGTTTGTTATCTTTGAATTTTTGGAAAGAAACACCTTTAAAGATAAAAATTGTATCTTTCATTTTTTTACTCTCTGCTTTAATTTCAGTGTTTATATCTAGTGATTATTTACTTGCTGGTTTTCGTTTTTTGTTGTTACTTAGCGCTTTTGTTTTCTATTATATTTTAAAACAACTTTCGCCTTTTTGGCGTCGGCGACTACTTATCATTTTTCTTATTAGCTTGGGGCTGCAAGCTTTAATCGGCATTACTCAATTTTTAACGCAAACTTCTTTGGCTAGCACTTACTTGGGCATGGCTTATCATGGTGCTGGCGATCTTGGTGCGATTGTGATTGAAACGGTATCTGGCCGTTGGTTGCGTGCTTATGGCGCTAGTGATCATCCTAATATTTTTGGTGGACTAATGGTTTTAGCTTCGCTTATTAGCGCTTATCTATTTTTTAATGAGGAAGAATCCAAATTACGAGCCTATGCCTTAGGTTCTTACGTCTTATTTCTAATCGCTGGGCTGTTTTCTTTTTCACGCTCCGCCATACTCGCCTTATTTATCGGCTTACTTCTGTTAATTTGGCAGAATTGGCGGAAGCGCTATCAGAAGCTACGACCAGCTGCAGCCTTGTTAGTACTTTCTATTTTCATTTTGTCTTTATTTGCCGCACAGTATAGCGATTTAATCTGGGCACGTGCCCAAACAAGTAGTCGATTAGAACATATTTCCTTAAGCGAAAGGCAGACCTATAACGAACGAGCTTGGCAAGATTTGAAGGAGACTCCGTTTTTTGGTCTTGGCTTAGGGGTGTCACCGGAGTTTGATTATCGGCAGGACTTCGCTCGCAGTCAAGCACAGGCGGTTTGGAATTATCAACCAGCGCATAATTATTGGTTGCTTGCGGCCGTTGAGGGAGGAATATTTTTTCTGTCAGCCCTGATATTATTATGGTTTTTTGTCTACAAAAAAAGTCGGGAACGCCGACTTGTAGCCATATTTGTTGCTTTATTTATTTTAACTTTATTTGATCACTGGCTTTTCAGCTTGCCTTTGGCAGTTTTATGGTTAGCTTTCTTTTTCGTTTTAATATAATAATTTTTTTGCAGTAAAACTAAATCAGCTTCCAGATTTTTAAACGCTTTATTTATTAAATTTTTTTCGCCCGCTGGGGCCTTTTTTATTTGTTCAACTAATTGTTCTCGGAGGAGATGAACAAGTGTGGCGGCCGTGCCAAAATAGTCGTCATTTTCCACGTGAAACTTAACGCTGTTAACGTCTTTAAGAATTTTTACACTAGAACGAATCCGATACTTTTTAGCTAAAGATGTCATTAAATGATACTTAAAAATTTGTTATTACCGATGATTAAGTGATCCAGTATTTCAATGTCTAAAATTTTGGCGGCGGCTAAGAGTTTGTCAGTAATTTCGGTATCGGCTCGACTGGCTTTGATGGTCCCAGAAGGATGATTATGGGCGATAATAAGAGCAGTTGCTCCGTATTCTAAAGCTGGTCTAAACACTTCGCGCACATGCACTAAGGAAGCATCGATAGTCCCAATAGAAATAACTTCGTCATGGATAAGTTGATAGTGATTATTCAAATATAGACCACGAAATTGTTCTTTTTTTAAGCCCCCCATTTCTTTTAAGTGATTGAAGGCTTGAGTCGCATTACGAATAGTGATGAAGCCACCGGATTTTTTTTGAAACAAGCGTCTGCCTAGCTCAAAACAAGCCACAATTTGGCAAGCTTTTGTTTGTGGGATGTTTAAGTCTTTGGCTATAGTTATAGGATTTTTTTGAGTGGCAATAGCCTTTTCTCCATATTCGCGCAAGAGTCGCGAAGCCATGGAGAAAACTTCTTCTTTTTTTGTGCCGACGCCCAAAACAACCGCCAGTAATTCAGCCAAACTTAAAGAGCCAACACCGTCAAGAATCATTTTTTCACGAGGCTTTTCATGTTCCGACATCTCTCGTACTTTTTTAATTTTATAGGCTTGACCGTGCTCTAAGGGCGTGGACATCTTTTTTAATTTATAGGGCATATGGTTAAAAAAATTATTCTTTATGTCTTCGCTTTCCATTATAACAGAGATATGTTAAATTTAAAATATAATATTAACTACATTCTTGTTATGTTTAAATACAAAAAATCAATTTTAAAGAATAAAATTCCCCTAATATTAGTGCCTATGGCCGGAGTAAAGACGGCTACGGCCTTGATAATGGTAAAAACGGGCTCTAAATATGAGAACCGAGCTGAAAGCGGACTTTCTCATTTTTTGGAACACATGTTTTTTAAGGGTACCAAGCGTCGACCGGACACTTTAACCTTGTCGGCCGAGCTTGATGTTTTAGGGGGCGAGTATAATGCTTTTACATCTAAAGAGTATACCGGTTATTTTGTAAAAGTAGCGGAAGGCAAATTGACGCAGGCTTTAGATATTTTGGGCGATATGTTGACTGACTCTAAGTTTGAGGCAGTGGAAATTGAGCGAGAAAAAGGAGTAATTATTGAAGAGTTGAATATGTATGAAGATAATCCTTTAATGCATATTGAAGATGTGCTTGAAACCTGTCTTTATGGTGATACACCAGCCGGTTGGGACACCATTGGTACCAAGAAAAATATCCAGTCATTTAAACGAGCTGATTTTTTACGCTACTTTAATCGTCAATATGGTGCTCAAAGTATTAAAGTTATTTTAAGTGGTGCCATTAAAGAAGCTGATCAGAAGCAAGCTCGTCAAATTTTTGGCAATATCAAGCGTAATAAATGGCAAGATAAAATTACGGTTAAAGAAAAGCAAACGAAGCCGACGCTTAGAAGTGTATTTAAGTCCACTGATCAAGTTAATCTATCCTTGGCAGTTAGGGCAGTGCCGGTTGGGCATCCGCAAGAGTTAGCTTTAAAAATGTTAAGTGTGATTTTGGGTGGATCTATGAGTTCGCGCTTGTTTATTTCTTTACGCGAACGTTCAGGCCTGGCTTATTACGTGAAAACGTCAACAGAATTTTATTCCGATTCTGGTTATTTAACTACTCAGGCTGGCGTACCAAAAGATAAGGCGGAGGCGGCGGTAGCGATAATATTAGCTGAATATCGCCGCATTGCCAGTGAAGATGTGAACGCGGAAGAATTGGCGCGAGCTAAAGATTTAATGTCGGGACGATTACTTATGCAATTAGAAACAAGCGATGATGTCGCTAGCTGGTACGGTCGTCAGACAATCTTACGTGATAAATTTATTGAACCAGCTGAATTGAACAAGCGTTTGCGGGCCTTAACAACAAAAGATATTCGTCAAGCGGCTGAGCTAGTAATGAAAGATAAGAATTTAAACTTGGCTCTTATCGGACCGCTTAAAGAAGCAGGCAATAAGCGCTTGTTAAAAATGTTAAAACTGTAGCTCTAGAGATATTTTTGTATGCAGAATAAAATCAAGCAACTAAATAATAAACAACAGGCAGCTGTTAATCATCGACAGGGGCCACTTTTAGTTGTGGCAGGAGCGGGAACGGGCAAAACTAGTGTTTTAGTTAATCGCCTCGCTGAAATATTAGAACAAGAAAAAGTACAAAGTGATAGAGTTTTGCTTTTAACTTTTACCGAAAAGGCGGCACAGGAAATGGAAGAGCGGGCCGATCGCTTACTCCCTTATGGCTACGTAGATTTATGGATTAATACTTTTCATAGTTTTTGTGAGCGTTTATTACGCGAGCATGCTTTAGACATTGGCCTGCCGGCCGACTTTCGCCTTTTAAGTGCAACCGAGCAATGGATGACAATTAAGAAAAATTTTGACCGTTTTAATCTGGATTATTATCGTCCGCTCGGCAATCCGACGAAGTTTATTTCGGAATTACTTAAACATTTTTCCCGCTTAAAAGATGAAAATATTTCCTCCGCTGAATATTTAGCTTATGCAAAAAATATTCAAACGACAAATACTGATAAATCAGAAAAAGCAGATAAAAATAGTGACGATGACGATGAAGCAGAAGACATTTTAGAAAGTGGTCGTCTACAGGAATTGGCTGGGGCTTATGAAACCTACAATAACTTACTACTAGAAAATAGCTGGCTTGATTTTGGTGATTTAATTCTTTATACCCTGAAACTTTTACGTGAGCGACCAAATATTTTAAAATATTATCGTAAAAAATTTCTTTATGTGATGGTGGACGAATTTCAGGACACGAATTGGGCGCAATATGAATTAGTGAAACTATTGTCGGCTCCTAATAACAATTTAATGGTAGTAGGTGATGACGATCAAGCAATTTATCGTTTCCGGGGAGCCTCTCTTGCCAACATTATGCAGTTTAAAGATGATTTTCCGGAAGCAGTGGAGATTGTCTTAACAGAAAATTATCGCTCTCGTCAGGATATCTTAGATATTGCTCATAATTTTATCAGTCACAATAATCCTAATCGTTTAGAGCCAAAACTTAGTATCAATAAAACGCTAATTGCTAAGGGCGATAGTGCAAAACTCGGACAGCCGCCAGTCTTTTTATTATTAGAGCGACAAGACGATGAATTATCGATGGTGGCTGAGAAAATATTGGAGATATATAAACGTGATCAAGCTTTAGGACAAGATACGGCTTGGTCTGATTTTGCCATTCTCGCTCGTTCCAATGATACCGCTTCACAGTTTGTACAAGAATTAACTCGCAGAGGCATTCCTAATCAATTTGTGTCTTTACGTGGTCTGTATTATAAATCAATTATTCTTGACTGCTTGGCTTATTTGCGTTTATTAGATAATTATCATGAATCGTCAGCCTTGTTTAGGGTTTTAAATTTAAGCCCTTTTAGAATTAGTCACGCTGATATTATTAGTTTAAATCGTTTTGCCCGTCGTAAGGCTTGGTCTTTGTTTGAAACTTTGAAAAAAGCAGAGATGCTTAATGATTTAAGTCCTGAGGCCTTAGCTCCGATTCGCCGACTACTGTCTTTAATTGATAAACATTCTCAACTTGTTCCTAGTACTTTGCCAAGTAAAATATTTTTTAAATTTGTGGAAGAGTCAGGCCTGATTAAAGATCTGGATATTGATGCCGATCAAGAATCATTCTCTTATTTAAATCAGTTCTATCAGAAGATGAAAAGGCTGGAAGAAGGTGCGCCGGAAATAAGGCTGAATGATTTTATGGAGGCGATTAATTTGGAGTTAGAGGCCGGCGAAAGCGGTTCTTTGCGCTTAGACTTTGTGGATGATGATAGCGTGCGGGTGATGACAGTACACGCTGCTAAAGGCTTGGAATTTCCGTATGTATTTTTAGTTAATTTGGCTGATAAAAAATTCCCAACCATTAATAGAAGTGAAAAAATTCCTTTGCCGCTGGGCTTAGTGAAAGAAATTCTAGTGGATTCAAAGGACGCCCACACGGAGGAAGAGAGGCGCTTATTTTATGTAGCCTTGACTAGAGCCAAGAGAGAATTATATGTAAGCAGTGCTAAAGATTATGGCGGTGTGCGCGAGAAAAAAGTTTCTCGTTTTATTGAAGAGGCTGGTTTGCAAGTAACAACAGCGGATAGTCGAATAAACAATAATGAACTTTTACGTGATTTAGCCGATGACGGTGCTCAGTTTTTACAGGCGGAATTATCTTTAGATCAGTTGCCAAAAAAATTCTCTTTTTCGCAATTAGCCGCCTATGATACTTGCCCCCTGCAGTATAAATTTGCCTTTATTTTAAAAATTCCCGCCCCAGAAGACAAGCCGAGTTTGATTTTTGGACGTGTGATGCATAATGTTTTTTACGATTTTCTTAAGCCGATTATTAGCACTCCTCAGGCGAGTTTATTTACCGACGCTAAGCCAGATCAAAATTTACTAAGTCTTAAGCGTTTACAAAGTTTACTGGCGAGTCATTGGGTTGATGATGGTTATGAAAGCAGCGAACAGCGAGAAGATTATTATCAGCGCGCTCAATCAGCTTTAAGTTTTTATCTAAACGCTTTTTGCCCTCCCACGCAAACACTTCCTAAAGTTTTATTTTTAGAAAAAAGTTTTTCTTTCAAAATCGGAGGAGAGACCTTAAAGGGAGCGATTGATCGTGTTGATCAGCTTGAAGGTGGCGTGGAAGTGATTGATTATAAAACAGGTCGTCCGAAAGATAAATTGTTGTGGAAAGACAGACGTCAGTTAATTTTATATCAATTATTTTTAGAGGAAGTTTTACAAATTAAAGTTTTATCTTTAAAATATTATTATGTGGAGGATGGCAGCGTTTTATCTTTCAGTCCTAAGGAAGCAGAAAAGGAAAAACTTAAGTTAGAGGTAAGTGCACAAATCAAAGCGATAAAATCAAGAAATTTTACACCCAAGCCTTCACAGATGTGTAAATTTTGTGATTTTAATCGGATTTGTGAATTTAGCCAGTTTTAATATTATTTTTTATTTAATTAAAATGTTATGTTGGGTAAATATATAAATTGGCGCTGGGCTTTATATTTTCTTTTGTTTGGTTTTTGGTCTTTATGGTTGATTCAACAGCGAGTAGCCTCTTTTGATAATCATATTGTGGATAATTGTTTGCAAGATATCAAAGGACAGCGTCCTGCCGTTTTAGTCTTGGGGGCTAGAGTTGATGGCGGTGAAAATGTTAGCCCGGTGTTTGCCGATCGCTTGGATATGGCCGCATCTTTGTATGAGTCAGGTTTAGTGAGAAAAATATTAATAAGCGGCGATCACGGCACAGTCTTTTATAATGAAGTTGGTGCTGGTAAAGACTATCTTTTAGAGAAAAATGTTGCAGCTGAAGATATATTTTTAGATCATGCCGGCTTTGATACTTACGATAGCATTTATCGCGCTAAAAATGTTTTTCATCTAGATAAAATGTTAATTTCCACTCAAGATTTTCATTTATTGCGCTCCCTTTATATTGCCAAACGTTTAAATGTTAAGGCTTGGGGTTGTCGTGCTGATAAGCGTTATTATGCTAATATAAAGTATATGACTCGTAGGGAGTGGTTAGCCTCAATTAAGGCTTGGCTAGATATCAATTTGGGTTCTACTTCGAAATTTTTAGGTCCAATAATAGATATTGAAGGCGATGGTCAACAAACTTGGAATTAATGATAATGTATGTTAGAGGAAAAACGTCTGCTTGATCCGCAGGAGAAAAGCGAGGAAGAAGTTTTGGAAGTAACTTTACGGCCACGTTTGTTGCGGGAATATGTTGGGCAGGAAGGCATTAAAGCAAATTTAGAAATTGCTATTTCGGCCGCCAAACAAAGAAAAGAATCAATTGAGCATGTTTTATTGTATGGCGCTCCGGGATTGGGCAAAACGACCTTAGCTCATGTTATCGCTAATGAAATGGGGGTTAATTTAAGAGTGACTTCTGGTCCGGCAATTGAAAAAAGTGGAGATTTGGCCGCTATTTTAAGTAATCTTGAAGAGGGTGATATCCTATTTATTGATGAAATCCATCGTTTACCTAAAACAGTGGAAGAAATATTATATCCAGCCATGGAAGATTATGCCTTGGATATCGTTATGGGCAAGGGTCCTAGCGCCAGAACTTTACGTCTTGACTTACCTCATTTTACTATTATTGGTGCCACTACTCTTGCCAGCTTACTTTCAGCTCCTTTGCGTGATCGTTTCGGTCTTTCTCATCACCTAGAGTTTTATAAGACTGATGAGATGGAAAAAATTATTGCGCGTAGTGCAAATATTTTTAAAATTAATTTGCCAACTGATGCTACCAAGGCTATCTCTGGGCGCTCTCGTCGTACTCCACGTATCGCTAACCGTCTTTTAAAGCGAGTTCGTGATTATTGCCAGGTGAAAAATAATGGTGACATTAGTCCAGAAGCGTGTGAACAAGCTTTTGATTTATTAGACATCGATGTGCTCGGGCTAGATAGTGTTGATCGTAAAATTTTAGAAACCTTGATTGATAAATTTCAGGGTGGCCCGGTTGGCTTAAATACTTTAGCGGCCGCCACGGGTGAAGAAATTGATACTTTGGAAAATGTTTATGAACCTTATTTATTACAGTTAGGATTTTTAGATAGATCTCCACGTGGTCGTTTAGCCACTGCCGCCGCCTATCAACATTTAGGCAAAAGAAAGGGCTTGCTATAAGTTTAAAGGCTGTATTTATGTTATCTTTAAAAGATTTTGATTATAATTTACCTCAGGAATTAATTGCTCAGGAGCCCGTTAAGCCGCGCGATCACGCCCGGCTTTTATGTTTGTCCAAGAAAGATGGAGCTATTAGTCATCGTCGTTTTGATGATTTGCTTGAACTTTTAAATAAAGGAGACGTCTTAGTGATTAATGATTCCAAGGTATTTCCTGCGCGCTTATTTGGCCATAAAGAAGATACGGGTGGTCGTATTGAAATATTTTTACACAAACATAAGCAGGGCTCAGTTTGGGAGTGTTTGCTTGGAGGCAAAGTCAGGGCGGGTGCAAAAATTATTTTAGCATCTGGGCTTAGGGCAACTTTACTGCATGACCAGGGCGACGGCACTTGGCTTGTTTCCTTTAATTATAAAGAGGAAAAATTTTGGCGCGTTTTAGAGCGGATTGGTCACATGCCCCTGCCTCCTTATATTACTCCTAGTAAAAGTCAGCGTTTAGACAGAGTTCGTTATCAGACGGTTTACGCTGAAGCTAAAAATATTGGCTCGGTTGCTGCCCCAACCGCTGGGCTACATTTCACTAAGCGCTTGATTAAAAAATTATTAAGCAAGGGAGTGCAGATAATCCCCGTGACTTTACATGTTGGTCTTGGTACCTTCGCTTCAGTTAAAGAAAATAATATTGTGGCACATAAAATGCACTCAGAGTTAGTAGTAATTAATAAAAAATCTGCCAAACTTTTAATGCAGGCGAAGAAAAATCATCAACGCATTATTGCTGTCGGCACTACTAGTTGTCGAGTATTGGAGGCATACGGACAGGCAATTAAGCAGGGAAGGCTCTCCTTGGGCGAGGCGTATCATGAATGGACGGAGATATTTATTTATCCTGGCTATAAATTTGAACTTTTAGATGCTTTAATTACAAATTTTCATCTGCCTAAATCGAGCCTACTAATGCTGGTTTCGGCACTGGCGGGACAGTCTGAAATGAAGGTAGCTTATCAGACTGCTATCGTGTCTAAGTATCGTTTTTACAGTTATGGCGATGCGATGTTTATTAGCTAATGTTAGATATTTTTAAGACTTGCTTTTTACTTATTTTTGTGATATAATCATTTCACATTAAAAAATGTACTGCTCTTAGGCAGTGTTTTTATTCGGCCAAATGAATAATATAAGGAATTATTGATATGTATAAGAAATTTTTAATTTTAGCTTGGGAAACCGTAAAAGTAGTAGCTATTTCTCTAGCTATCATTATTCCGGTTCGTTATTTTTTGATTCAACCCTTTTATGTTAAGGGTGCCTCAATGGAATCAAACTTTCATGATCATGAATATTTAATAATTGATGAAATTAGTTATCGTTTTCGTGCGATTGAACGTGGCGAAGTAGTTGTCTTTCGTTATCCCCTTAATCCTCAGGAATATTTTATTAAACGTATCATCGGTTTGCCTGGCGAAAGTGTTCAAATTAAAGACGGAAAAGTTATTATTTATAATGATCAATATCCGGGCGGTTTAGTGCTTCAAGAAAGTTATTTAGATAAAAATACACCAACTTACTCCAACCTTGATGATAAGGTGACATTAAAAGATGAGGAATATTTTGTGATGGGTGATAATCGCACAGCCTCTAAGGATTCTCGTAGTTTTGGGCCGGTGAGCAAAAGCTTTATTACTGGACGCGTCTTTCTGCGTGGTTGGCCTTTTAATCGAGCAGCTGTTTTTAATGACCCAGTAGATTATTCAGTTGACTATTCTAACAATATCGAATAATATAATCTTTCGTTTAATATACTATGCCAAAACAAAAAATGAATACAAGAAATTCCTCTGCCGCCAAGAAACCGGTAGAAAGAAAGAGTCTTAAAGCAGTGGATCGTTTGATGGGTATGAAAGATACTCTTCCGGCGGAATTTAGATATTTGAGTAATGTTATGGATAAGGCCGCCTCTTTGGCTGAGCTTTATAGTTTTAATGCTATTAAAACCCCGGTAATTGAAAGCTTGGATTTATTTAAACAATCAATGCGCAATAGCAGTGATAAAGAAATTTACGGAGTGAACTGTGATAAGGGAGAAAAGGCTGTTTTACGTCCAGAATTAACTCAAGGCATTTTACGCGCTTATATTGAAAATAATTTTGTTGAATTGCCTCAACCAGTTCGTTTGTATACTATTGGTCCCGTTTTTCGACACGAGAAAATGCAGAATGGTCGTTTTCGTGAATCGAATCAGTTTAATATGGAAGTAATTGGTGAAGATAAGCCAATGGCAGAAACTTTATTAATCGCCGCTGCTTATAATTTTTTTCTAGATTTAGAAGCAAATTTTCAAATACAGATTAATAGTTTAGGTAAAGCTGAATGTCGTAAAGAATATAACACCAAGCTCTCCGCTTTTTATAAGGAACGTGGTCGTCGTGCAAAGCTATGTAACAATTGTAAAAAAGCTTTACTTAAGACGCCGATGGCCCTGCTTGATTGTAAGGAGGACGCTTGTCAGCAGTTATTAGCAGAGGCCCCTCAGATTGCCGATTGCTTATCAGATGAAAGTCGTGAACATTTCGCTAAAGTTTTAGAATATTTAGATGAATTAAATATTCCCTATAACTTCAATCCTTATTTAGTCCGAGGTTTAAGTTATTACAATGACACTGTCTTTGAATTTTGGCCGATTAATGATGAGGGCGCTATGCAAAGTAAATTAGCTTTAGCTGGTGGTGGACGCTATGATAACTTAGTAGAGAGCTTGGGTGGAAAACCAACCCCTTCTGTGGGTATCGCCATCGGCTTAGAACGAACAGTTGCCAAGATTAAAGATAAATTAGAATTGCCAAATTTAAAAGAAGAAGTGGTGTTTTTGGCTCAATTAGGTGAGCAGGCTAAAATAAAATCATTGATTTTATTTGAAGAGTTACGTCGCATGGGTTTCAATGTTCGCCAATCTTTCTCTACTGATAGTTTAAAAAATCAGATGGAAGAGGCCAGTCGTCTAAATGCGAAAGTGAGTTTAATTTTGGGTAAAAAAGAAGTAATGGATGAAACTATATTACTAAGAGATATGGAATCTGGTGTTCAGGAAACAGTTGCCTTTAAGAAAGTTAAGGATAAAATAGCAAAAAAAGTAAATAGAAAGGAGGGTGTAATTTATGGCTGATTTTAATCGTAAACCTGGTGAAAGTTTTGAAAGTTTTTTACGTAAATTTAAGAAGGGTTTAAAGAATAGTAAACGACTAGAGAAGGCTCGTTCTACGCAACATTTAGCGCCCAAAAAGACCAAGCGTCAGCAAAAAATCTATGCTTTAACGAGTATGGAAATGCGACGTAAAAAAGAATTACTACGCAAAACTGGTAAACTAGAAGAAACTCAAAATCGTTAATCTTATAGAGTTTAAATAAAACCCCGTGGCCGTCAGGCTTTACGGGGTTTTATTTTTTTATCGTATGGAGGACTTATCTTTTTATTCCAGGAATAAAGCGCTTAATATTTTCCAACGGACCCTTCTTGGCGAATTGCTTAATACGATCACGGGCCCGCTTGGTTTGCACAAATTTTAACCAATCACGATTTGGATATTGTCTACCTTTATCGATAATAATTTCTACCAAATCGCCATTTTTTAATTCTTGATCAAGTTTAGCGAGTCGGTCATTAATGATAGCTCCTGTAGCCTGATTGCCAATATTAGTATGCACCGCATAAGCAAAATCAACCGGAGTAGAGTGTTCGGTTAATTCAAAGGCGTCGCCTTTGGGTGAAAAGACAAAAATACGGTCATTAAAAATATTTAATTTAATATTTTTAATTAGTTCATTAGTGTCTAATATTTCTTTTTGAATATCAATAATTTCTTTCATCCATAGCGGCTGTTGTTCTTTTTGATTTTTAGTTTTATAGTACCAGTGAGCAGCTAGTCCATATAAAGATTCATCATTCATTTCTTGAGTGCGAATCTGAAATTCAACCGCCTTGCTGTCTGGTCCGAAAATTGTAGTATGAAGTGAACGATAACCATTTGGTTTAGGCACCGCAATATAATCTTTAAAACGGTTTGGTTTCGGTTTCCAAATAGTATGAATTATACCTAACACCTTATAGCAACTATTAACATCAGGTACAATTATTCTTAAGGCAAATACATCATAAATTTCGTCAAATCTACGATCTTTTCTCTGCATTTTTTGGAAAATGCTGTATAAATGTTTAAATCTTACTTCAATATCGTATTTTAAATCCAACTCTTCTAGGCGCGGTATTAGTGCTGCTTTAATCTTTTGAAAATATTGGTTTCTTTCTGCCTTTTTTTCCACTTCATATTTTTGTTCTAGTTCTTGAAATTTTTCTGGATAAAGATATTTAAAGCAGAGATCTTCTAACTGCCATTTTAAACGCCAGATACCTAGCATGCCAGCAATAGGGGCGTATATTTCTAAAGTTTCCTTAGCGATTCTTTTTTGTTTAGCAATCGGCAAGCCTTCAAGGGTGCGCAGATTATGCAAGCGATCACAAAACTTAATGAAGATAACACGGATATCAGTGGTCATGGCTAAAAACATTTTTTTTAAATTTTCGCGGTAGCGTTCAATGCCTCTATATTTAATTTTACCTAGCTTAGTGATGCCAGCTACTAAATTTGCCACTTCTTCACCAAAATTTTTTTGCACATCTTCAAAAGTGCGATCAGTATCTTCGGGGACATCATGAATAAGGCCGGCTATAACAGTCGGCAAATCAGCCTTTATTTCCGCCAATAAAAAAGCTGTATGCAGTGGATGCTGAATGTAAGGTTCCCCGGTTTTACGTAACTGTCCGGCATGTGCCTCATTAGCAAAATCATATGCTAAATACAGCATCGTGGTATCTTCACCGGGATGACTTTCATGAAATTTTTTGACGATGCGATCAATGTTCATTTGGTTTTTATGTTTTAAACCTTTATGCTATAATAATTATAACTGCCTAGCTTTTAAATTATACCACGCTTTGCGGTTCAATTAAAATAAAATGCGTCGAAAATTATTACTTTTTTTAATGCCCCTTCTTGTGATGATTGGGCTTGGCCTAGCTACTTTTGCTTGGGCTCAAAACATTGATGTTGGCGTCAATGAAATCGGTAATGTTATTAAGCTTAGCGCCACTGACCCGCGAATTATTATCGCCAGAATAATTAATATTGTTTTGTTGTTTTTAGGAGTAATTGCCGTTGGCTTGATAATTTATGCTGGTTTTATTTGGATGACGAGTGCCGGCAATGATGAAAAGGTAGAAGAAGCAAAAAAAATATTAAAAAACGCTGTGATTGGTTTAATTATTATTTTATCTTCTTGGGGTATCGCCACTTTTATTTTAAATCGTTTAATCAGTGCTACCGGCTCAGGTTCAATTTGGAGTACAAACACAAACCCACCCGCGCTGCTCGGCACCGGAGCCATCGGTGCTTGCACTATTGAAAGAGTATATCCTGAAAATAATCAGAGCAATGTGGCGCGTAACACCTCAATCATTATTAGTTTTAAAGAGTCTTTGCGTCTAGATAGTGTTTGTCAGGACGCAAGTGCTAATAGTTGTACTTGTGATGATACTACGTGTAAATATATTAATCCAGATGCCATCAGAATTTTTCGCGAAGACTTAGGTGATAGTTGTGATGCGGATACTTGTCCAAGTGATAGCACTAATGTTAGTCAAGCCGTGATTCAGGCTTCTAGTGATCGTCGTACTTTTATTATTTCTCCAGAATCTCTATTAGGAGTACCAGAAGGGAATACAGATTATCAAGTTAAACTCACTAATGCCTTGTTGAAAGATAATGATGATTCTGTTTTTAAAACTTGTAATAGTGATTTTTTCCAGTGGGGGTTTGAAGTTAGTAATAATTTAGACTTGACTCCACCACAAGTTATGCGTGGAGGTATTTTCCCCTTACCCGACAATGAAGAAGATATTATTAATCAGTCAAGCGCAGCCGTGGCTGCTGCGGGCTCAATTCAAGTACAAGCTTGTCCGAATATTTATCAGGAGGCCAGCATTATAAATGTTACTCCAATTCCTGGTGGGCATTCAGCTTCAGCTCTGATA
>JAIPIE010000011.1 GCA_021734825.1 Patescibacteria group bacterium
AAAACCAAAAACTTCATTATCTCCCATTTGAGCTAAATAGTTGGTGTGCTTACCGTTACCCGAACCAAGATCTAATATCTTTAGACCATCAAAAACTAAGCCCTCCTGTTTCTTTAAAAATTTAATATATTTTTTTAGATCATTGCGTGGCTCTTGGCTAATTTGAATCAGCTGAGGCTTATTATATTCTCGCTCCCAGGCGTCCTGTTGTGGCATATATTATTTGATATAAGAATGAAATCTTTAATATTTTAACACAGATAAAGGCTTTATAGAAACAAGGAACAAATTTCTAAAAATAAAAAAGCCGCGATGATATAAATCGCGGCGGGCGAGGCGTAAAGGACTCGAACCAGTATCCAGGCCTTAAAAGGGCCCTGCTCTGCCAATTGAGCTAACACCTCCTTTATAATGAACTTTTTTCATATTATTAAATTCTTTATACGCTGTCAAGTAAATATAAAAAATAATTATAATCAATTTATTTTGTTTTTAAAAAAGATTTGACTAATTTATAGAATATTCATAAACTATTGCTATCTAATATATGGCGGGGTGTAGTATAGAGGTAGTACGCATGCATGGGGTGCATGTATCCCGGGTTCGATTCCCGGCACCCCGACGAGTGAAACGAGTCGAGGTGCAGCGAGCCAACTGCTTGGCTCGCGTCGGGAAGCGAAAGTCGGAGCGATATGCGGAGCAAAGCGACGCATCGCGAGACCGGGTCGGGGAGCTTGTTTTTCTCAAGCCAAAGGCGCCGAGAAAAACTTAGCTACCGTGACCGATTCCCGGCACCCCGACGAGTGAAATAACCGTCGGAAAAAAATTAAATGGATAAAGCAGGGCTTGTAGCTCATCTGGTAGAGCGCTGCATTCGCATTGCAGAGGTAAGGGGTTCGAGTCCCCTCAAGTCCACCGCGCATAACTCAAGCGGGCTGTGGTATAAAGGCTATTATATACGCTTCGGGTGCGTGTGATCCCGGTTCAATTCCGGGCAGCCCGACTCTCATTTTTGGAAAATTTTAACTAAAATCAAACAAGAATAATCGTCATTTGATGATTTTTTTTGAACAGTTGCTAAAAAGGATAATAATCATTATAATAAAGTAAGAAAAATACATCCGATTCAAGGCCACAAGGTTATTGAATTTTTTAATATTTATGATTGATTTTAAGCAAAAATTAGAAGAAAATGAACCAGAGCTATATAAACAGTCACGACTTGAAGAAAATCAAGTAATTTTAGATAAGATTAAAAAACGTCGTAAAGCAAAAAATTATTTTATCGCCTTATTAGTCTTAGCTTTGGTCTTTTCTGGTAAAGTACTAATATCTAGCTCGGGTGCTAGTCAATGGTTAAGCAATAATCCTATTATTAATTTAGTTAGTCATTTGGGACAAAGTTCTGACAATGAATTGCAGGGGGAAGATAGAGATCGAGTTAACGTTTTATTGCTAGGCATGGGCGGAGCTAATCATGACGGTGGTTATTTAGCGGACACAATTATGCTTGTAAGCTTACAGCCATCCAGTAAAAAAGTAGCAATGACTTCTATCCCTCGCGATTTGACCGTCCCCACCGCCGATGGCTCTTGGCGTAAAGTTAACTCTATTCATGCTAACGCTGAGGCTCAAGAAGATGGACAGGGAGGACAGATGATGATAGAAACACTAAGCTCGGTACTTGATCTCAAAATTGACTATTACATACGTATTGATTTTGATGGATTTATTAAAATTATTGATGAACTGGGCGGGATTAATGTTGATGTAGAAAATACTTTAGATGATTATAGCTATCCCATTAGAGGAGAGGAGGCAAACCCTGATTATTTTGCTCGCTTTGAACACTTGCATATTGATGCCGGGAAACAACACATGAATGGATCCTTGGCTTTAAAATATGCTCGCAGTCGCCATGCCTACGGTATTGAAGGCTCTGATTTTGCTCGCGCAAAAAGACAACAATTAATTTTAGAAGCTGTAAAAGATAAATTGCTATCAAGAAACAATCTCTTAAAGCCGGGCATGCTCAGTCGCATTATTGCCGAACTAAATCGCAATATTAAAACTAATTTGGATGTCTGGGCCCTACTTAAACTATGGAATGATTATAAAGATATTCAACGAGAACAAATTACTAACACCGTTTTAAGTGACGGTCCTGGTGGCTTCCTAATTGCTGGACGAGGAGAAGACGGTGCCTATATTCTCATCCCCCAAACAGGAAATTTCAGTAAAATTCAAGAGATGTTGAAAAATATTTTTGGACCAGACGACAATACTATAAGTAGCAATAAGCTAAACGAGCCAAATAAAAATACAAATCAAGCGCCAATTATTCAAATTGATAAGATAGATAAAGAAATAAAAGTAGCTGTATTAAATGGCACTTGGATTAGTGGTCTCGCAGCTAATACTGCTATAAATATACAAGAGTACGGATTTAAAATAATAGAAACTGCCAATGCTCCCACTAGAGAATATGACGATTCTGTAATTTACGACCTTAGTTACGGCAAAGAATTAAAAGCCTTAGAGATTCTACAAGCCGCTGCGGACGCTAAGCTTGTATACGATGCGCCTTCCTGGCTCGAAACTTATAAAAACAGTCCTGAGCCTCCAGACTTCATTTTAATTATTGGTACTAAAAATAAAAATTAATCTCAGTAAAATGAAAAACGATACAGACAATCTGCCCATAGTCGCTATTTGCGGACGAACCAATGTTGGTAAGTCGACTTTATTTAATCGCCTCACCGAAAAAAAACAAGCCTTGGTCTCAAAAATAGAAGGAACAACTAGAGATTGCAATATTGGCTTAGTCTACTGGGATCGCAAAGTTTTCCGTCTTGTTGATACGGCCGGTTTGATCGATGCTCGTATTATTAGCGACCGCAAAAAAACAAGTAGCGATATTGATGTACTAGCGCAACAGCAAGCTTTAGACTATTTAAAGCAGGCCCAACTTTTATTGTTTGTCGTTGATGGTAAGGCTGGCCTAATGCCTGAAGATAGAGAATTAGCCAGAGTATTACGTCGTCAACCTCGCTATGCCAATAAAATATTAATGGTGGCCAATAAGATTGATAGTGGCAAACTTCGTAGCGAAGCGGCTATTTTTAATAAGCTAGGATTAGGAGAACCGTGTTCACTATCCGCTCAAACTGGCGCTGGCACTGGCGATTTATTGGATGCTATTTTTAAAAAAATTGATGCCGTTATTGATGATAATGCCGAAGATAAAAAAGAAATTACTGCAAAATTAGCAATCGTCGGTAAACCAAACGTAGGCAAATCTTCTTTACTTAATGCCCTTCTCGGTTACCAAAGAGTAATCGTTAGTGACCAACCCCACACCACTAGAGAATCCCAAGACATAGAACTAGAACACGAGGGCAAGACTATACACTTAATTGATACCGCCGGCATCTCTCGCCACGGACACAAAGGCAAGGGTCTAGAAAAAGAAGGCATCGCCCTATCCTTACAAAGTTTACAGAGGGCAGATATCGCCCTGCTTGTGCTTGATCTGGCTGAAACCTTAACCCATCAAGACGCAAAAATGGTGGAAGAAATTGTTGATCGCGGTAAAAGTTTAATTATTATTGCTAATAAATGGGACAAGATTGAAGAAAAAAATCCCAAACACTGGAAAGATGTGATTCAAGATAAATTACCCTTTGCTACCTGGGCGCCAATTATCTTCGTATCAGCTAAAACTGGATCAAAGGTAGATAAAATTCTTGAAATAGCACTTGAAGTAGCTGAAGCTCGTAAAGTAGAAATCAGTGAAACCCAGCTCAAAAAATTTCTAAGTCGAGTAGTAAAAATTCATTTGCCAGCCAAAGGCAAGGGCTTGAAAGCTCCTCATATTTATGAAATTGCACAAAAACGCTCCAACCCACCAGTATTTACCGTTCGTATTGGCTCTCGTGACGACTTACATTTTTCCTACGTTCGCTTCCTTGAGAATCGTCTACGCGAACAATATAGCTATATTGGCACACCGGTAAAAATGCATGTAATTAAAAACAAAAAAAAGCACGGTGTCAGAGAAGCTTAAATTATTTAATAGAAATTTTATTACTATTTTAAAATATCCGTGCATAGCGGATATTTTTATTTTATCGTCATTTCAGCCTGAATGCGCTATAATAAATATGAATTAATTCCCTTACTATTATTTATGCAAATTATTATCGGCCTAGGTAACCCTGGCACAAAATACACTCTTACACGACACAACGTTGGCTGGATTGCCTTAGATTTATTAGCAGGTAAAGAAGATTGGCGAGAGGAAAAAAGATTTAATGCTTTAATTAAAGAAAGCTCAGGGCATCTATATATCAAGCCCCTAAGCTTTATGAACCGCTCCGGTGAAAGCGTATACAAGGTCATGAGTTTTTATAAATTAATTGCCAAGCATTTTTTAAAAGGCGTAAAAAAAGAACAGAACTTACAGGACTGCCTTTATGTAATTCAAGATGATTTAGATTTAGACTTAGGTTCCTGGAAAATTAGTAAAGACTCAAGTAGTGGTGGACATAAGGGTATTCAATCAATCATTAATCATGTCAAAACGCAAAAATTTACACGCTTACGCCTCGGTATTAAAACTGAATTGCTGCGCAACCCTTTACCCGCTGATAAATTCGTTTTACAGAGATTTAGCGACCAAGAATTAAAAACCTTAGAGATAGCAATCAAAGCAGCTCTCGCTAACTTTAAATCCTTACTATAATCAATAATATAAAATAAAACCCCCTTAACTGCTTATACAAAAAGTTTAGAAGAGTCAATCTGCTAGGAGGAAAGCAAAAAAACACTAAACATTTGTACAAGCAGCCAAGGGGATTTTTTAACTTTCTAGCTTATACAATATACCTCTTTATGTCAAGTTTAAAGCAAAATAACGCCGAAAAACTATACTTGGCCGCGCTTACCTCCGTCCCTGGCTTAGGGCCTAAGCGTTTACAAAAATTGAAACAAGCGATGAATACTTGGCAATCTGTTTGGGAGGCTGATATTAAATGCTGGCAGGAGCTAAAAATATCAATTCAAATTCAGAATCTCTGGCAAGAACGAAGAAAAAAATTTAATTTTTCCGTTCTAGAAAAATCCTTAGAACACAGCCAAACAGTTTTAATTGATCAACATCATCATCTTTATCCAGCATCCTTTATGGATTTAGCCTCTCCGCCCATATTGCTTTATGCCCGGGGTACGTGGCCAAAATCAAATAAACAAATAACAATTATCGGTTCGCGTCAGCCTAGTATTTACGGCACAGAAGCCTTAAAAATGATCGTGGCCCCCTTAATTAAAGCTGGCTATGGCACTGTCAGTGGAATGGCGCTCGGCTTAGATTCTTTAGCTCATAACTTAAGCCTAGAATTAGGTGGTCACACAACCGCCATCATTGGCTCCGGACTTGATTATATCTATCCCCGTGAAAATTTTGGTTTAGCTCAAGAAATTATTAAACAAGGCGGTTTAGTGCTATCAGAATACTATTTAAATACACCGCCACTAAAAGCTAATTTTATTCTACGTAATCGTCTGCTTGCAGCCATGTCCTCAGCCACCCTACTTATTGAAGCAAATTTAAAATCCGGTTCAATGATAACTGCTCGCTATGCGCAAAAATTACAGCGACAACTTTATGCCGTGCCTGGAAATATTTTCAATCAACAAGCTGCTGGCTGTCACCAGCTGATTAAAAATGGGGCAATTTTATGTAATCAGGCTAGCGATATTTTAGGTGTTACTGATATCGATACCCCGACCGAACAAGAAAATTATCTACAACTAGAACCAGTAGCTCTAAGCGTGATTAAATTGTTAAAAAAACAACGCACTTGCTTTTCGGAATTGAGTGCTGATCAAATTTCAGAATTACTCAAACTTGACACCGTAAGCACAAATAGTACACTAAGTATATTGGAAATGCAGAAATATATCACTCAACGTCGCGGTCATTATTCACTTAATACTAAAATGACCTAATGTTAGGGATAAAAACACAAAGATATGAAATTGATAATCGTCGAGTCGCCAACAAAAGCTAAAACAATCAGTAAATTTTTAAATAAGGACTATCAAGTTGAGTCCTCTTTTGGTCATGTGCGAGATTTACCAGCTAAGGAAATGGGTATTGATATTGAACATGACTTTGAACCAAAATATGTCACCCCGACCAAAGCAAAAAAAACTGTCAGCGCTTTAAAGGCGGCGGCAGCCAAGGCAGATGAAGTAATCCTTGCTTCCGATGAAGACCGTGAAGGAGAAGCAATCGCCTGGCACTTGGCTCAAGTATTAAAGCTAAAACCGGAGAAAACTCAGCGCATTGTTTTTCATGAAATTACCAAACCAGCAATTTTAGAAGCCTTAGAGCACCCTCGCCTTATCAATCAAGCGCTAGTGGATGCTCAACAGGCCAGAAGAATATTGGACCGCTTAGTCGGTTATGAACTTTCTCCCTTCTTATGGAAAAAGGTATCCAAGGGGCTCTCGGCCGGACGAGTACAAAGTGTCGCTATTAGGTTGATTGTGGAAAGAGAAAGAGAAATTCTAGCCTTTGATGCTCAAGAATATTGGACAGTAGCTATAAAACTAGACGCTGAACGCATCAAAACAAACTTTCAAGCAGAATTATTTAGACTAAACGGTAAAACTTTTAACAAGCTGGAAATCTCTGCCGAAAAAGCCAAAGAATTAAAAAATGAATTAAAAGGAGCAGCTTGTACTATTGTTAAAATTGAACAGAAGAATGTCAGTAAAAATCCTGGCAGCCCGTTTACTACTTCCACTCTCCAGCAAGGAGTTAATCGTCTGCTTGGCTTTAGCGCCAAACAAACCATGACTCTAGCCCAGAAACTTTATGAACAGGGTTTTATCACTTACATGCGTACCGACTCCTTAAACCTGTCCCCTCAATTTTTAAATGAATCTAAAGATTATTTACAGTCTACTCTTGGTAAAGATTATGTTCTAGCGGAACCACGAGTCTTTAAAACTAAAGGTAAGAATGCGCAAGAAGCTCATGAAGCGATACGACCAACTTTAGTCTCACGTACACCTGATGATATTAAAGATCAAGTGGATAAAAGCACTTTCCGTTTATATCAATTAATTTGGCAACGCAGTTTAGCTACTCAAATGCCAGCTGCTAAATTTAGCGCTAATGCTATTAATATCGAAGCTATTTGTAGTAACGAAAATAAACATATTTTCCGCACTAGTGGCCAGGTACTATTATTTGATGGCTATCTAAAAATTTATCCAGAAAAAACCAGTGAACAGGAACTCCCTCCATTGAAAGAAGGTGAAGAAGTCGCACTGCTAGATATTAATACTGAGCAACATTCAACAAAACCGCCAGCACGTTATAGTGATGCTGGCTTGGTCAAAGAACTGGAAAAATACGGCATTGGCCGGCCTTCCACCTATGCTCCGACTATAAACACAATCCTCACCCGCAACTATGTAGAAAGGGGCGATGACAAGCGCCTGAAACCAACCGACATCGCCTTAATAGTCAACGATTTATTAGTAGAGCACTTCAATAAGATTGTAGATTATAACTTTACCGCCGGCATGGAAGATGATCTTGACGCTGTCGCCAACAACGAAAAAATTTGGCAACCGGTCATAGCTGATTTCTACCATGACTTCCACGATAATTTAGAAAAAAAATACGAAGACATTAAAAAAAGTGATATTATGCCTGAAGAAAAATCAAACGAAATATGTGATAAGTGTAAATCGCCGATGATTATTAAAACCGGACGCTACGGTAAATTCTTGGCTTGCAGTGGCTATCCTGATTGCCGCAATATCAAAAAGATTAATGGTAGCCCTAGCATTAAAAAAGATGACCCTGCTTTAAACGCCTTACAAGAAAAATATAAAGGCACTAATTGTGATAAATGTGGAGCAGAAATGATCGTTCGTTCTGGAAAATATGGACCCTTCCTCGCCTGTAGTGCTTACCCAAAATGTAAGAATATAAAAAATATTAATGAAGAAGGAGGGAAAGAAATCACTTGCCCAGCTTGTAAAACTGGACAAATTGTAAAAAAATTTAGCCGACGCGGGGCTTTCTATGCTTGCAATAATTACCCTGATTGTAAGAATGCTTATTGGGGCAAACCAACTGGAGATAAATGCCCTGACTGCGAATCTTTATTAGTACAAGATAAGGACGGAGGTATTGTTTGTAGCGATAAAGGTTGTGGTTACACCAAATAAAATTTTAACTCACAAAAAACAGCCACGTGGCCGGAAGGCTTTACGTGGCTGTTTTTATATAGTTACTTAATTTATTTCTTTTTTGTTTTACCGCGCCAAGATTTAATGTCACCATCTTGATCCTCATTCTTTTGCCGGCGATCTTTAGCAAACTCCATCCCTCTTTTCAACAATTCGCCAAAAATAGCTAGATAAGAGGTGCTACTAGAAATTTTATCTCTAATTAAATCTATTAAATTTTCTGCTTTACTCACACCAGTCTCTACCTGCTTAATTAAACGATAAATTCTCTGAGCACTGGCAATAAAATAATACAAGGCCCAGCACAAGAAAAAAACTAAAACCCCGCTAGATACTGCTAGAATCCAATTAAGGATGTCGCCTGAAGTTTCAAACATAATTTTATTGTAGCTCGAAGACACTTACGTGCCCCTTCGGCTTTATTAATAATTAAAAGTCTCTTACTTGTGCCTCGAACCTATCATGACAAATCTGCATTAAATCTTTTTGAATCAAATCAACTTCTTCCGCGGTTAAAGTCTTGTCAGTCGATTGATAAGTCAAATGGAAAGCCCAACTTTTTTTATTTTCACCTAGAGCTTCGCCCTGATAAACATCAAATAATTCCGCTTTTGTTAACAGGGGGTGAAAATTTACTAAGAGCCTCCAGAAGTCATTATATAATATTTTTTCATCTACTACAAAGGAGATATCACGCACAACTGCTGGATACTTAGGAGATTCTTTATATTGATTAATCGGTAAACTCTTATCCAGCAAAAGTAAATCTTTAAAATTTATTTCCGCAAAAGCGGTCTTTACCTTCAAACCAAAGTTATTTGCTAGTTTATTGTCCAAAATTCCCAAAACACCAAGCTCTTTATCGTGACAATAAATGGAGGCCGCCTGTCCCTCCTTAGTCCAATTCGGTAAATTTTCTAAAGCAGTGTATTCCAGCGTAACCTGAGGCCATAAAGAACTAAATAATAACTCTAAGACTGACTTTAAACGACTAAAAGCTTGATTCTCGTCTGTACTTGAGATTACTAGACCTAAACGCTTGCCTTGATAGGGTAAAAAATCTCCTTTTTCATCTTTCACATATTCACCAGGTAAGGACAAAAATATGCGACCAAGCTCAAATAAACCTACTTCTGCATAATTAAATTGATTTAAACGCACGTTTTGTAATAAGCCTGGAAGTAAACTTTGTCTAAGAAGTGCTTGTTGTTCTGAAACAGGATTTACTAATTTTAAATAACGACTAAAATCAAGATTTAACTTGGCTAAGGATGATTCGCTGACAAAAGAATAATTATAAACTTCCAATAAACGCCCACCCCCACTTAAGACATCTTGAATTTTTCGCTCTAACATCAACTCCTTGTTCTCCGGTAAAAAAGACAAAGTACTATTGGGAGTAGCAGCGGGAATATTATCATAGCCAATAATTCTGGCTATTTCCTCTAGTATATCCTCTTTAATAGTCACGTCTTTTATTGCTCGCCAAGATGGCGGAGTGACCATAAATAAATTTTTATCTATTTCTACTTGGAAACCAAGGCGCTCCAAAACACCTTGCACCTCCTTACGATTTATCTGTTTACCAATTTTTTTCTTCAACCAAGTAAAGTCCAAAGAGATCGCTTTAATTTCTGAATCAAAATTACGCGCATCTATAACTTCCCCAGCTATCTCCGCCTCTGGAAATATTTCCTTAATTAATTGCCAGGCTTTTTTCCAAGCCATTTCCGGTAAATTAGGGTCAAGCGTCTTTTCAAAACGCATAGAAGCATCTGTACGTAGATTTAATTTTTGTGAAGCCTTGCGCACAAAAACGGCATCAAAATTCGCTGCCTCTAAAATAACACTTGTGGTATCTTCCTTAATCGCACTATTAGCCCCACCTATAATTCCAGCAATAGCGATGGCCTCCGCACCATTACTAATAACAATAGTGTCTTTTGTTAATAAACGCTCCTTGCCATCAAGTGTTTCTAAGCTTTCATCGTCCTTAGATAAACGTACAGAAATTTTCTGAATTTTGTCAGCATCAAAAACGTGTAGTGGTTGTCCTGATTCAAACATCACATAATTAGTGATATCGACCAGGGCATTAATTGGTCGGACGTTTACTGCCGCTAAACGCTCTTTTAACCATTTGGGCGACTCTATATTTTTGACATTATTTATTTTAACAGCGATATAACGAGAACAAATATTTTTATCTTCGATTTTAACAGAAATTTTTTCTTTGCCAGTGGGTATTAGTATTTTTTCGTCTATTTTTAAATAAGGCAACAAGGGTGTTTTTAATAAAGTGCTAATTTCTCGTGCCATACCATAATGCCCCCAAAGATCACCGCGATTAGATAAAGACTTATTATCAATTTCTAAGATAATATCATTTAAAAGTAGATAGGAAGAAAAACTTTGTCCGACCTTAGCATGCTTAGGCAAAACCATGATGCCTTCATGATCACTGCCAAGACCTAATTCATCTTCAGCGCAGATCATACCAGTAGACCTCTCTCCTCTAATTTCTGCGTCCTTAATTACTAAACCATTCGGCAGTGTTGCTCCTACCAAGGCAACGGCCACGCGCTGACCAACAGCTACATTAGGCGCCCCACAAACAATAGCTAAAGTTTCTTTTTTTACATCAACTTTGGTTAAGCGTAGTCTATCGGCATTGGGGTGAGCTTCAACTGATAAAACTTTACCCACTACAACCCTGTCAAAAGCTTCGCTCTGAGCGCGCCAAGATTCAACTTCAACCGTATGTAGAGTCAAAAGCTGAGCTAACTCTTCCGGCTTTATTTTACTAGGTATTTTAACAAAGTCTTTTAGCCAATTTAAAGATAAATACATAATATAAACAGATTAAAATTGTTTTAGAAAGCGCATATCGCCACTATTAAATAAACGGACATCATCAATGCCATATTTTAACATGGCTAAACGATTCAAACCAAAGCCAAAGGCAAAGCCTGAATATTTTTCTGGATCGATGTTGCCGGCGCGTAAAACATTAGGATGAATCAGACCACAGCCAACAATTTCTAACCAACCAGAATGTTTACAAACACGACAACCCTGACCATGACAAAGAAAACAAGTATATTCTCCGTTCGAACCCGGCTCAACAAAGGGATAGAACTTTGGACGCATACGTAATTTTGTATCTGGACCATACAGTTTTTTTCCAACCGCCTCCAAAATATTCTTCATGTGAGCAAAATTAATATCTTTGCCAATCATCATCCCCTCTAATTGATAAAAAGTATGTTCATGGCGAGCATCAGTCGATTCACTACGAAAAACACGTCCGGGCATAATCATGCGCAAAGGAGCTCCATATTTTTGCATAGCCCTCACCTGAGTGTTTGAAGTTTGAGAACGCATAGCTAAGTCATACTCCCCTTCCTTATTTTTAATATCAACATAAAAGGTGTCCTGCATATCCCGCGCCGGATGATGAGGAGGAACATTTAAAGCTTCAAAATTGTAGAATTCACTTTCCAATTCCGGTCCATCCATCACCTGAAAACCAAGTGTTGCAAAAAAATCTTCCAGCTCTCGTTTTAATAAACTCAGTGGGTGTAAGTGTCCGCCTTCTATTTTTTCACCAGGAATAGTAGAGTCTAATTGCTTATTGAGATCGGATTTTTTTTCCATACTAAGCTTAGTCTCTATAAATTTAGCTTGAAGTTCTTGTTTAATAACATTGGCCAGCTCCCCAACATCTCTTCTTAAATCAAGACTCAAATCTTTCAGCTCTCCCAAAATATTACTAAGATGCCCCTTACGAGAAAGGTATTTGATTTCTAAATCGCGTAGACTGGATGAATCCTTAACCGTTTCTAAGGCAGACAAAAATTCTTCACGTAATTTTTCTAATTTATTTTTCATATTATTTTAGACGACTCTTTTTATAGCTGGCCACAAATAATTCTAAAATGGCAAAAATTATCAATAATAGAGCAACATTCAACCAGGTAAAAAGATTATTAGATAAAAGGAATAAAGCTATAACAATAAACAAAGCAAACAAAAAAGATTGGCGAAAGGCAGTAGAAACGGCATAAAATACTAAATCTCTTTTTAAAGCTACAAAACGAATAATAAAGCCCAATAGAGCGGCTGTCCCAGATAAAGCTAGAAACAAGGCCACATAAAACAACATGAAGCCAAGCCAATTAGTAGCAGTAGGATCGATTAAATTTAACATTAGAGCAAATATGCCCCAACACAGCAAAGTCATCGTTCCCATTACCCAGAGATAATTTTTTAAAGTCATAATTTATAAAATTAAATTTCAAGCTTAAGGGCTTCATTAATATTTGCCAGGTCTGTTTTATAACGATTAAGTTTTTCGGTTTCAGCGGCCACAATATTAGCCGGTGCCCGCGAGACAAATTCTTTATTATCTAAACGTTGACTTAAATTGCTAATTAATCCTTCTAAATTGGCTCTTTCTTTAATAAGGCGAGCCTTTTCTTTTTCTGAATCAATAGCGCCCAATAAATATATTTCCGTATTAGCTAAACTTATTTTAATAGCAGCTTCTGTCGGCGCCACTGTTACTAATTCAAGAGATTCTACGCCAGTACGCAAAGACTTAATTAAAGCTTCTTGTTCTTTTAATAAAGAAGACCGTTCACCAATAACAAGTGCCTGCACTTTACGGGCTGGTTCAATTTTATTAACACTGCGAGCATTACGAATAGCGATAATTGCTTCTTGAATAAAACTAAAACTATCGCCATCAGTTTCAGAGACTGAAACCCAAAAATCGAGCTTATCATTCATTTCCGGCCACTGTTCAACCATTAATAAATTATCATTAAAGCTAGACCAAATGGCTTCGGTAACATAAGGAATAAAGGGGTGCCACATAATCAAGACATTCTTTAGTATATAAATAAGAATAGTCCCTTTATTTTTTTCAACTTTAGCTATTTCTAAATACCAATCAGCTAACTTATTCCAAGTAAAGTCATATAGGGCTTCCGCGCCGATAGCATAATTAAACTCCGAAAAAGAGACATCTAATGTCTTACGCGCACTTAACAATTCGCTTAATATCCATTTATCCGCCAAGCTGATAGCTTTGGGTAAAACGTTGATACTAGTTTTCAAATCATCATCACTGGCATCACTTAAAATAAAGCGTGATATATTCCAAAGCTTATTAATAAAATTTCTTTTTGCTTCTATCTTTTCTTCGTTGTAACGAGAGTCATTACCGGGAGTTGAGCCCATAAGCAAAGATAAGCGCACCGCATCGGCCCCATACTTAGCTATAGTCTCTAAAGGGTCAACGCCATTACCTTTGGATTTAGACATCTTTTTCCCTTTTTCATCTAAAATGGTGCCGTGTAAATAAACATGGGAAAAGGGCTTCTCCCCCAGAGCAAACAAAGACATCATCATCATGCGAGAAACCCACAAAGTTAAAATTTCGTAACCGGTTTCCAGGACCTGGGTAGGATGAAAACGGGCAAGATCGCCAGTTTTTTGTCCGTCTTTAAAATTATCTGGCCAACCAAGGGTAGAAAAAGTCCACATCCCCGAAGAAAACCAAGTATCAAGCGTGTCTTTATCTTCAATCCAAGCATCTCCAGCCGGAGCCTCTTCGCCGACAAAAACTTCATCGCCACGATACCAAGCGGGGATGCTATGCCCAAACCAAATCTGTCTGGAAATACACCAGTCATGTAAATTCTCCATCCAATCGCAATAGCGCTTATTAAACCTTTCTGGTAAAAATTTAACTTCCTCATTTTTAACTAATTCAAGCGCCGCCTGTTTCATTGATCGCCCCTTTAAGCGAGTAACGGGAGCGTCCACCGAAATAAACCATTGTTTTGATGGGAGTGGTTCAATCGGACTATCACAGCGATAGCAACAAGAAAGATTATTAACAATTTCTTCTTCTTTAGTAATTAATTTTTGTTGATTTAAACGCTCAATAATAACCTGCCTAACGGCAATTGTTGTTAGACCTGAGTATTCACCAAAACCTTCTTTAATTAAACCGTTCTCATTAATCACTTTAATAATTGGTAAATTATTTTCTTCGGCCATGTGCCAATCAACAGCTGAATGAGCCGGAGTCACACCCAGGGCGCCAGTACCAAAATCCATCTCAACGTTACGGTCAGCAATAACTTTAATATTTAAATCTTGCCCACAAAAATTTAATTTATACTCCTTGCCAATAAATTCCTGATAACGTTCATCCTTAGGATTAACAGCGACAGCTGTGTCTCCTAATTTTGTTTCTGGACGAGTAGTTGAAATAGCAATAGGAAAATCAGGACTATATTTAAAGGTATATAGTTTAGCTGTCTGTTCTTTATATTCAACCTCATCATCAGCTAAAGTAGAGTGACAGCGAGGACACCAATTAACTATTCTTTCCCCGCGATAAATAATACCTTCACGGTACATGTCCAAAAACATCTTTTTGACCGCCTGCTGACGCTTTTCATCAAGAGTAAAGGCGAGGCGCGACCAATCAAGCGAAGCTCCCATTTTACGGGTTTGTCTTAAAATAGTTGCTTGAGTTTCAACCACAAATTTCTGCACCTCAACTAAAAACTTTTCTCGTCCTAAATCGTGTCGAGTCTTACCACTTTCTGCAAAAATCTTCTTTTCTACCATATTCTGGGTAGCGATAGCCGCATGATCGGTTCCAGGTAACCAAAGCGTACGATAGCCATTCTGACGTCGATAGCGCACCATTAAATCCTCAATCGCCAACATAGCACTGTGCCCTAAGTGAAGTTTTGCTGTAATATTAGGTGGAGGAAGTATAATAGTATAAGTAGGGGCGTCATCTGGTAAATCAAGCTTATCTGGATTAAAAAAACCAGAATCTTCCCATTTTTGATAGATATTATCTTCAAATATATCCGGATTATAAATTTTTTCTAATTCGTTTTTCATACCTTTAAAATTACCAAAAATATGCCTTTGCGTCAACCTTAAATTACCTTGACTCTAGCCAAAATTAATTATATATTGAATGGTTGAGTTATAGACAATATTTGCTAACTATATAATTTTCAAATGCTTACTTTAGAGCAACAAATATTTAGACAAATTGAAAAGTCAGGAAAAATCCTGATTTCTTTTGCTGCCGACTGGAGTGGCGACGCCGTCGCTTCTGCCCTGGCCCTATCTTTGTTTTTAAAAAAATTAGGCAAAGAAGTTGATATTGCCGCCCATCTTGATGTCAACGATATTAGTAAAAAAAACGAAAAAGAACGTTGGCGCTTCCTACCAGCTTATGATCAACTACAAACCTCTCTCAAAAATCTACGCAAATTCATCGTCTCTCTTGATATTAGCCAAGCTGCTATCAGTCAAATTAAATACACCATTGATGAAAATAAATTAAATTTTATCATTTCCCCTGAAAAAGGTTGGTTCAGCCCTAAAGATATTAGCAGCTCTTCCAGTGGATTTAAATATGATTTAATCATTTGTCTTGATACTAGAGACTTAGAATCTTTAGCTAGTATTTATGACAACAACGTAGAATTTTTTTATAAAAATACTATTATTAATATTGATCATCATGCTGGCAATGAAGAATACGGACAAATTAATTTAATTGACTTAAACCTTGTTTCTACTGCCGAACTAGTTTTTAATTTACTTAAACATCGCGATCATAATTTAATTGATGAAGATATTGCCACCTGTCTGCTTACAGGCATAATTAGTAAAACAAATAATTACAAAAATAATAGTCTAACTCCTCGCACCCTTTTAACTAGCTCAAAATTAATCAGTCTAGGTGCTCGTCGTGAAGATATTATTAATCAATTATACCGCTCCCGACCATTATCTGTTTTAAAGTTGTGGGGTAAAATATTAAACAATCTACAAACCAATAACGATAAGCAACTTATCTGGTCACTTTTAGACAAACACGACTCTTCTTTACTTTTAAAAGAAGGGCTTGATATTAAAGAAATAGTTGAAGAAATAAGCACAAGTGTGCCCGAGTCTAAATTAATCTTAATCACTCTTATATCCAATGATAAACAACATTTAGAATTACACGCCTATAGCAACAAGGGAGTGTCAGCGCTTGACATACTTAAGCCTTGGAATGCTAGCGGTAACAGCAAAATAGCTAAGGCTCTAACTTCAGTTACAGCTGATGAAATTACACAAAAAATTATTGAACCAATTCAAAAGATGCTTGATAAAATTAATAGCTAGTGATATAAAATAGAAGAATAAGAAGAATATAATTCAAAAAATAAAGATTATGTAATTCTTGAATTTTGAATTTTGAATTTTTGAATTAATAACGCGCCTATAGCTCAGGTGGTTAGAGCACAGCTCTTATAAAGCTGGGGTCGATGGTTCAAGTCCATCTAGGCGCACTAAGTGA
>JAIPIE010000012.1 GCA_021734825.1 Patescibacteria group bacterium
TAATTAATCCGAGTCCTTTAAATAAAACAAATATTCATTTAAAATCAGAATCATGAAAAATTTCAGTTTCTTGTTGTTTGGCCTGATGATGGCCGTAGTTTTTTCGAGCTGTCAAAAGCTGGATTATGTTGAACCCAGCTCCGATAATTCAGGCATTAGTCTTAAAATGGCTGGCGCCTTGGTGGTTGGTGACACTATCACGGTGCAAATGCGCACGATGTGCACATTTAAGGTGGAGACCGCCTTTACAGCTACCAGCATGCAAGTTGAGTTTGAAGGTGGATCATCCATTGTCCCTCTAAACAGTTATTTTGAACAAAGCTGGACTGAAACAGGCCTAACCTGGTTGACTATTACAGCCATTGATCAGAACAACCAACCTCATGTGAAAACATATCAGGTTAAGGTTCAAGCTTCATTGCAAGAGCCAGTTGTATTTGTATCGGTTGCGCCAGTTAGCGGCACTAATTTCTTTGATGTGCGCATAGCGCTGTCAAAAAATGGCCTACCATTAGGTCCAGGTGTAATTGCTTACACAGGATCAGTGACAAATCCACCATGGTCAACTGTTTATTTTTTAGCAGCTGACACTAACTATCGTCTTGAGGCTAACAATTTAATTCCGGCTACCGGTAGTCAGGTGGGCAATTGGTTGGGTTTACCACTTCAACTGTTGCCTGGTAACTACGAATTAGGAGTTGGACGAATGAATGCCGGTAATTTAATTTGGGGCGATTTCATGGGCTCATCATTTGTGGGTGCCGGAAACAGCACCTTGATCAAATTCACCCTTACAGTAAATGGTGAAATTATAAGTGGAGCCAATACACTCCTCATGCCTGGCAACATCGGTGATATTGGGGACAACCCAGTTGTTCGTTTCTCGGAAAACACTGATGGGAGTTGGATACTCTATGTAAACAACAGCGTGGATTTCTATTCGATGCCTCATCCATTTGTGAAGTTTTTGTCAGAAAACGGCATCTGGAATACTCCAATTAATCAAAGTGCGGTAACGGACTTTCCTAATTGGGGTAAGATTGTCCTATCAACTCCAATACCAGAGATGCTTCAGTACCAATTTGGAAGTAACAATCAAGCACCTGATTATGTAAATTCCAATATGTCCTATTCAGAACATTGGAATGCACAGACAGGGACGCTTGAAACAATGTTAGTTTCAAGTGTGGTAAATTCTCCGAGCCCGGGAGGCACTACATATGAATGGGTGCCCGCAAATACAAACAGCAGATAAAAAAACTGCTAAAAAATACCCCCTTATCTATTAATGATAAGGGGTTTTTATTTACAAAAAATTGGACTTTTCAAAGTAGTATTTTAAGTATTAAACCTTTTTAAAAAAAGACCCGAAGCAAAATAAATTGCTTCGGGTTTGAATGATTTGTTGTTCACTTTTAATAGTGTGTAACATAATATTCGATTCCATTTATCGTCTCTCTTTGAGCGAAAGGCCATATTTTTGGCCAACCATTCATGCCTCCGGACATGGAAACATTTGTGGGACCAAACTTATTAATAAGGTCGACTCTAACAAAGATGACGCGGAGATTATGACTCCAACCGTATAAGCCACTAATTTGTTTTACTGGCGGTAGTTTGACGTTCCAGCCAGTACCTTCACCATTAAGCACAGATTCGGCTACTACTGATGTTGGTGGGTCAGCTTCTAAATGAGGCCAATATGAGCTAGCATCACGTATTCCATTAAGACTAGTTCTTATGTTTACACAGAATTCCTGAGCACCTGGTGCTTCAGGGGAATACATGTTTGTCACCGGCGCCGGATTGGGTGCCGTATAACTAGAGCTAACATTCTGACCAGCGCCAGCTTGGTAGCTTGAGCTTGACTGAGAACCACTTCCTGACAACTTGTTTTTCAGGGCATCAATTTCTCTTCTGAGTTTCCCATCGGTGACCTTCAGCTTGGCATTTTCTGCCTTACAAGCATCAAGAAGGCTTTGCAATCTTCCGTTCTTCTCCTCGCAGTTATGAAGGGATTCTTTTAATTTGGTGATTTCTGCTTCTGCAGCGGCCAATGCTTGATACATATGAATAAGAGAGTCGCTGGAAACATCCAGCCCCACCCTTACGTTGGTATCTGATTGTGGACAAGGGTCCGGTGTTTTTTGGAACAATCCGAGTGGATCCAAAATGAGTAAAATTACAATTACGACTATCGCAATAGCCGAAAAAATCCAATAGTTCTTTTTCATGATTTCTTTTTATTTGTTGATGATTTTCAATAAATTCAGGTTTAGCATAGCGAAGAGATACTCTCCGCCGTTAGAGTTCCATTTCTGCATAACAGATAAGGATAAGAAGTCATCTTGATAGTCGCGGTGAAAAGATATTTCAAGAATTAAGCCGTAAGCATCAGGGTCACCAGCCAAATAATGACTGTAGACTCCAGCAACTTTTGGCTGTAGGAATACCGACCCCGAGTAACTCAAGGGAATGTCGTAAATGCTTTGTTTTGCCGTTGCCTCATAATAATTACGATTCCAGGCATCAACTCTCACATTAGGCGCATCATTTTCACTCAGCACCTTGAGGGCGTTTAGGCTTTTTTCCGCGCTAACAATAATTTGCAAGCGAGGTAAAAACCTTTCATGATAACCTGAATATTTCATCAGATTAAAATTTATTGATCCTGCCAGTAAATGATCCTGCTGGATGCCTTCTGAGAAATAATTCTTTTTATCCACTCGTCCAATTTCTTGAACGTGTTTATAGCCAAGGGCAAAGCCGAGGTATAAGGTGTGTGTATAAGAGAAAAACTCATTATAGTATCCAGTATTCATTCCAATAGCGAAAGCGTCGCTTTTAGAACTATACTGACTTAGATTGTCCTGCCAAACAGATTGAACGTAGAGGCCGTAAAGACCTATATTCCAAGCTCTATTGACAGACTTTCTGAGGGGCACATCGCCGTAAGCTCCAATCCAATAACCGTTGTTATTGACGTTTTGCTTTTTAGCGAAGTATCCTGCAAACAAAGATAAGTTTGCATCCCTACTGATGGGGCTTACGTTCTGAGCCCGCGGAATTACCGATATAAGCATCAGCAAAACCAAAAAAAAGACGTACTTTTTCATGCTATATATAGTTTTTAATTGTTAATGTTCTGATTTAACAGGATTATTGTGGTCCTGGGAGAAAGGAGGAATTAATTCTTCCCTTCGCTCAGGATGACAATTTAGTCATCACCGATATCTTATCTTAAAATATTTTTAATATTACCACTAGGAGTAGAAGATTCTTGATTTTTATGGCTCTGATGTTCGTGTTTATTATCCATTTTGTGATTGTGATTCTGAGTATTAGTGCTTGAGGGTAATTTATCCCAAACCGTGTTTGCTGCCTCCTCCCTCTTTTTTAGTTTGTGCTTTTTCTTTTTATGACCAAAGACGCGGATGTCATATCTTTCTTCAGGAAAAATATAAATAAAGAATAAAGAGAAAATAAAACTTAAAATAAGAGCAAGTCCGGCATTTTGTGCTAAGTTTGGCTTCACGGGATAGCTTGAAACTAATGGTTGATCAATAACACTTATTCTCACCTTATCACCGTTAGCTTGGTAATTATTTTTCTTGCTAATCATTACCTCGTTAACAGCTAGAGCAATTTGCTGAGCTTGATAAGGAACAGTGTGATAAACGCTAATTTCAATAATACCAGAGTCAGCTACCGTTTTAGTTTTAACCGTATTGCGCCATTTTTTGATTTGCTGAGAGTAAGTTCCGGAAAAATAACTATCATCAATGTTATAGGGTGAGCTTAAGCTTAAATCAAAGAACGAACCCGAGCTGGTTACTTGAGTAAATAAGTTCCCTAAATATTCATTTGAACGCGACATCGTGTAAGCATCAGCCTGGCCAGTATCTTGGGTGATAAGCAGTCTAGATTTAGCTTCATAGCGCAAAGGAAAAAGCAAGGAAATGATTAAAGTAAAAATAAGCGTTACGAGCATAATAATAAAGATGCTCTGACGCTTGCGTTTAATTAAAAATAAAAATTCTTTTAAATCCATATTATTTCTTATATTGTAATCTTAACTTACTATATTACTACATTATATTTTATTTGTCAATAGCAAGGAGGCTTTTTAGTTGACATTTTTCAAAAAAAAAGATATTATCAAATAACTATCACATGGGCAATTCTTTTATTTTAATAGATTGGCTATAATTTAAATACATTTATGTTTAAAAAAATCATTATTCCTGTGCTCATATTAGGCATATTTTCACTAATATTAGTATCATATACTCAGGGGCAAACAAAGTCGTATTATTCTGGCGATGCCTTTGTTTTTCAAAATAAAATCTACATTACCACTGCTAATACGGGCAGTTTAGAGTTGTTTGTTTTAAATGACAAGCAAATAGACTCTTTAGCTAAGATACGTCCATTTGATGAACGTTTTGGTAAATACGGCTCTTTCTATGATTCTTATTTGCGCCAAGAAAATTCAAATCTTTATGTTTATGCAGTGACTAATTTTAGTATTTATAAATATAAATTAGATAATAATCAATTAATTTTAGTTGATACAATCAGAAACTCATACTGGGAATGGTATAATCGCGTTGGCGATATTGACGGTCAGTTGGCTAGTTTTAGTGCCAATAATGTGAAGCTTTGGAGCGATGATATGCAAGTAATTAATGCATATGATTTTAGTAATACTGAGGTTCCATATAACGTGCGTGGGAATGATAAATATTTAGTGAATGTTCAGAATAACCATATTTACATTTATAATCGCGTTAATCGCCAGATAATTAAAGAAATTCCTATTAATCTAAAAACTAGTCGCAGCGCGCATCAGATATATATAGATAATAATAATGATTTATATATTGTAGATGATTATTATGCTAAAAAATTTAATTTAGACGGAAAGTTATTGGCGAGCTTTAAACACTTAGATTATGAGGGCTATGATATGTCTGCCTCTGGTTATAGTCAGGCTGTTTATTTCAGTAATGGTATCGGCGTAGTTAAATTAAATAAAGATAGCTTTAAGGTTGAGGACTGGGCCTTTACCAATGGTATTGCTGGCTTACGTGGCTGGGCCATGGGGATGGATGTTGTTAGTTTAAATGGTGATAAAATTGTGGTGTTTAATAATTCAAATATTTTAGTATTAGATGATAAACTAAATAAAATTGCTTCCATTGCCTCTACCGAAGAAGATGATAGCACTTATCCCACTGAAACTTTATATTTAAATTTAGATAAGAGTAGAGCTGCTCCAAACGCAGAAATATATTTAAGTGGTGGTGGCTTTTCACCAAGTGAAGCCTTACAGGTAGATTTTGCTGGCACAAAAACATCCTTTAATGCTGATATTAGAGGGCGTTTTACTCAATCACTAATTGTTCCTAGTGCGACGGCTGGTAATTATGACATTAGGGTGACTGGACAAAATTCGGGCCTACATTACAGTATTGCCTTTAGTATCGAATAGAACTTAATAAGCCTTTAAATTATAAAATTAAAAATATCCCTATAAATCCTGCTGGATAAAAGGGATATTTTTTTAGATTTATTTATGCTTATTGATTACTTCTTGATAAATATCAAGCATGGCTTGTAGGTTGTGGTCAGGGTTAAAAGTTTGGGCGCTGGCTTTAATTTCTTCTTTTTCCCAACTAATGTCTCCATCAGCAATACGATTCATTGCTTCCGCCAAACCCTTGATATCTTCCGGTTTTATTAGTAGTCCATTTTTATTATTAACAATCTCTGGTAATCCGCCAATATCAGCGGCGATTACTGGCGTTCCTAGAGATAAGCTTTCTAAAGCGTTTAAGGGGAAATTTTCCAGCCAACGCGAAGGGATAAGGACGGCTTGAGCTTGGACAATTAAGCGACTTAATTCATCTCCTTCCTGCCAATCAATAAATTCTATTTTTTTTGTAACTTTTAAATTATGCGTCAGTAATTGTAGAGCGTTCTTTTCTGGTCCACTTCCGACAATTTTTAAATTTAATTTAGGATTTAAGGCAACAGCATTAATAGCTAGATCAATCCCCTTTTCTTGGCTCAAGCGACCAAAATAAAGAAAATATTTTTTATTGTCCAACCCTTCAACGGACTTTAAATTACGTCGAAAGGGGTTAGCAACAACTCTTATTGTATGCTCTGGCCATTTATTGGCGATTAATGTTCTTTTAAGAAATTGACTGGGGCTAATAAATAAATCAATGTTTTTTTGATAAATATTTAAAATATTTTGATGTAGATATAGTTCAGTGGCCGCCAGTAGACTAGCGAGACGTGAATTTTTAACACAACGACGACGCACACAGGACCAGTACTTCCCTGACTGACATTGCTGGCAAATCTTTCCTTGAGTAAATAAACTATGATTAGGGCAAACTAAGCTATAATCATGTACGTGCATCACCACTGGAATTTTAGCTTTTTTAGCTGCGTCCAAAAGCGAAGGTGATAATTGATGATAAATATTGTGACAATGAATAACATCAGGCTTAAAATCATTAAGCATGGCGGTAAATTTTCTTTTTGTTTCAAGGCTATACAATATGCGCCCAGGGATTTTCCAAGCATATTTCCAAACATTTTCATTAAAACTCACTCGGCTTACAAAATATTTAGACCAACTCGTTTCTAAATTTCTCGGATGTTGCATGGCAAAAAAAGCCAGCTCGTGCCCAGCTTTACTTAAACTATCTGCTAAATCAAGATAGTATCTATCGGCGCCACCGCGAGGATAATGAAATTTATTTACTTGCAGTATCTTCATATTTTTGTCGCCATAATTTTAAATATAACCGAGCATATTTTTGAGTAACTTGAATAATGTCAAAATGACTCTCAATATGTTTACGCAAAGCCCCTCGTTTTTTATTAGCACTTTCTTTATTTAAACCTTGTAAGGCTTCGTTTAGTTGGCTCATTAAAGAATCTTTATTGCCGGCTTGGAATATCCAAGCAGTTTCTGTATTAAGTATATCTTTTAAGCCGTCAGCGTCGCTGGCTAAAATTGGGACGCCTTTTGCTCCCGCCTCAAGGGCGACTATGCCTAAGCCTTCCCAGCGAGAAGGAATTACTAAGAGATTTAAGCCCTCATAAAAAGCATTAACATGATTAAGGTCACCGAGAAGATTAATAGTGTCTTGAAGTTTAGCTTCGATGATTTGATTTTCTAAATTATTTTTTTCTGGTCCATCGCCAGCAATACTTAGTTGTGCATTTGTTGGTGAAAGTTCTCGCCAAGCCTCAATCAATAAATCAAAACCTTTTTGTTGATGTAAGCGACCAATCACGCCGACATGAATCTTTTCGCCACTCTTTTTTCTTTCACTATAAATAAATTTTTTTAAATCAAGTCCGTTCGGAATAATTAACTGACATTTTCTTGCTGGTAAACAATAGCGATGCTTCATGTCATTGGCGACGGCTTGAGAAATAGCCACAATTTCATTGGCTAAGGGGGCGCTAGCGATTTTGGCTAGTCGCTGATACCATGCTTCGCTTTTATTAAGGTTTTGCTCGGTAGAAATAATAATTTTAATTTTTGCTAGAAAAGCTGCCAATCGTCCGCGAATATCACCACCGAGTTGAGTATGGACAATGTGTGGCTTTATTTTTTTTAACAATAAAAATAAGCGATAAAAATTAATTAATCCTAATAAGCTCGGTTTTTTTAATAAATAGACTGAGATATTTAAGTTCTTTAACTCTTGATAAAAACTCCCCTTACTTTTAAACAATATTACTGATATCGAGAATACGGACTTATCTAGATGTTTTAGTAAATCTAATAAAAAACGTTCGGCACCGCCGCGAGCCATAGCTGGTAAAATATAACAAATTTTAATTTTTTCCATATTTTTTGCGGGCCAATTCAGTGGCGATGAGCGCTAAGGACACAATTAACCAAGCTTTACCTTTATAATATGAAGTATTGAATAATTGAAAAAAGATTGATCCACCGGCAGCAATCCATAATGATAAAAGCCAAGGAGCTCTTTCGCCGTAGCGGCTAACACCAGTAATTGCTTCTTTGATTAACACTGCTAATAAAAATAACCAACTAATCAAGCCAATAACCCCCATTTCCGCTATAATCTTTTGCAAGAAGCCGTGTGAGTCTAGAGGCTCACCGTATTTTGCAGTGAATCGAATGTTGTCGGATACTAAATTAGTAAACTGCCCTACCCCTTGTCCTAAAATTGGCTTGTCTTGCCAGGTCTCATAAGCTATTTCTGTGAGCAATATACGATTTTCAGTTGAGCTAATATTGCTTTCTTGTAATATTTTCATTCTCCAAAAGATGGGCATCATTAGTAGAATAAGAGCAAAAACAGCTAAAATTATTAAACCCCCTTGCTTTTTTAAATATCGTCTCTGTTTCCAGAGTATGTATATGGCTAATTGTAAGGCGATTGTTATCCAGGCGGCTCGAGAAAAGGTCATAATAGCCGCCGAGAGCATAAGCACAAAAACGCTCTTATATATTTTCTGCCAGCGTGGAGACTTGGTCCACTCTTTAAGAGCCAACCAGACGAAAGCACCGATACTTAAAAACTCTGCAATTAGATTATGATTTTCTCCATATGGATAAATTCCAAGTAATGCTATCGATTTAAGACGGAAGAAGCTGTTATGCCAATCTTGCCCTAATAAAGATAGGGCGCCGCTTATCATCATCATAAACGAGGCAATAGCTAAACCCCAAATCACTATTCTTAAATTTTTTTCCTTTTTAATTAAATTATGTGGTAAAAAAATAAACGCGGCATATAGTAATATTAACCAGCGGACAATATAATATAAGCCAGCGCCGGGATTAGGGTGATTAAATAGTGACAGGAAAGCGGCCGCCAAGAAACAGCCAAAAGGAAAAAGTAAGGGAAAACTTAATTTAATCCGTTCACGTGGTCTGAAAATTAATCTATATAAAATAATTATAAACCAAGCGAAAACACTCAAAAATGCCAGTAAATCAGAGAATGGAATATTAAATCCTGCAAAATCAAAAGTTAACCCGATAATAGGGGTGCTAAAGGATAACAAAAACAGACCGAAGGTCGGCGCTAGTCCGTAAATAACGATGGCGGGGACAAGGCTTAAAATTAAATTAATAGTAATCATATATTATATATGATAGCTGATAAAATAGAATAAAAAAAGGTCCGACAAATTATGCCGGACCTTAAGACTATTTAAGCGCTCTTTTAATAAATTTAGCGCTTTGTTTTTCTGGATTTACTTCAATGCGATAATTTTCATAATCGCGACATTGAAGTTCATCTTTTTCGTAGTACTTTGCCAAAGGTTTGCCTATATTAAGTAAATATTCCCTAGGAATAGAGCGATTTTGCCCCATACATACGTAGATGTTATCAAGTAGTAAACTGCTAGCAATAACAAATTCTATATCTTTTGCTTCACTCTGAAATATAGTAAATTGACCCGATTTCTCTGCTAACTCTAAACACCGATACCAGCCGTTAGCGAGTGTGTCTCCTAAATAATTATTAGGAAAATTTTCGAACATCACGCCCTCGTTGGCAAAAAATAAGTGTTTATCCGCCTTGTTGCTAACAATAATAAAATTTTTGGCCTTATCTTTTCTCAATAAAGCAATAAATTCAATCATGCCTGAGCGCCAAGAGATATCCAAAGCCTTGGGCAAATCAGCTTTGCCGTCATTATCAGCATCAATCTTATCACTCATCCAGCTAATTGTGCTGGTGCCGTTATCAATAAAGATTCCCTTAGTTGTAGGCATTTGAGCGATTTGCTTGTTAAGCCACTCAGCGTAAAAATCTATGTATCTCTTTTCTTTGACTCTCGGACAATGCATACTCATATTCATCATGTGCATGTTCGGCCAAAAGACTAAAGGTGATCCATCTATTTTTTTTAAAATAAACTGCTCTGGCATTTCTTCCTTGAGTTTATTTTGTAATTCCCTACCTTCAATGATTCTGTCCCACATTTCCATGGGGTTAATGTAGAGCAAGGTGATGATACTTGGATTGAGTTTCTTTATTTGTTCAATCTGTTCGGGGTTATTATTAAAGTTTTCGACATCTATTATTAATAGGCTATCGCGAGCTAAAATATTAACCATATTCTCTGTTATTGTAGACGCTGTCCAATAGACGGCAGTCTTTATTTGAGCTTGTGTATTTAAGCCCAGCATTATCACTAATGTAATGACTAATATTTTCTTCATTGTTTCTCCTTTTTTAATGAACTGGTTTATTATATGTTCTTTAATTTACTACATTTTTCTAAATTTGTCAAAAAATAGGCCCTAATGACATTAAATGCCTTTAGGACCTTATTCCCTTTGATGGGATTGAAGAAATCGACGCCAATGTCTAGATGATTAATCTTTTGACATTAGGTTAGTCGCACTAAGATTATATGCTATTTTTATCTATTTTGTCAATACTTGAAAAGATTGACTGCGTTCTAGTTTACTTGTCCAGTAAGCCCCATTTTTACTTGGTTCTGCATTTAAATTAAGAGCGCTGCTTTTGAGTATTTCCTTGTTTGTCTTGATATCTAAAGAAAAACCGTCTATTTGGCTACCAGGTTGGCGCTGAACAAAAAGAGTATACAGATTATTCTTTTGAAGGTGAGCGCTAATATTGCTCGGTAAATAATATTCAAGTTGTAAGGTTCGGCTTTGTCCTGGCTCGATGCTCCAAAAAAAGCCAAAAACATGCTTACCTAAACTGGTATCATCATAACTCATAAAGTCATCACTATTTTTATCAATCCCCGTAATATTCTTTAATTCACTGCCGAGCGGTGCGAGCACTCGAGTATAACTACGATAACGAGTGGTGCGCCAGTCAAAGCCACCATTGTGTTGATAATTTAAACGTAGCAAGGCAGAGATTTTGTCTGCCTCCAGGTTTACTTGGTAAGAAATATTTTTTTTCATGACAGCATCACTTTTAAAAGCGGCCAAATTAGCGTCAACTACCATTAAGTAATCTCCTTGAATATTAACAATTTCACCACTAGCGCCAAGTTCTTTGGCTATTAATTGTCTTTGTGGATTATTAAAGTAGATTAAGAGATCACCGCGGTTAATGCTGGCGTATAAATTATTTAATAATTCAGGATAACGCTTGAGCGGAAGTTGTGTTAATTTATAACGTAAGGCATTAATCAATTCATTAATAATGTCTTTACGATCCCAAGAAGAAATATCCTCGTCTTTGTAGGCAACTTCAACATTATATTGCAATAAAGCTTGCATATTTTCTGGAGCATAAGCTTGATCACGAACAGTGATAGGACCAGTAATACGTAGCAGGCTAGCCACAAAATCAGGTGTGATAGCTAGAATTCCATCTAACTCAGGCTCGGTTATGGCGGCGGCGGGACTTTCGGCCTGAAACATCGTTTGAATTTGTCGCGCTGATTGTGGCCAGTCTGGCGACCAATTTGCATCACGTAAGTACCAATTGTCAACTTTTAAATATTTACTTATAGCCGCCGGTGCTTCAAATTCTGTCTTGCCGATAGCGGGCATATCAAGATGATATATATCGTCCGCTTCTAGACGTTCAATATCTCCAAAATTAGCGATATCAAGACGCACATAGCTTCCTAAAAACCCGCCGGTCGGTCGCAATTCATCGTTATTTTGCAACATAATTAAGTAGTGAGTTGTTTGTGGGTAGCCACTAAAAGCTGGCAAAAGCTTAAGAATAGGTAAAGATTCACTAATAATTTTATGTCCAGCATCTATTTGCGTTCGTAATTCACTTATCTGGCCCTTAATTGGCCAAAGCACACCGTAAGGATGAATACGGTCAAGATTAATAAGAGCTAGGTCAAGATTTGCCTTAAGGCCGTTTAGTTCTGGTTCTAGAGCAATTAGAGCTTGCATAAAGGCCTCTTTTTGACTAAGTTGTAAGTCGTTAAAATTATCAGTGCCAACAAAGTCGGCGGCACTTAAATTTTGGGCCAATTCACTGACCTGTAAAGCGCTTCGAGTTAAAATGAGAGCAGTGTCATTTAAATTTTTTAGATCGTTAAGTTGAGAATTAGCCATTTTAAATTTAGCCGGAAACCAATTTTCCCGTAGATCTCTTAAGTCACTCTGACTTTGTAATAATGAAGTTTGAGCAACTAATAACTGACTTTTAGCTTCTGGCCAATCTTTTGCTTGTAATGCTATTAGAGCGCTGCTTAATTGATTTTTAGCTATTAAAGCATTGGCTGCAAAGGAACGCCAGCTCTGCCAACTAATAATAATGCTTAAAATTAGAGCTAAAAAAAATAAAGCCAAGACAGTTAAAAATAGTCTTAAACTTAATACCCGCACATATATTAATTGCGCTTTATATTTCATAAAGAAAATTTATGATTTCGTTTCGCGATCTATTTCATGAAGAGTGTGACACTGTTTAAGTTTGTATAAAAAGATATCATTAATATCAGTGCGATACTCATACTCACTTTCATCCATTATAGTAAAATTAATTTCCTTGCCCAAATCCTCTTCTAAAACTTTAATTTTTTGTAGTAGCTGTGTCTTATTAACCTTACCAACAAGAAGTAAGTCCACTGGAGCTTTTGTTTCCCCAGTAAATATGCCACTAAGCCAAAGGTGCGTAATTTTACCAACATCATCAATATTCTTTAAAAAATCCTGACAAGATAATAAATTAGCCTTAGCAAATAGGCTCTTCAGTTCACGAAACAATAAAAAATCATAATTTACCACAAAATATTTTTTATCATTTTTTGCGGTCTTAGTTGTTTTACTGCCCTCCTCAGCAGAGAGCATATCATCGGTCCCCTCTTCTTGGATTAGACCAATATTGTGTAAATTCTCCAATTCGCGACGCACAGAATTCACTTGTAATTCTAAGTCACGTGATAATTGTCGAGTATAATATTTTTGTTCAGGCTTGCCCAAAAAAGTTTTCAGCATCTTAACGCGGGCATTAGATCCAAATATACGAGCTAACATAAGCTTAAATATTAAATAAATATTTTTATAAAAACAAAGGTTTTTTGCTTATTTTTTTTAGCTTCCCTTTATTTCTTTCTGTATTTATAGTATAATAGAAATGGTCAATAGTCAAATAAAATGGGCGCATTTAGCGCAAAATATTTACATATGCAATATAAAATATCTTCATTAATTTTGAACGCTGGCAAGCATCAAACTGGTAGCCGTGAGGTTTTCGTTAGTCAGCCGGATGCCATTAAAGAGAACCTAGCCGGAAAATTATTTTTTTTGGCAGAAATAGATGGCAAAAAAACTGACATGAAAAAAGTAGTTGACTTCGTTATCAGCAATCTAGAGGATTTTTATTACAATGACGAGAAGTTATTCCTACAAGATAAGATTGAAGGTTTAAGTCTTGATAATATTTTTGAAGCCGCCCTAACTAAGTTAAATAAAGCCTTGTTAGATTTTTTGGCCGCTGATCGAATTAAATTAAAACCAGAAGATACAAACTTTAGTGTAGGCGTTATTTTTGAAGATAAACTTTTATTTTCAAATTTCGGGCGCAATAAATCTTTTTTAATTTTTAAACGTCAGAATGATTTTGAGCTTATTAATGTTGAAAGTAGCGCTGCTGATAGCACCGCTCCAAGCGACAATATTAACCCTACTGGCCCTAAATTCTTTGCCTCAGTGATTAGCGGTGAAATTCCTCCATCAGCTTATTTTATCTTTTGCAACGAGGCTTTACCTGAGTATTTATCTAATAAAGATTTAATTAATATTATTACTAAATTACCGCCGATGGTCGCATCTGAACAAATTAAATCCACCTTATCAAAGCTTAATTCCTATGTACCCTTTTTAGGGATTATCATCAAAAATACTATAGGTAGTAGTGATTTGGCACAAAAAGAAGATGTCTTGGAAGAAGACTATCAGTCAGCTCATCATTCCATCTCACACCTAAACTCCACTGAAAAAAGAACAGAGCAAATGCTTGCCCCGACAGGTTTATTTAATTGGAAAAAATTTAGTAAAATTTGGAAGAAAGTAAATCATAAGGTAGGAAAAAATGTTAATTTAAAATCAATCACTCCAGCTAAGTCGTTAGCTTCTTTAAATAAACAAAAAACCATCTCGGCTGCGAAGATGATTAAAGAAAAGATTAGTTTTGGTCGTAGCCATTCTCATTTAAAATCTACCTTAAGTGCTGTTGGCGCAACCTTACTTAATTTATTTAACCCAAAATTCTGGCGTAATATATTGAGTAAAGTTAAGACTTGGTTAAAATCATTGAACTCGCGTAATCGCTTAATGATCACATTACTCTCTCTAACCTTCATTGTTTTGCTTGTTAGCGTTATTATGAGCTCTATAAATAACCGTAAACAAGCAGAGGCAGCTCTGTTTCATGAAAAAATTGCCGCCCTAGAAGAGAAAAAATCAATGATTGATTCCTATCTCTTATATAATAATGAGGAAGGTGCTAAAACTTTAATTGGAGAGAGCATAATCGCCTTAGATGCATTAGAAGTGAAAGGTGAGGCTCAAATTAATTTACGTAACTCCCTTCTTGGCGCTATTGAAAAACAACGAGATCAGGTACAAAAATTAACTAAAGTTGATAGTTTGGAAATGATTGGTAATTTTCAGGATTATAACCCGGCGGCAGAGACTAGAAATCTACTTATTTTTGATAATAAAGCTTATGTCGCCGATCCAGCCGGTAAAGCAATCTATTCCCTAGATTTAAATTCTAAGGAGAAGGATTCAATTCTTTTAAGCGGAGACATTGTGTCATTAGATCAACCTGTCGCTTTTGATGATAAAATTTATTACTTAAATAACAATAACTTAATTAGTGTTGATCCTAAGGCAGGAAAAAACACAGCTCTGAATCTTAGTGGTGTCGGCGCCGACGATTATATTGCTTCTTTCCAATTTTATGATATTAGTGGTAAACCTCTTTATCTGTTAATGCCAGAAGCTAATCAAGTCTACAAGTTAACAGCCCAGGGCTCAAGTTATGGCGCTAAAACTGCTTGGATGAAAGCCAACACTCCCCTAAGTGATGCCATTAGCATTGCGGTTAGCAGTGATATTTATGTATTACGGGATAACGGCAGCATGGATAAGTATAAACGTGGAGTTAAGCAAGATTTTAATTTAGCTAGCGTTGATCCAGTCTTAAGCAGTGCCTCAATCTTTAAACTAGTAGATTCAAAATTAGCCATCTTTGATAAATCAAGTAAGCGCTTGTTCTTATTTAATGTAGATGGAAGTTTAATTCATCAATATCAGTTAGCTACCTTAAATAATATTAAAGATTTTAGTTTTAGCGCTGATTTTAAGACCGCCTATATTTTAAATGATGACTCTATTTATCAGTTGAAACTATAATCGTTGTTCTGTTATTTTTGTTTCTGAATAAAAAAATCCCCCGTGGCCAGTAGGCTTTACGAGGGATTTTTTATTTCGTTTAGAGTAAATTTATTTCAAAGTTACTTTTGCACCAGCTTCTTCTAATTTCTTCTTTAAAGCTTCAGCTTCTTCCTTCTTTAAGCCTTCCTTTAAAACTTTAGGAGCAGCGTCAACTAAATCTTTAGCTTCCTTTAAGCCCATTTCTGTTACTTCGCGCACAACCTTAATAACGTTGATTTTGCTAGCACCAGCTTCAGTTAATTCGACATCAAAAGCGTCCTTCTCTTCAGCAACAGCAGCGCCACCGGCAGCTGGAGCAGCCATCATAGTTGGAGCAGCAGATGATACACCAAATTTTTCTTCTAAGATTTTAACT